>NZ_JBFPKO010000008.1:0-392370 GCF_040948765.1 Paraburkholderia sp. BR10923 | reverse complement strand
TCATAACTTTCGACGACTGCGCATCCGCTTCGAACGGCTTGCATTCATCCATGAAGCCTTCATGAAAATTGCCTGCTGCATCATCTGCTGGCGAAAGCTGAAGAACTCATTTTGTTAACGCCTCTTAGGGCAATGATGCTTGGCGCTGGGGCGTCTAGTTCAATCGATGGCGGATTTCTAGAATTGTTTCTGTCAGAACGCTTCACGCAACCCTGCCTCGAAAGCTTTCGTTAGTGAACTGGAGACGGTTGGAAATGTACGACGCGACGACGGAAACGCAGCTGGGGGAGGCTCGAGCATTGACGCCTGCGGAGAGCGTGACGCGGTGGCTGGAGTCTTTGGTGAGCCGCCGAATCAGACCGCCTACCAAAAACTTGCGCGAGTTGTTGGCCCGTGATGGTGCCCTTTAAGCGCCGGCGTGCAGGCGGGCGCTGACATGCACTTCGTAGAGTCGCCGCGCTCGATTGATGAGATTGCCGAGATCCGAAGACGTCTGCCTGGAAAGCGTGTGTCCAACCTGGCGTCGAGCGAAAAGACCCCGATCCTGTTCGTGGATGATGTGGCGCGTTGGGCTTCAGGCTCATGTTGGTTCCCAACTTCGCTACACTCGCAGCGATTAAGGCGATGAGAGAAGTGCTGACAGAGATTAAGTCAACTGGGGCAGTCGCTGGAGTAGTAGATCGGTGCGCGAGCTTCAACGGTTCACCGCCCTCGGTGGCCTCAGGAAATTGCAAGAGATTGAAAAGCGATATGGCGTTCCTTCACCCTCAACAACATTTTGAAACTGAGTATTGACCTTATGCGTATCTCAAAGTGGACCATAGAACAAAAGGCACAACCAGCTGAACTCGTCGAGGCGATCGTTGAGCGCCGTGGTGGCAAGCTTATAGACCTTGATCGCGCTCTGCTTTGGAGTGAACCGCTGGCCCGCGCCTGGAACGTGTATCTGAAGGGGGTGCGCACTGAGCTAGGGGTCAGCCGGAAGCTCCGGGAGCTGGGCATTTGCACCGTCGCGCTAATTACCGGTGCGCGCTACGAATATCATCACCATGCACCAGACTTCCTGGCTGCCGGTGGAGCGCAGGAAGAACTGGAATCATTGAAGGCATATCTTGAACGGAACAACATCGATGCGCTTCAGGGAATGGACGAGGACGAAGCGCTGGTTGCTCGCTATGCGGAACAGATGACGCGCAATGTACAAGTCGATGATGCCTTTTTCGAGACTCTGCGACAACGTTTCAACACGCAAGACCTCGTGGAAATTACAGCGTCAATCGCGACCTACAACATGGTCGCGCGCTTTCTCGTAGCACTCGGTATAACGCCAGAAGAAGAGATCAGGTAACGAATTTACCGAATCGCCAGCTCTTGACCCTCCTGGTCGGTTGCAGCCTGCCATTGACCACGCGAAGTTTTTAGACTCTGATGGTGCAAAAACATGACTGCGACAACTCACTTCTCTCACGTGCACCCCGGCGACACGGCGTTCAAAAGCGGCGGCCTGCGGGACTTTTTCGTTTATCGTGACCTTGGAATCGCCACGGCTACGGAAGGAAAAGTTGTAGCACATCTCGTCCGCGCGAACGCCGAACCCGAAGCGGGAACCGGATGGCACGTTCACAATGCCGAGTTTCACATCGTGTACATGCTCAAGGGCTGGGCGAAATTCATGTACGAGGAGCAAGAGACTTTAGTGTCCGCGGGTGATTGCGTACATCAACGTCCGGGAATCCGACACTTTCTATTCGACTATTCGTCGGACATGGAATATCTCTAGGTGGTTGGCCCGGCCGACTTCTCCAGCGTCGGCGTGGAAGGACCGTGTTCAGTGCCGGCGCCGAGCGGGTGGAGTAAGGACTGAGAGTTTCGGGTGAGGTCTCTTGTTGGTGCCATTCCGAAAGTGTGGATCAGTGTTTCCTGTCTTCACTGTGCCAACGTGCTTTCCATTGAGCGCAATGCTCGTTTGCGCTCCGTCGCCGGCCCACGCTTCCCCGTGAGCCTATACTTCTAGGTGGCGGCTCCCGCTGCAGCGTCAATCGATATTCCACTTGAAATTACCACTGATATGACGAACGATCGGAAAGTGCGAAGTGACGTCTCGTTGGACGGCGAGACGAGGAACCTGCTAGCAAATCTCGATGCGGTTTCTAAATCTGGAGCCTTCGACGAAACGCACCAAGCCTGCATGCGGCAGCCTCCAACTTCCGTAATCATCGATGTTTTCAAGCTTGCTTAGGTAATCGAGATGGAGGATTACATCCTGAGCGCCGAGTCGATGTTTGAACATCAAGGTAGAGACTATCGCGGTGTTCTTAGTCAAGTTTACCTCGCCTTGCAATTGAGCCTCATGACAAAGGCAGGAGATGCTTAGAATATTCCACTTCGCCGGCAGTAGACGCGGACAAAGCCGCTCAACTATAGTAAGGAGACGAAAATATGCAGACGCTCGAACAAAGCAAGTCGAGTGATGAAGATGAAAGCAGCGTCTATGCAATTGGACGTTCCGATGAATCTCTCGAACGGCGAACGATTGGGAGGGCAACAAAAAGGCTCGTTCCATTCATCCTCCTCTGCTATTTCATTGCATACCTGGACAGAACCAACATCGGCATTGCTGCGCTCCAGATGAACAAAGACATCGGGATCACTGCGTCGCAATTTGGATTCGGAGCGGGGCTGTTCTTCCTGATGTATTTTTCCATGGAGGTTCCCTCAAATATTTTGATGACCCGTTTCGGAGTTCGTCGGTGGGTCGCGCGTATCATGTTCACGTGGGGCGTCGTCGCGGCGGGAATGGCTTTCGTCAAGGGAGCGAATAGTTTTTACGCCATGCGGGCGCTACTCGGGGCGGCGGAGGCCGGTTTTTTCCCCGCAATGCTTTACTACTTGACCACATGGTTTCCTGCCGCGTATCGCGGCCGTGTGATTAGTTACCTGCAAGTCGCTGGCCCTATGGCGTTCCTCATTGGCGGTCCAATCTCAAGTGCTCTTCTCGGTCTCGATGGGTTTCTCGGATTACGTGGCTGGCAGTGGATGTTCATTCTCGAAGCGGTGCCCGCAATACTCCTCGCGGGGCTCGTTCTTTCCAGGCTGCCAGACAACCCGAAAAGTGCGAAATGGCTGCCCTTGGACGAAAAGGACTGGCTTACCTTCACGCTGGCCGCGGAAGAAAAGCGACGCATGGATGTCCGCCAGTACTCTGTACTGCAGGCGATGCTGGAACCGCGGATCCTCCTTCTGGCCCTTGTCCATTTCAGCATTGTTTTGACCGTGTTCGGCGTTGGCTTCTTCCTTCCACAGATTGTGAAGCACTTCGGCTTGGACAACTTCCGCACGGGGCTGGTGTCCACCATCCCGTACATCGCCGGATGCGCTGGCATTGTCTGGCTCGGCCGTCGGTCTGATGCCAAGAAAGAACGTCGGTTGCATACCGCCGTTCCGCTGTTCGTGGCGGCTGTCGCTCTGATCGCGGCTGCGACCACGCAGACGCTCGAAGTGAAAATGATAGCCTTCAGCTTTGTGGCATTCGGCGCGTATGGCTGTGTTTCGGCATTCTGGACACTTCCATCGACGTTTCTGAGCGGTACGGCGATCGCTGGAGCGATAGCCATTATCAGTTGTGTTGGAGCTTTGGGTGGTTTCGCGGGACCTTGGGTGATGGGTCTCGTAAAAGACGCAACCGGTAGTTTCTCCGGAGGGCTGTACTTTCTTGCAACGATGAACGTCATCGCAGCCGTTATTATCTTATCCTTGTCGAGCTTGAAAGAGTATGACGCGAAGAGAGGGTAGTAGAGTGGGCGGCGCGCTAGCGCCGCTAACAATTGATACTTTCGAAAATTTATAGCGGTCTTTGTCAACGTAGTTGCCGCGTCACTTCACGCACACTGCTTTAATTCGGTCCGAGGCATTCGCTCCGGATTGAGCCAGACTTCGTCCTTCAATTCCCAATTACGGATCGAGCGAAACCACCGTTGATGGTTGTGCGCCATGGTGCCATGGCCTGCGCATAGACGACTTCCCGCTGCGCCAACACTTCGGTAGCGACGCCGCTTTGACGCTGCGCCGGCGTGACGAATTTCAAGCCATTGTGTTTGTACTCGTGGTTGTACCAACGAACGAACTGCTGCGTCCAGGCACGAGACTCGTCGAGACTCGCGAACGCCTTGCGCGGGTAGTCGGGCCGGTACGTGCACGTGCGGAACAGCGCTCTCGGCGTACGGGTTGTCGTTACTCACGCGTGGTCGTTTGAACTAAGCCATCACGCCCAGGTTCTGGAGCGTGGCGAGCATCGTCACACCCTTCATCGCGCTACTGTTGTCCGAGTGCAGCACCAGAGGACGTCCCGCCAGCCCCTTTGCCGGACGCGTGCGCCGCATAAGCAACGCGGCAAGTTCTGCAGATTCCGCTTCCTGCACTCCGAGGCCCACAATCTCGCGGCTGAACACATCCAGCGCACATCAAGCAACTCGAGGAGGAGTTGCAGCGCAAGGAGAAGGCACTGGTAACGGATATGCCGCACT
This sequence comes from Paraburkholderia sp. BR10923, assembly GCF_040948765.1. Taxonomy (NCBI): domain Bacteria; kingdom Pseudomonadati; phylum Pseudomonadota; class Betaproteobacteria; order Burkholderiales; family Burkholderiaceae; genus Paraburkholderia; species Paraburkholderia sp. BR10923. The sequence goes on along the minus strand of NZ_JBFPKO010000008.1, from coordinate 387,847 downwards.
CGTAGCGGATATCCGCGGTTAGAGTTGCACCAAAACAGTGAACCTAGAAACAATCCTACGGAGATCATTCGATGCAAAAGTCGCTTCTCGCTCTGACAGCATTGGGCACATCTTCAGGCGTGGCTCACCCGCAGAGCAGAGTGACCCTTTACGGCTTCATTGATGAAGGTTTCAACATCAATGCGAATGCAGATGGCCACCACTTGTATAACGTGTCGAGCGGCGTGCTGTAGTGCAGCCGTTTCCTTCTGCGCGGCACGGAAGACCTCAGCGGTGGCGTGAAAGCTATCTTCGTGATCGAGAACGGTTTTGACGTGAACGCCGGCAAGCTGGCTCAAGGCGACCTCATGTTCAGCCGTCAGGCTTACGTCGGCATGTCGAGCCAGTTTGATATGGTCACGCTGGGTAGCCAGTACGACTCCGTCGTCGACTACGTCGGTCCGCTGGAAGTAGGCGACCAGGCGGGTGGCGCCATCGCGGCTCACCCGGAAGACGTGGACAACTTCAACAACACATGCCGCACCAACAACACGGTCAAGTACATAAGCGCGAACTACAACGGTCTGACGCTCGGTGGCACGTACAGCTTCGACGGCATCGCCGGCAACATGTCGGAAAACCAGATCCGGTCGCTGGGGGCCGGATACAGCAACCGTCCTCTCGTCCTCGGCGTCGGCTACCTGAACGCGCGTACACCGACAAACTCCGGTGGCCTGTTCAATAGCAGTGCACGATTCCATCCGACCAGACGGCATCGTCGCAATTTAGCATCGGTTAGATGTGTTGATGGTTCATCGACTTCCGCATTCTTAATTAACAATGTTCCGGAATCCGCATAACAGGTCTTTTTGGTTCTGGCGGAAAGATGCACCAGACTCCATCTCGGTGACGATAAAGGAACATCGCCTTCGAGCCTGTTCCATTGTCTGCGACAACGCAAACGTAATGCCCAATCCTCGATCGCCAATAGTGGCTGACTCTGAAGCCTCGCTCAGGGTCTGGCGATAAGCAATCTTGGATCATTGTCCTCAGTGATCGTCCTGCTATTTCCCATTCCCTTCTCCATTTGTTTCGACTTCATCATTCTTCTAGAAGCGGTTTCAAAATGAGTAGTGGGGATGTTGCTCACTTCATATCAGACAGGGCATTGATTGGACACGGTCGGATGAAGACCCAATCACTGTCACCGCGAGCAGCCGGCTGTACGCGTCGACCAGTTTTCTTATTACAGGACATTAGGTTCGAAGAGTGCCGGGGGTGCGTCGTTCCGGAATGCCGTGCAACCCTGACTCGTGCCCATCGTCGCAGACCGATCGGCTAAGCAAGACGTCCTTTGTCTCGGGCAGGAACTGAATCAGCAACAGATTTACTACCGCAAATCCAGTGACGTACCATCCTGGCGCGAGCGGTGTATTTAACGCGCTAATCAGCCAGGCACACATTAGCGGAGTGGTGCCGCCAAGGATCGCAACCGTAATCTGGTATGCAAGCGCGTGCGCTGTCGCGCGAGACTGCGTCGGGAACAACTCTGTACTTGTGACGGTGCACGTGGCTCCATACAGACCGATACCGATTCCAATTGCGATCTGGCCGAGCACCACCCAAGGTAGAGAACCATTGGCGGCCAACCAGACGGACGGGTAAGCGACCAATGCTATCCACAGAGCGCCAGCTGTCAGCAACCTTTTACGTCCGAAACGATCGCTAAGTGTTCCCGCAGCAGCGCCAAGCAAGGAGTACGTCAATATGCCGGCGCCATTTGCAAGTAGCGCAGTTTTTGAGTCTAGTCCAACCTGCCTCATGAGGAAGGTGTACATGAAGCCGAGGAGAAGGTACGCAGCCACAGCCTGGATAGGCATGAGCATCGCAACATAAAGCATCGACTTTCTTGCTGACCGCGTCAAGCCTCGATACTTGTCTTCAAACACTGCACTCTTGCGCGCCAACTCGTATTCAGCAGGATCGTCCAAACCTTTACGCATCACAAATCCGAATATACCGATCAGCCCGCCGAAGAGGAACGGGATTCTCCAACCCCACTCGAGATAGTCCGCTTTGCCGATCAAGCTTTGAAATCCGAGAAGGATCGCTGTCGCAATGGCCAAGGGGAGCGTCGCGAAGGTGAACGCAATGCCCACCCATTGGCCTCTACGCCCTTGAGGCGCCGATTCCACGATGTAAATCATGCTTCCGGTAAATTCACCGCCCATCGCCAGCCCTTGCGCGAACCTCGCAGCTACGAGCAAAATCGGCGCTGCAATTCCGATCGTGTCGTATGTTGGGAGTAACCCGATAGATGCCGTACCGGCAGCCATCAACCATATTGTGATCACGAGCACTCGGACCCGTCCGACCCGGTCCATCAAATAGCCAAACAGGACGCCGCCGAATGGCCGCGCGCCGAAGGCGACTGCATATACAGCGAATGTACTCAGGATTGCCGCTAGGGGCTGCCCCACTGGAAAAAAGTGCTTCGCCAGGAATGGGACCGACAGTCCAAATACAGTGAAATCGTAGATCTCACCAAGATTCCCGATGGAAATGGCGCCAATTTTGCGCACAGCTTCACTGAATTTCACTAGGATGTCTCCTGTTTGATCCTGTTTTGCGGCGTTTTTCATTGACGCCCGTTTTGAATTGGCATCCACGCGCGGTCGGGGATGTCTGAAGCATGCCGCGTACTAAATGAGTGGCGGGTATTTCTTGAGCCCATATCAAGTGCATAAGCTGCGTGAAGGCTCATTGGCTGGAAACGAACGCCCGATGTATTTGCGACTTCCGACACCAGGTCCGATAAGCAGAAGTTGAAGTGCCGGTCCTGGTCTTGCGAGCAGTGTTCTGTCCTGAATTCATTCTAGGACCGGGCGGCGGCGGATAACAGGCGGCCGCACGGTAAGGAACGTTGCCCCGGACGCAAAAGTGAGAAAGGCTCCTTGCTTGGCTAATACCTGTCGGCCACTGTCAAACGATCTAATGGTGCCCAATATCATCCAAACGACTCGGGGCTCAGTTCCTGGAAAGCGTAGGAATTGTCGGGTGAATCAGGCCGAGCGAATGCGCACGCCCGACCGGATCTCCCCCGGGGGCGGACGCGATGCGCATCACCAAGGCTATCCTAATTTCAATCCTATCGATTTCCGGGCGCGCTTGACGGATCTGAGCACAGCCGCCTCTCCCGGTACAAGACGGGCTGTCAAGCCGGTTGAAACGGCATCACTGCTCGGCGCACGGCCGGCGTCGGAGCGCCGAGAAGCTGCCGCTCCTTTACTTGAAAGGCGTCTCTGCTCCCTGCGCCGAAAGTCCGCCGGCGCCGCTATACGGCAAACAAAATGGCGTCTTTAAGCCGATTTCGAACGGGCTCCGAGTTACCGTCGAGGGTTGTCCTGACCGTAAAGCGCCTCGGCGCCAAGGATGTATCCAGACAGGCCGGTCATCGCAGCGAGATGGAAAACCTCGAGAATCTCGGCCCGGGTTGCTCCCTGCTTCAGGGCTCCTCGGATGTGAATGACCAGCCCCGGTTCGTACATGTGAGTCACCGTGCAGTCGATGCCGATGCAGACAAGTTCACGTTCTTTGTCCGTTAGTGAACCGTTCGTCCAGGGCTCGGCAGACAACTCTGCGAGAGCGGTGAAATAGTCCGGCATCGCCCTGACAATGACATCGCGCTGGTCGTTCCAAAAGCCGCGCGCGCGAATAAATTCTTCTTTGACGGTCTCCGATTCGGCAGTAATCGGCGGAAGCCCAGCATCGGGGTGGCCAAGCGACCGCAATTCGCGCATCAACACCGGCACCGCGAAGTACAGCGCGTGGTTAGCGATGCCGACGATCGTCAGCAGAACGTCGAATATGTCCTGCTCGGAAGCGCCTGCCGCGACCGCCCGATCGGCGTGCCGTCGAACTCCATCGCTATCGAGCGCCGTTGAGGTTGCGTGCAGTGCAAGAAGGACTAGCTCCTTCACGCGCGGGGTCAGCGCCGTAGCCTTTTGGGCCGATTGCCAGAAACGCTGAGCCGCTGCGTAGTTCGACGGCGCGATAGCGCGAAGCTTCTTCACTACCGCTGGTGTGCTGAAGATACCATCTAGATCTGCGGCGCCGTCAATGTTGGCCGAGCCTCCTGCTTCGCCTGCGCCGTCGAGATTTCGGTCGTTTATCATATTGATTTCCCGCTGTCTTAGTAGCCGATCCGCATGAGCATGCCGCCGTCCACGGGCAGGCTGACGCCAGTTATGAAAGAAGCCTCGTCGGAGGCGAGGAAGACTGCCGCATTGGCTACGTCCCAGCCAGTTCCCTGCTGCCCGCGCAAAGGCACCTCCCGGCTGCGCCTGGCCACCAATTCCTCTCGTGAGCCGCCGAGTAGTTTCACCCGCTGGTCGACGGACATCGGCGTGTCGATGATACCTGGCAGGATCGCGTTTGCCCTGATGCCATGCTCAGCATGTTGGATGGCCAGTTGCTGCGTGAATGCAATCAGGCCGGCCTTGCTGGTTCGGTAGGTAATGTTCGGCCGCGTTGTCTCGATGGCAGACACGGACGCCACGTTGATGACCACGCCAGACTGTTGCTGACGCATGATCGGCAGGACATATTTGGCAGCCATCACGGCGCCGCGCAGGTTAATGCTGGTGATGCGATCGAAGACGTCATCGGTGATCTCGTCGATGGGGCGGTCTCCACCCGCGATTGAAACACCTACGTTGTAAAACAGGATGTCGATACGCCCCCACCGCGCCACCGCGAATTCGGCAGCCGCTTTCAGACTTTCCGAGACCGTCACGTTCGATTCGAATGCTTCCGAGCTTCCGGCCGTATCGCCGGCGAGTTGGATCGTCTCGCGGGCGGAATCGAGATTACGATCGACAGCCAACACGGTTGCACCTTCCTGCATGAATCGCAGGGCTGTTGCTCTGCCCGTTCCTACACTTTGGCCCGGGAACTGCCCGGCGCCCACCACGATGGCAACCTTGCCCTGCAGTCGTCCACTCACGAATGTCTCCTGGTTGTAATCTGACCGAGCACTAATCTCACGTGCTGTTGGAGCCGTCTCATCACCGGTTCGATGACGACATAACCATACTCGACTCCGGCAAGCGATAGAACGTCTGTGCCGAGCGCCAGAATATGTTCGCCCTGTCATCACGGCTATATTCTGCCGTTAGTCTCTTGAGCGCGTTCAGGCCGATGCCATAGCCATAACTGCCTTTGTCAACGGGGAAGTTGCTGCCGTACATGCATCGGTCGGGCCCGAAGGTGTCGATGCACGTGTCGATCCAAGGGCGCCAGGCGTCGGCAAGCTCGTCAGAACTGGGCGCGCGTTCGCGGTCCGAAAACGCAAAACCACCAAGCCGCATCCCTAGACCGCTAAGTTTCACCATGACATTGGGACAGTCCGCTAGCTCCTGCAGACCCAGTTTCCAGTGCGTGAAAACCTCGGCTTGTCGATTCGCGTACGCTGCAATGCCGAGGACTCCGCCACAGTGGTTTAACACAATCTGGGTCTGCGGGAATGCGCGCGCAAGTCCGGCGACCCTCGAAAGCTGGTGGAAGAAAACCCAGGCTTCGAAGCTCAGCCCCAATGGGGCAAGATGCGCGAACCCGCGGCGGAAGAGGGGTTCGTCCATCATGGATTGCGTAGTGGGATAGAGGGGGTTCGTAAGCGAGGCGTCTGCATCCCAGGTCAGGGACTGTCGCACGCCTCTAAACCGACCGCCCGTGTCGATTGGGCCGCCAGCCAGCGAGATGTGGCGTTCCAGCACCGGTCGAATGGCATCCCCCAGCGTCAAATCCGCAAATCCAACAATCCCGGCGCAAACACGAGCGTCGCCGTAGATTCCACTCGCACTCATGGCGGCGACGCCGTTGGCGAATTCTGTTTCACCAAGAGGTTGCAAGTGCGCTGGGACATCAGCTCTAAGCATCGATCGGGCTTGCACGATTACCGTGGCGCGAACATTGTGGCCATCGCGGATATCGCACAGAAGATCGTCGAAAAGATACCGCGAGCCCGGCCGGTCGTACAGGTGGTGGTGCGAGTCGATAACTGGAAGGGCCGGATCCAACGCCATTTCGCTGTGCGTAGCCAACCATTCAGCGCGGACGGGCAGGTGCGTTGACGAGTTGGTCACAGCGCTTTTCTCGGAACAATGTTGCTGTTCAGCGGGCATCGGAGTCAACGTTCCCCGGTCGCGCTGCCGTCACTCCGCCATCGACGACGAGTTGTGTCGCCGTTATGTATCCTGCTTCGTCACTTGCCAGGAACACTACAGCATTCGCGACGTCCCACGCGTCGCCCATGCGGCCCATTGGAATGAGCGCATTGCGCTTGGTTGCCAGGTCTTCGGCATTCGCTGTACCAAGCTGCTGCGTGAGTCGATGCGCTACAAGTGGCGTATGCATCATTCCAACCACGACGCTGTTTACGCGAATGCCTTTCTTGACATAGGCGATAGCCGTCGCGCGGCTCAGTGTCTCGAGGCCAGCCTTCGAAGCGGCGTATGCCACGTGCACTCGTCCATCGACCTGAAAGCTCATGCTCGCAATGCTGGATACATTGACAATCGCACCTCCCCTGCCTTCCGCGGCGAACTGGCGTTCCATCACCGGCAGGACATGCTTGCATCCGAGGAATGCTGTCTTTAAATTTCGGTCAAGCTGACCGTCCCATTCATCGACCGACATCGAAACCGGCGTACCGGGTGCGCTTCCGCCAACGTTGTTGACAAGGATGTCTATGCGGCCGTATCGGCTAAGGCACTCGGCCACGGCTCTTTCAACCTCCTCGGTGGAGGTCATGTTGGCCAGCCAGCCGGTCCAGTCCGCGCCTGCTTCCTGTTCCATGGCGGCTGTTGTGCCTGATAGCGCCTCAGCACTATAGTCAACGCCGAACACCTTGGCGCCCTGACGCGCCATCAGGACGGCGGTCGCGCGGCCGTTTCCCCAACCTTCGGCGACCGAGCCAGCGCCCGCGACAAAAGCTACCTTTCCGTGCAGATTCAGCATGAGTTTGATGCCCTCCTTAATTAGAAGGTTAGAGGCGCATGAATTCTGCAGCAACTGGCGGACGCGGTAAGCACCTTGCGGTCTGTCGCAAGAATCGGATCGGAACGGCGCACGCGAAACCAACCGGATCGAACTCATCGTTAGCTTTGCTCAGTGCGCAAAGCTCCTTTGTCCGGTACAGACTGTCCTGGTTCAAGATTCGAGACTAGAGTCTGGCGCGGAGGCCAACGAGGCCGATAAAGAAATAAATTCTCAAGGAGACATATGGCTCTGCGCAACACTTCGCCCGGCCGCCGCGCGGTCGCTACCTTCTCGTTATGTGCGGCCGCACTCGCTGGCACGGCAAGCGCCGCAGACAGCTCAGTTTTGATCGGTGTCGTTTTTCCAACCCAGAATCAAGCTCGCTGGGCGATCGAAGAAAAAATCTTCGTCGCGCGGGCGCAGGCGAACGGCGACAAAGTAATCTTCCAATATTCGAACGAGAGTGCCGCGACCCAGAAGAATCAAGTCGAGAGCATGATTCAGCGCGGCGTCAAAGTCCTGGTGCTGGTAGCCATCGACCCGGTAGCAGCAGCCGGCTTGGTCAAGGAAGCCCAGGCCAAGGGCATCAAGGTCATTGGCTATGACCGCTTCGTCGTCGGCGCCACGCCCTCGTACAACATCGGACGCGACTACTATGAAACCGGCAAGCTTCAAGCCGCGACGGCGCTGCAAATTTCCCCCTCCGGCCAATATGCGCTTATTCGCGGCGATAAGGCGACCTTGGCGCAGGTTGAGATGTCGAAGGCCTACAACGACGTCCTAATCAACAAGGCGGGTATCAAGGTCGTGTACGACGCCCTGACTCCTAACTGGGAGACCGCATCAGCTCAGCGCGAGGTGGAGGCGGCGCTGCAAAAGAACCCGAACATTAAGGCAGTCGTCACCATGTGGGACGACGGTGGGCAGGCTGCGGTCCAGGCCTTGAAATCGGCCGGCAAGAAGCCCGTCGACGTCTACGTCTCCGGGACCAACGCTTCGACGCCGAGCTTGCGCTACATCGCGCAGGGTTGGCAGACTCAATCAGTGTGGGCTCCAATCGACAAATTGGCGCTGACAGCTGCCGATGTTGCGCACGCGCTCGGGACGGGGGCGGCTCCGCCTGCTCCGAGTGCGACCGTCAACGGCGTGCCGACCTACTATGCGCCGCAGGTCAATATCACCAAGGCCAACCTCTGCGAGTTTGTGAGAAAGATCGCCCCCACCGGTTGGGTGACAGCCAAGGAGGTCTTCGGCGCTGACAGCAAAAGCTGCAGCTGACTTCTACCTGGGTTGCGCCGACAGGACAAGGCCGCAGGAAACCGCGGCCTCGGCGCTGGCAGTGCCAGCAGGAATGAGGCGGCGTCAACTGGCAGACGGCGCTGGCGCCTCTCTTCCAGACGTGCGTGTTTCTTGTAAACGTGAAGAGCGGCGAGGGGTGCGCGCTCTACACAGCTGAGCGACTTCCAACTGCGCGGTCTGCATCAATCTCGTCTCTATTCAGCCATCTTTACCGATTGCGCCTAGTCTGCCGAGTGCACCGAGTGCAACGTAGACTCTTCCAAGGCCATGTGGTCATGCATAAGGAGGGCAAAGTCGTCAATTGCGGCGATCAGGTCCTGACCATCTTTCGCAGATGCGCCCTCCGCAGATGTTTCAAGCTGCGCTTGAATGTCCAACCATTGCAATTCGATCCAGGCGTGGTCTTCTCGCAGGCGTTCGATGACCTTGTGCACCGTCGCATCGGTGCCGGCCAGCAGTGGTGGAAAGACGAACTTTTCCTCGTCGTAGTGGTGCTCGCGTGAGGCTCCAGTGAAAAAGTCGATCACTTCGCGAACCTGGCCGCGGACAGTCTCGTTAGAAGGCGCGGTTGGAAGCAACTGTGCAAGCAGCTTGAGCCGCTCCAGATGTAGAACGATCGCCCGATGGGTCTCATCGAGAGATTCATAAACATTCATCGACATTGTTTGACGATTCGATGGCCTGGATTTCACGGCATTCTCCACACTTGGCACGTTACCAGTTTGCCGCATCCGCTGTTGCGTGGGTCGCCAAGGTCCTTGGCACGCCCCGCGAGAAGGCTCGGTGAAGCATATCGATTAACAGCGAGTCTGGTGGCCGGGAAAAAGGGCTCCTTTTGTGGTGCCATCCGGTTCTACCAACGTCAAGCGGGCTCGTCTCCGTGGCTGAAGGCCTCGACCAAAAAATCGACGAACGCTCGGATCTTGCGAGAAAGCCCACGGCTAGAAGGAAACACTGCATACAGATCGGCGTCGCCGGGCCGAGGGTTGACGATATAGTCGCCTAAAAGCTTGATCAAACGCCCATCTGCCAACGCGCCGCGCACCATCCATTCGTGCGCGATTATGATGCCAACGCCAGCCTCGGCCGAAGCCAGCAACACGAGGCCGTTGTCGGACCGGATGTTGCCGTGCACTTCAACATTCTCAATCTGCCCCGCGCGGGTGAAGCTCCATTGGTTGCTGTATGACGGAGCGGCGAACACCAGGCACTTGTGACGGCTCAAATCCTGGGGAGTTTGCGGTGGGCCGTAACGCTCGAGGTACGCCGGCGCCGCGCAGACGATTCGCCGCGTCGGACTGAGTCGACGGGCCACGATCTCGGCGTCGGGAATTGCTCCAAGCCACATTGCCACATCGATGTTGTTGGCAACCAGATCGCATCGCTCGTCGTTAACGGTGATGTCTAGTTCCAGCTCAGGATGGCGCGCCAGAAAGGCCGGCAAGGCTGGGACAACGACCGTCGTTCCGGCTGTTACGCGCAGCCGCACTCGTAGAACGCCTTTGACTTCCTCATGTATCGACGTGACCTCGGACTTCGCCTTGTTCAAGTCGTTCACGATCGCCGTTACCCGTTCGTAAAACTGACGCCCGGCATCGGTGAGCGCCAGGCTGCGAGTAGTGCGGTTGAGCAGGCGGGCTCCCAGTTCGTCCTCAAGGGACTTGACCTGACGTGCCACGGAACTGACCGAATATTGATTGCGTGCCGCGGCTGAGAAGCTTCCCGCCTCCACGACCTTGATGAAGGTTTTAATACGTGCGAAGTCGTCCAACAGATGTCCCCTCGGCAGTCGATATAAATAAGCGTTGATCTTTGCGCGCAAGGCAAGGGTCATTGGCGCGCACGCGGCTAGGCGCATGCCGCATGTTTCCCTACATTAAAGGGCATCGGGCGAACCGGCAATACGGTGTCTCGCCTACTTATTACGACTGGAGCATCGCGATGGCTGAAAGTTCTTACGGAGTCAAGGAATCGTCCGTTCAATCCATGCCGGATATCGAGCGTGTGCAGCACTGGCTGTCTAGTTTCGACGAGGCGCTGCGCGGACTTGACGCGTCGGCTCTGGAGGCGCTGTTTATCGAGGATGCCCATTGGCGCGACCTGCTCGCGTTCACTTGGACCATCACGCCATCAGACGGCCGTAAAGCCGTCGTTGACCGCCTACTGAGCGAGCAACCACGCGTTCAAGCTCATGGTTTCAGAATTGCCGAGGGTCGGACCGGCCCACGGCGTCTGACGCGGGCCGGCGTAGAAGTGGTAGAGGCCATCATGCACTTCGAAACGGCCGTGGGCCGGGGACAAGGCGTCCTGCGCATGCCGACCGCTAATCCGGGCCGGGCCTGGGTGATCAGCACGTCATTGCGCGAGCTCAAGGGCTTCGAAGAGCCGATTGGGCCCAATCGACCGGATGGGTCGCAACAACGTACTTTCGGCGGTGAACCTTGGGGCGAACGCAGAGCCAAGGATCAGCTCTATGTCGACCGGGAGCCAGCGGTGCTCATCGTCGGCGGCGGTCACAACGGCATCGAACTGGCCGCGCGGCTGCGTCTGCTAAACGTGGATGCACTCGTCGTGGAGCGGCTTCCGAAGGTTGGCGATGTCTGGCGGCGGCGGTATAGCGCGCTGGCGCTACACAATGGTATCGAATTGAATCACCTGCCGTACTTGCAGTACCCGTCCAGCTGGCCCCGGTATCTCCCCAAAGACATGCTGGGCGATTGGATAGAGTCGTATGCGAGGACGATGGAGTGTAACGTCTGGACAAACACGACGTTTGTCGAGGGACGATTCGACGAGAAGCGCGGCGTCTGGAACGCCCGGGTGCGACTAGGCGATGGGACGGAGCGCATACTCCATCCGCGCCATCTGGTATTTGCCAACGGCGTGGTGGGAGAGCCCAATGTGCCAGACGTACCGGGGCTGAGGGACTTCAAGGGCGAACTCATTCACTCGCATCACTTTGACAGCGGTGCGAAATGGGATGGCAAGAAGGTCATGGTGCTCGGCGTGGGCAACACTGCCCATGACATCGCGCAAGACCTCCACGCCCATGGCGCAAAGGTCAAGATGATTCAGCGCGGGTCACTGACGGTGTTTAGCGTGAAGTCGGCCAGTATCAACCATTCGATCTATTACAACGAAGGGCTGCCACTCGATGATTGTGATCTGATCGTCAGTTGCAACACATTCGAGGTTCTTCTGCGCGGCTACAAAATTGCCACGCAGCGCATGCTCGAAAACGACAGGGAACTGCTCGATGGGCTTCAGGCCAAAGGCTTTAAGCTAGACATTGGTGCAGAGGGTGGTGGTCACCAAATGAAGGTTCGTGCGAGTCACGGCGGCTACTACCTCAATGTCGGATGCTCAGACCTCATCGTCAACGGCGAGATCGGCCTGTTGCAATACAGCGATATCGAGCGGTTCGTTCCCGACGGCGCTTTAATGAAGGACGGTCGGATAGAGCCGGCCGACCTGGTCGTCACGGCCACGGGCTATCAGTCGCCCCATGCGGTCGTGCAGCAACTGCTGGGCAATGAAATCGCGCAGAAGCTCGGCCCGGTCTGGGGCATGGACGAAGGCGGAGAAATGTGCAACATGTACAAACCAACGCCGCAAAAAGGGCTGTGGTTCACCGGCGGCGGATTCGCCCAGGCGCGCATCTGGACCCACTACATTGCGTTGCAGATTAAAGCACGCGAGGCTGGTATCGTCACCGACGAAAGGCTTCCAGAACCGCCGAAGCTGCATCCGATGACTGGCAGAGCGATTCCCTATGGCCAACAATCTCCGGCGGCGACCACTGCGCTGGCCTCGAGTGGCGCAGCGGCTGGCACCGATGGACTCTAAAGATCAAACCCGCACGGCTTCCCCCGGGCGAAAGCTGCGGGCGCTGCTACGGTCCGGCCGAACGCTCATTGCCCCGGGCGCCTTCAGCCCGATGCCAGCCAAGCTGGTGGAGCAGGCGGGCTTTGAGGCCGTCTACATGCCGGGGGGCGGTACGGCAATGGACCGCCTCGGCGTCGCAGATCTCGGCCTCATCTCGATGACGGAAATGGTGGCTAACGCCGCCGCGATCGCCCAGTCCGTCAGCATCCCGGTGATTGCGGACGCCGACACGGGTTTCGGCAATGCACTCAACGTCCAGCGAACGGTGCGGGAATACGAGCGGGCTGGCGTCGCGGCGATCCATCTGGAAGATCAGCAGTTCCCCAAGCGATGTGGACACCTTCTCGGCAAGAGTCTGATCCCGCTGGAGGAAGCGGCGCTGAAAATTCGCGCGGCTGTCGAGGCACGCTCCGATCCGGACTTCATGATCATTGCGCGCTGCGATTCACTGGCGGTTGCGGGCATGGACGAGACCGTTCTACGTTGCAAGGCATATCTGGACGCCGGCGCGGACATGCTGTTTGTCGAATCGCCAAGCACACTGGAACAGATCGCGCAAATTCCTCAATCGATCCCCGGTGACCATCTGTTCAACGTGGCCGCCAGCGGCAAGACGCCGTTTCTAACGCCGGACGAATTATGTCGCCTCGGCTACCGGTTAATGATTCTGCCAAATTTCACCACCCTGGTCGCCATCAAGGCCATGGCTGAGGCGCTGGCCGAGATTCGGCGGGTAGGCACCGTTACGACCATCCTTGATCGATGCGCCAGTTTTTCTGACTTCACCGCGCTCGGCGGGCTGCCCCGTTTGCGGGAACTCGAGCAACGCTTCGCACCTTCGACGCAGATGCCCGCGGATCGCATCGACTGAGAGCGCTTTCATGCACATTCCCGGATGGACGTCCGAGCTTAAGCCTCAACCAGACGAACTGCTCAGGGCAAATTGGAGCGTCGCGGCGGGGATCCACGTACGGGTCAATTCGTGGAACTTGCTACGCCAGCCATCACGAAATCCAATATCGCGAAATGCGTACCACAATGATAAGAGGCGTGGGGGCGAAAGAGATCACAAGGCTCCTTTGTAATTCACGGAGTGGTGCTTCTTGCCAGCTTGCCTCGACCGGCCGTTGCGGATAAAAGGTGGCGCTTTTGTAAGCCGCTAGTAGCAGCTATGCGGTGAGTGAGATCGGGGAGATAAGATGGAAAAGCGCATCTCGAAGGCGACGTTTAAGGCTAAAGCTTGTGAACTGTTCCGCCAAGTCGAGGCTCTGGGTGAAAAGGTGGTTGTGACGAGTCGTGGCAAGCCAACCATAGAAATTCGCCGTTATACGTCGGGTCGCGATGATCCGATAGACGTTCTTCGTGCTGGAATCGTGTACTTCGATCCGGAAGCCACACCCGACCTAACTCAGAGTTGAGAGAGCGCTCCATGATTGTGCTCGATACTTGCGCCTTGCTGCTATGGCTGAGCGACCAGGGCAAGCTGAGCGTAGCAGCTCGTGAGGCAGTCGAGCGTGGAATGGAAGCGGGCGAAATTGCGATTTCGAGCATCAGTGTGCTTGATGTTGGCAAGTTCATCGAAGACGGGCGACTCGCATTATCAATCAGCACCCGACGCTGGCTGTTGACATTGGCAACGATAGAGGGGATGCGCGTGATTCCCGTCGATTTTTCGATCGCCGTACGGGCGGCGAACATTTCGGTGCCGCTCACGTCTCATCAAAAAGTCATCGTTGCCACGACCATTGCGCTTGGTGGTGCACTCATTACTCCAGACGCTTATTTACGAACGCACACCTACGTAGACTCAATTTGGTGAGCGCAGCGGCCTAGGCCGAACGGCGGGTTTGTCGTTGGCCCCTCGTCATCGGCTTCGATTTGTCCATACGAGGTTTGGTTACGGCACACCTTTCTATGGCGTAGCGCAAAGGTCGAGGCGATATGTCTTGATCGCGTTACCGCGAGAGATTTTCAGTCAATCTCATAGTGGTCCACTTTCTCGTGGCCCTTGCTATTGCGCCCGAGAACTGGAGGACTGGCGCCGCAAACCGCCGCTTACGTCCCGCAAGGGTACGCAACGACTGCGCCCGCCGGGGGCTGTGCGAAAGCGCTCGGACCGGTAAGCGTCAGCGTTAGGCGGTATGTCGATCGGGACTTACTTCGTCGTGGTCGACATACCGTCAAACATTAGTTCTCTCCAGCGAAATCGGACGAATGCCGCGCACTATCGATAGTGAATAAGGTTAGGCAGGCTGCCCAACATCGATCTTTGCGCTGAATAGCGCGCTTTTTGGTTTTGCCAGTGCCACTTCCTCGTTGGCGCCCAGGAACGCAGTCATGTAGAGGGTGCGACCGTCCTCCCCTCCAACAACGCAAGATATGGCGCGCCCGTCGAAGGCAAAGCGATCGGTGATCTCTCCACCGTCAAGCACACGAAGGATCTCGCCCGAGTTATAGCAGCCGACCCAAATTGCACCCGAGGCATCGGCGCACATGCCATCGGGGCCACGCTCCCCCAAATGTGCGAAAACGCGTCGGTTGATGAGCTTGCCGTCGGTCGTCAGATCAAAGGCCGTCACGCGGCCCACCCAGGTTTCGTTGACGACCAGAGTGCGGCCGCCATTGATAATGACAGCCCCATTGGGGAAGTCCATGCCCGTAGCGATTTCGGTGATGCTGCCATCTGGATCGACGCGGTGCATCCTGGCCGGCTGTGGCGCCTCACCTTTGTTGTAATGGTAGCCGTAGTTACCGAGGTAGATTCGGCCGTTCGCGTCGATCGCGAAATCATTGATCCAGTAGGGAATGACGGCTGAGAGATCCGCGTAGACGGAGAGCTCGCCGTCTTTCCACTGCATCAGTTTTCGGTCCCCGTGCGAGGAAATGATCAGCCGGCCATCCGGCATGAAACCCAGACCCGCGGGCATCAAAGGGATCTTGCACACCAGTTCGCGCTTGCCCTCCGGCGTCACCGTATAGACTGCCCGGCCGAAAACGTCTGACATCCAGATCTTGCCGTCTCGCCACTTCGGCGCTTCCAGGAAGCAGAAGCCGTCGGCTACCAGTTGCGCTTGTCCAATTCTCACGGTTTGTCTCCTTGGTCTTCTAGATGCGTGGAGTGCAAATTACCGCACATGATCCAGAGCGAAAAACTCCGCATACTCAAGCCAGTCGCTCGCAAGCTTTCGGTAGGCTTCAATGTGAGGCGCGGCGACATGGGCCTGGAATGCGGTATCGTTCGCCCACCGCTCAATGACGACGAAGCGCCTCCCGTCGTTCCTATCCTGATGCAGATCGTACTGCAGGGCGCCGGCCTCATTGCGAACCGGATTGACGAGCCCCTCGAGCGCTGCCTTCAGACGCTCTTCGTATCCGGGCTTGGCGATTGATATGGCGACGACTGACACTTCTGACATGGAACACCTCTGGATGGACAGAATATTTTGAGAATGCCGAAACCCGCGCGACGCTCGTTGTGCGTGAACTAGGGGCGAGGGCAGTAAGCGTAGCCCTCGGGTACACCGATCGCCTTGTATTCAAAATATGGCTCGAACCCTTCCGGGCCAGCCTCGCGTCCTAGCCCGGAGGCCTTGACTCCGCCTATTGGCGAGAGGAAGCCAACGCCGCAGCCATTGATCTCGACGATTCCAGTCTTGATGCGCTGTGCGATAGAAACAGCGCGCTCGACGTCAGCCGAGAACACGGCGCCGTTGAGCCCATATTGAGAGTTGTTGGCGATGGTGACGGCATGATTCTCATCGTCATAGCAGAGGATCGACAAAACCGGGCCGAAGATCTCTTCCTGCGCGATAGTGGCGCCAGGATCGACATCGGCGAACAACGTGGGCTGTACGAACCAACCATGTGAGAGGCCCGGCGGAAGGCCAGGCCCACCCTTGGCGAGGCGCGCGCCCTCCTTGATGCCTTGGTTGATATAACCGGACACACGGTTCATCTGTCGGCTCGACACCATCGGACCAATCTGGGTCGAGGGATCATTCGGATCTCCGACGGGCATCGTATCCAGCAGCGCCCCCAGCGCCTCGACGACGTCGTCCCTGCGCCGACGAGACACCAGGATGCGGGTCTTCAGGCTGCAGATCTGGCCGGAGTTGCGGAAGGCACCGACGCGAAGCTTTTCAACGGCATCCTCAATGTCGGCGTCGTCGAGAATCAATGCGGCCGATTTGCCGCCTAGTTCGAGCGTGATCGGGCGCAGCAGCGCGCCGCACCTTTCGGCCAGATGCCGCCCAGCAGCCGTTGATCCCGTGAACGAAACCTTGTCGACACCAGGGTGGAGCGCGAGATACTCGCTCGGGCCCCGGTCGGCAGGCAGCACGCTGACCACACCCTCCGGAAAGCCTGCTTCGTCGAGCATCTCGGCCAGGAGCTGGCCGGACAAGGCCGTTTCCGGCGCTGTTTTGACAATGACGCAGCAACCCGCGAGCAAAGCAGGGCCCAGCTTCATCGTGATGCTCATCATGGGTGCATTCCACGGCACGATGGCGGCTACCACGCCTTTGGGCTGACGGAAGACCTGACCTTGGCCCGTTGCCGCTTTGCGCAGCATGCTAAGGGGTAAGTCGCGAGCGATCTCGATGAAGGCGTCGAGCATCAACAGCGGGATCTGCGCCTGTTGGGTCAGCGATGCCGTGATCGGGCTGCCCATCTCACGCGTGATGACCTCCGCGACTTCACTGCGTCGGTGGGCCATGATGTCACGTAAGCGCGCCACCGTCGCGATCCGTTGATCCATGGACAAATTTGGCCAGGGCCCGAAATCGAATGCGCACCGCGCCGCAGTGACCGCCCTGTCCATGTCAGCCGGTGAAGCCGCCGCGACACTCGCAATGACACTCTCCGTCCACGGCGAGACGATATCGATTCGATCATCGCTAGCGGGTGGCAGCCACCGGCCGCCGATGTAAAGACTGTTATCGCGTGCTTGCCAGTTCATAAAGTCGTTCCCTTCCATCAGATCAGGTGGGTCTTTTGAGGTAGGTTCAGCGGTCAGAAAAGGAACACGCCCTTACCGCTCGACTGTGCGTCGAGTACCCGATAGGCTTGCTCCGCTTGATCCAGACGCCAGCGGTCGGTGAAGAGGCGATCCAGGTCGAGGTTGCGGGAAACGATGAATTCGGCGCATTGATACTGTTGCACGGTCGACATCGTGTACGAGGTCATGACCGTAACCTGGCGGTCCAGTAGTGCGCGAGTTTCAATAGAGACCTTGCTGCCGATGCCGACCATGCAGACTTTCCCCCAGACGGCGGTGCTGTCGATGCCCGCCTGAGCGGCCTGCGACGAACCGGTGGTCTCGACGACCATCTCGATCCCGTGGCCCGAGGTCAGGTCTCGCAGCGCCTCACAGACGTCAACGTCGTTGGCATTGATCGTCTGCGCAGCGCCGAATGACTTTGCGAGAGCGAGGCGATCATCGTCGAGATCGATGGCAATCACCCGGGCACCTCGGGCGGTTGCCAGCATGGTCGCCGAAAGACCTACGGGCCCTTGGCCAAAAACGGCGATGGTTTCATTGCCACCGGGTTTCAGACGCTCCAGCGCCCCCCATGCCGTTCCAGTCCCACAGGCAATGGCAGCACCCGCCTCGAAACTCAGTGACTCGTGCAGGCAGACCAGCGTCGAGGCCGGCACCTTCATGTACGGCGCGTGCGCGCCATGCGCATTGGCACTGTACGTCGTGCGGGTCGCGGGACGGCACAGTTGCGGCCAACCCGTCCGGCAATGCGCGCAGGTTGTGCAGCCGTGGTAGTGGTGCACCATCACGCGATCACCGGGCTTGGCGACATGCTTCGGCACACCTGGTCCAACTTCGACGACGACGCCACAGGGCTCGTGACCGCCAATGAAGCGTCTTTCGAGCGGGATTTCGGAATCGTGGGGCGCCCGGTACGGATGCAGGTCGCTGCCGCACATGCCGGATGCTTTAATCTCGACCACCACCTCACCGTGGGCCGGCGTTGGGTCATCAACCGACGCGAGGACGACCTGGCGGTCACCAAGAAAAAACAAACCTTTCACGCCCATCTCTTTCCGCTGAAGTTGCGCAAACCAGGCGCCAGATTCATGGCGCTGGATGAGTTCTTGTTCTTGGACCTATCAAATAAGGGCATCGATTACTGAGTCGTGTAACCGCCGTCGACAGCGAGTGCCTGGCCGATGACGTAAGTCGAGCCCGAGCTGCAAAGCCAAAGCACAGCATCGGCAATTTCTTCGGCGCGGCCCATGCGCTTGATGGGGACGCTCTTCTCGACAAGTTCAAGGTCAAGATCGTTGGAGTCCGACATGCGCATGACCTGCGGGGTCACCATGGTGCCGGGGCACACCGCGTTCACCCGGATGCCGCGAGCAGCGTATTCCATGCCGACGCTCCGCGTCAGACCCACCACGCCATGCTTGGCGGCGTGGTAGCCGGGACGGCCATAACCGCCAACCAGGCCGGCCAGAGACGAGCAGTTCACGATAGTGCCGGAGCCTTGGCTTTCCATCTGGAGCAGTTCGTACTTCATTGCGCTCCACACGCCTTTGAGGTTGACCGCCATCAGACGGTCATAGTCGGACTGGAGGATCTCGGTGAAATCCGTCGCACGCGGCACGATGCCCGCATTGTTGTAGGCTGCGTCCAGCCTGCCGAAAGTCTTGACCGTTTTCTCGACCATTTCCTTCACCTGGCGATCGTCACTGACGTCGCAGCAAATGCCGAGCACTTCGCGCCCCTCTTCCCTTAGACCCTTGACCGCAGCCTGCAGGGCCCCCTCGTCGATATCAACCAGCGCGACTTTTGCTCCGCTCGCCGCAAAAGCCTTGGCGGTGGCGAGGCCGAGGCCAGCCGCCGCGCCAGACACCAATGCAACTTGGCCCGAAAAATCATAGGTAACGTTACTCATGAAAACTCCTGTCACATTGTGAGTGCACGGCATGGAGTGCCGCAACAGATAAGGTTTGGGATAGATTTCTTGATCGCAGCCGCTGGACGCACTACGCGTCTAAGGTCTCTGGGTTTACCGTGTCGAGCGGCGTCGCGTCAAATAGCCGTCTAGCCCGACAGCGAAAACGAGAATGAGTGCCTTCACGACGTTCTGTGCATAGCTGGAAACGCCCAATAACGACATTCCGTTATCGATCGTTGCAAGCAGGAAGGCACCGAGCAAGGCACCGCGCACCGAGCCGATTCCGCCTCGGAGCGACACGCCGCCGATGGTCGCCGCCGCGATCGCCGTGAGTTCAAGATTGATGCCTGAATCAGCCGTCGATGTTCCTATCCGTGCGATGAGCATCGTTCCCGCGATGCCGCAGATCGCCCCCACTACGACGAAGCCAATCAGGACGGTTCGTCGGACGTTGATGCCGGCGTACACGGCAGCCTCACTGTTTGACCCAACAAGGAAGGTCTGGCGTCCGAACTTCGCGCGCGTCAGGATGATGTCGAGTAATACCGCGATCGCGCCAATCCACAAGATCGCGTTCGGCACGCCGCCGCCGCCGATGTAAAACCACAAAAGACCTCCGGCGGCAGCCACGCCAAGGCCCAGAGGAGCCGCGGCCGATCCAAATGAAACGGCGCCGTGCTCTTTTGTCGAGCGGTATCTCGCGTAGGTGCTCCAGACAGCTAGTAAAACGACTGCCGCGATCAAGCCGAAAGTCATGAGGGGCGACATGCGACCCTCCGTCAGGTTCGCGAAGTCCGCATCGACGGGGCCAATGGCCGCCGCGTTGGTCCATGCCAGCCCCAGGCCTCGCCAAAGCAGCAATCCCGCGAGTGTGACGATGAACGCCGGCACGGACAGTCGTGTCACGACGATGCCCTGCACCAGGCCGATCGCCACACCTGTGCCGATCGCGGCCAGCACGCTTGCCGCCACACCGTACCCGGACATCTGACATTCGGCGGCGACCAGGCCGGCCAAGAATGCAGTGCTGCCAATCGACAGATCGATTTCACCCATGATGATGAGAACCGTGACGCCCGCGGCGACCACTGCCACAGCCGCAGTCTGACGCAGCAGAAGCGACGCGTTGGCCGACGAAATGAAAACACCGTCGGACATGACCTGAAAATAAAAGAACAGGATCACCGACGGCAGCAGGAGCGCCATCGCCCGCGACTTCATCAGCTCGATCAACAGCGCTTTTGATCCTGGTGCGGCTGCAGGCTGTGAGAGCACTGCCGCGTTTGAAGACAGTTCTTGCGATTTCATGCGTGCAAAGCTCCTGTTGCCGCGGATAAAAGCTCGTGGGACGTGACGCCGCGTGCGAACTCACCTTGGATTCGCGACTTGTACATCACGAATACGCGGTCCGCCTCCGCCAAGATCTCTTCAAGGTCGCTTGAAATGATCAGAACGCCCACGTCTCGCTCTCGTGCGATCGACTGCACCTCTTTGTAAATGTCGACGCGGGCACCGATGTCGACACCCAGGGTTGGCTCGTCAAGGATGAGTACCTTCAGTCCCTTGAAGAGGCAGCGCGCGAGGAGGACCTTTTGCTGGTTGCCGCCACTCAGTGCGTTGAGCGAAACACCCGGGTCGGCAGGGCGCACGCCGAGCTTTGCGATCATGTCGGCCACGTGCCGGCGTTCCCGCGGAATGTCGATGAGTAACTTAAACATCGAAAAGTCCTCCAGCATGGACGCCGTCATGTTGTTGCTGATGGACTGGCCGCGCATGACGCCCTGAGACTTGCGGTCTTCCGCTAGCAGCGACATGCCACGCCGGCGTGCTTCGTGCGTATTGCGAGGCACTCCTCGGTGCCCCGCAATGACGCACTCGCCAGTCACTGGTCCGGGCCACGCGCCAAACAACGCTCTCGCCAACTCGGTGCGCCCCGCGCCGACGAGTCCGTAGAGCCCAACGACTTCGCCCGGATAGACCTCGAGGCTGACGTTGGTCGATCGAGCCCGGCGTTGCGGAGCGTCGACGTACACCGATAAGTTCTTCACCTGCAGAACGGGCGCTCCACGCCGCGAGCGCGGACTCGACGGCTCACGTTGGGCGTTGGCCTCAAAGGTTTCACCGAGCATCGCTTGCACCAACTCGGCCTTAGCGGGAACCGAATTGAACCGACCCGTGACGGCGCCGTTTCTGAGCACAAGGATTCGGTCGGCGATCTGCCCCAGTTCATCCAGCCGATGCGTGATGTGAACAATGCCGACGCCTGCGTCGCGGATCAATCTAAGTTGCTCGAACAGCAGATCGGTTTCGACATCCGTCATCGCCGCCGTCGGCTCATCCAGGATGAGCACGCGCGCAGATCGATGCAGCGCTGCCGCCAGGACGATGAGGCGTCGCTCGGACGGTGTGAGGATAGCGCTGCGCGCGCGAGGATCGACGTTGAGGCCGAACACTTCAAGGGCTTCCCTTGCCATGCGGACCGCCGCTGTCTCGTCATAGAGTCCAAAGCGCCCCGGCAGCCGGGATGCGAACATATTCTCTGCAATCGACAGGTGCGGGATGACATGCAGCTCCTGCGGCACCAGCACGATGCCGGCCTCTTCGCTAGCGCTGAGCGAAGCAAAGTGCGCGGGGGCTCCGTCGATCTCAATCGAACCCTCGTACTCTCCCTGTGGAATGATTCCCGAGAGGATTCTCATCAGTGTCGACTTGCCTGCGCCGTTCTCCCCCAGCACCGCGAGGACTTCGCCAGCTCGGATCGCGATATCGACACCACGGAGGACCGAAACGCTTCCGTAAGACTTGCCGAGCCCGCGCCCCTCGAGCAGAGCGCCCGCCTTTGCGGGCTGATCGGAGCCCGGCCCGGGGACGCTCTTATTCACAGCTCTTACCCTCCGGCCCAAAGACGTCCTTGGCAGTGACCCAGCCCGCAGGCGCGATCTTCGTGATGAACTCGCAAAGATTGGCCTTGGTGACGTTGACTTGCGGCACATAGAATGTGGGCACGCCATTCACCGTCGTAGTGGGGGCGGGTGGCGCGACGCCCGTTCCAAGCGCGTGAGCGACGTCGGCAGCCTTCAGCGCAGTTTTGTCGATCGGAGCCCACACGGACTGGGTCTGCCAACCCTGCGCGATGTAGCGAAGGCTCGGCGTCGAGGCATCACTGCCGGAGACATAAACCTCGCCCGGCTTTTTCCCGGCGGATTTCAATGCCTGCACGGCAGCCTGGCCACCGTTGTCCCACATGACGACGACCGCCTTAACATTGGGATTTTTTTGCAGTGCCGCCTCGACCTCTCGCTGTGCCGTCGCAGTTTCCCAACCCGGGGTCAGCGTGTCGTACACCACATTGATGCCAGGCTTGTTGACCAGGACGTCGTTGTAGGCCTTCGACATTTCGACCTGTGCCAGGGTCGCCTTGTCACCACGAATCAACGCAAAGTCGCCAGAAGGGAACAGTTGCTTCGCCGTGCTGGCCTGAAGATTCCCAGTTTCGTAAAAGTCCCGGCCCACGTTGTACGACGGCTTGGCGCCGACGACGAAGCGGTCATAACCGATGACCTTGATTCCTTTCGCCTGCGCCTCCTTGACCAGGTCAGCAGCCGCCACTGGATCGATCGCCACCAGCACGAGGACCTTCACGCCACGCTGAATCATGCTTTCGACCTGATTTTTTTGCGTCGCAGCACTTTCGTTGGAATACTGAAAGATGACCTTGTCGCCGTTCGCCTGCGCTCGGGCGACGAAGATCTTTTCCTCTGTCGCCCAGCGAGCTTGATTCTGGGTTGGAAAAACGACGCCGATTAAAACGGAGCTGTCTGCTGCGCTTGCCGTGCCAGCGAATGCGGCCGTACAGAGCGAGATGGCAGCGACCGCGCGACGGCCGAGGGAGCTGGTATGCAGAGCCATATGTCTCCTTGAAGGATTCTTTCTTTATCGGCCTCATTGGCCTCTGGGACAGACTCTAGTCTCTAACCTTGAGAGAGGACAGCGCTTGCCGAAGAAAGGAGCTTTGCAGTAGAGACAAAGACCGACGGGATCGGTGCCACGAGAGCGAACAAACGAGTTGAAGTGGAAGGCCTAACTAATGAGTTACGATCGAGATCGCCAGTCACTAACAAACACTCCAGCGTTGGCTACCTGAATTCCCGGCCCAGACATGGCGGATGCCCGCGCGAAATCCGCGATCGGCGGTGGTTTCGAGAGCGTCGCATATGAACGTCTTGCGCGGCCGAGAACCCAGTTATGGACAGCGGCGCGGAGGCCGAGGTTAGCGCAGCTTACCAACGGACGAAGAAAAACAGACTGTACGCATAAGAGGCAACGGCGCAAAGTAGACGCATAACGACGGCTACAAGACTAGTCACTCCGGAGACAACTTGCATCAAGAGCCCGCCTCATTTTTGACCTGCCGCAATACATTGCGGCCGTGTTGTTCGAATCGTGCGCACATCACGGCGCCTTCACCGACTTGCGCTTCAACAGACCAGGTGCTCGAAACGCTGAGACTGGTTTGGTCTAGCTGCGAGGTGAAGAATGCCGCTGCGCGGACGCACAAATATGGCCCAATATTCGTCCAACTCCATTCACAGCGCCTATTGCTCTGAATTGGAAAATGCCTAGAAATGTGGTGATGTAACGCGCAGGCAATGACCGGCGTGTGGATTTGACGGAGACACTTTTAATGACTAACAACGTGAATGCTGGCGCGCGACTCGATCGCCTCCCGATAGGGGCTTTCCATACACGCGTCTTATGGCTAGTCGGCATGGGTATGTTTTTCGACTCATTCGACAACACCCTGTCGAGCTCAGTGCTGGCAGCAATGCTCCATAGTGGTTGGTCTACATTGCAGCTGAACTCGCTTTTCATGTCTGCCACCTTTGTCGGGCTCACGATCGGTGCGGGGCTTGCCGGTTGGCTGAGCGATCGGTTCGGGCGGCGGTTCGCGTATCAATTTAATCTCGCAATCTTCGGTGGAATGGCGCTTCTGTCCGCCTTCGCTCCGTCCATGCCGTGGCTTATCGCGCTCCGCTTCGTGATGGGTCTGGGCATGGGTGCCGAGTACGTGATGGGTTACGGGCTCGTTATCGAGTTTGTGCCGCCCGCCAACCGAGGTAGATATTTGGGTCTGCTGGCGTTGATCGGTGGATCGGGCGTCTTCATCACCTCTGTGGTGGCCACGATTGTGATTCCGTGGCTGGGCTGGCGTCCGATGTTTGTGATTGGCGGCATCGGTACGCTGTGGGTTTGGTGGATGCGTCGTCACCTGCCTGAGTCTCCTCGGTGGTTGGAGCGCGTTGGCCGCAATGCGGAAGCAGAGGAGATTCTTCGAGCCATCGAGAACGAGGCCGGCATTAGCGACCCGCTCCCCATCGGACGCCAGTCGCGAGAAAGGGAACCGCATTGGGTGCCGATCTCCGCGCTATTCTCGCGGACCGTCATCCGGCGCACCATGCTGGCCATTATTGTCAACGTCATCTGCCTGTTTGGTTCATATAGTCTTACGGGCTGGATGCCGACCTTCTTTGTTAAGCAGGGTATGAGTGTTACCCATTCCCTTGGCTTTAATGCCGCCATGATGGGTGGCTGGATCGCCGGGCCTTTGTTTCTCGCTTACATCTCTGATCGCATTGGCCGGCGCAGTGCGATTATGTTGTTCGGCGCTGTATGCGCATGTCTGGGGACAATCTATCCGTTCCTGAGTTCTCCTATCGCCATCGTTCTTTGTGGCTTCCTGCTGGTTTCGGCAGTTGCAATCTTCTTGACGTTGGGCCTTGGTACGACTCCAGAGCTGTTTCCGACCGAATATCGATTCCGTGGTGGTGGCGTCGCTCAAATGATCGGTCGACTGGGTCTCATCGGGTCGCCGTTCATCGTGCTGGCGCTTTTTAATCGATTCGGCATTACCGGCGTCGTTGGCGCCATCGCAGGGGCTTATCTCTTTGTCGCGTTGCTCATGTTGGTTGCCGGGATCGAGACGAATCAACAGTCTCTCGAGGCGTTAGAGCCTGAGGAGAGCTCCGATACGACCCAGGTACTGGCACATACTGCCTCGCGACGCTAGACGTATCCAGCGCGTTGGCGCGGCCCGACAACAGCTTCCGAGTATCGGCGCAACCGCTCGGGCGGTTTTCGGGCTGCGCGTCAGCTCACCGCAATGTGCTCACTGTTGAATTAAGACTGAAGAGGAAATCAAGGCATGCGTGGCGTTGTCTTTCGTGGAAACTGTACTCTCGAGCTTGCGACTTTCCCTGATCCGACGCCGGGCGTCGGTGAGGTCGTCTTAGAGATCAAAGCGTCCGGTATGTGCGGCAGCGATCTACACTTTTACCGACAACCGGAAAACGTAGCCCGGCGTTCTGTTATCGGCGGCCACGAGCCGTGTGGAGTCGTGGTTGCAGTCGGCCCCGGCGCCATCGGACCTCATGCACGCGTTGGTGCGCGGGTCATGGTTCATCACTACAGCGGTTGTATGGGATGCCCCGACTGCCGTTCGGGATGGCCGCAAATGTGCAGAACAACGCCTGTAACGGTATACGGCACGGATGCGCACGGCGCGCACGCGCCGTACATGAAAGTTCCCGCAGACACGTTAGTGCCACTGGACGAACGACTCAGTTTTGAAGCGGGCGCGGCGATCTCGTGTGGCACAGGCACTGCATGGGGTGCGTTTGAGCGCATCGGTCTAACCGGCCGAGACACTGTCGCCGTGTTCGGCCAGGGGCCTGTCGGTCTATCCGCAACGCTGCTTGCTAAGGCTCAAGGCGCTCGCGTCATCGCCCTTGACATCGACGAAAGTCGACGCAACACAGCAAAATCCTTCGGTGCGGATGCAGTGATTAATCCCCGTGACGGTAGGGTTGCCGAGGCAATCCGGGAACTGACGGGAGGGAAGGGTGTCAGCGTCGCGTTAGAGACGTCCGGCGCGGCGACGGCAAACCAGGACGCTCTCGACTCAGTAAGTCCATGGGGCACGGTATGCCTCGTCGGCATTGGCTCAGAATTCAGCTTCTCTCTGGCCAAGTATCTGCGGACTCAAGTGCGCATCCTGACCTCTTGGACGATGTCAATTCAAGGTCAGCGAGCCTGCGCGGACTTTGTCGTGGCGCGAGAAATCGATCTCGACAAACTGTTCACGAACCGCTGGCGACTCGACCAGGCAGAAGAGGCATATCAAGCTTTCAATCGTCAAAGCGGCGGTAAGGGTGTGTTTTTGATGTAAGGCGGGACTTCGACAATCTGGATGTCGTTGCTCGAAGAACAGGATACAGGTAATCAGATGACGACTACGCGAGCGGATGCGGTCAAACGGTATCCGAAGCTAGGTCAGCTTATTGCTGGCGAGATGAAATACGGTGATGGTCGATCGACCATGGACGTCATTGATCCGACAACGGGCATTACTCTTGGCCCGGTTTCAATGGCGACCGAAGCTGACGCCGATGAAGCGGTTGATGCGGCGAGTGCGGGTTTCGGTGTATGGAGAAAGACATCCGCTTTTGAGCGAAGCAGACTATTGCGCAGGGTTGCGGACCGCATGCGGGAGCGAGCTGAGGCGCTCGCGGAGCTGCTGGTGCTTGAACTCGGCAAACCATGGAACGAGGCTCTTGGCGAGGTTGAAGTGGCGGCGGGGATGTGGGAGTGGGCCGCCGAGGAAGGCAGGCGCGCGTACGGTAGGGTGATTCCGTCACGGGAAGGCAACGCGCGCCAACTTGTGCTCGTCGAGCCCGTAGGACCTGTGGCTGCTTTTGTCACCTGGAATGGACCGCTCGTTACGCCGTCGCGCAAGATGTCGGGCGCTCTCGGGGCCGGTTGTTCTATCGTTCTTCGAGCCTCTGAAGAGGTGCCCGCGTGCGCGTTCGCGCTTGGGCAGATTGTGTATGAATGCGGCCTTCCAGCGGGCGTTCTCTCAGTCTTGTCAGGAGATCCGGTGATGCTTTCGAACAAATGGCTCGAAAGCCCCGTTACACGCGCCGTGACGTTTACCGGTTCGACGCAAGTCGGAAAGTTGCTGTCGCAGCAAGCCGTGGCACATATGAAGCGACCCATCATGGAGCTGGGCGGCCATGCACCAGTCTTGGCGTTTGACGGAATTGATGTTCAGACGTTCGCTGAGCGGGCGGTCGCCGCTAAATTCGCCAACTCAGGGCAGGTGTGCTTCGCGCCGACCCGGTTCTATGTTGAACGTTCTATCTATGCAGATGTCGTCGACGCGATGACTGCCGAGGCGAAGAAGATAATCGTTGGGTGTGGATTTGACCCTTCGACCCGCATGGGGCCTCTGAAGAGCGAGAGGCGGCTCAGGGCAGTGGAAGAGCTTATTGCGGATGCGAAACGGTGCGGTTTCCGGGTCACCACGGGAGGCACGCGTCTTGACCGGCCAGGATTCTTCTATGCACCAACGATTGTTGCTGATGCGACTACCGAAGCGAAGCTTTCGAACACCGAACCGTTCGGCCCGATCGCGGCGTTGACCCCGTTCGACACGTACGACGAGGCTATCAACTTGGCTAACCGCCTGCCATATGGCCTCGGGGCTTACGTGCATGCTCGTGAGTTCGAGACGCTTCATCGAGCCACTGACGATCTCGAAGCCGGTAACGTCATCTGCAACGGATGGAGGGTCACTTATCCTGAAACGCCGTTTGGAGGCCACAAGGAGAGCGGCATGTTCTCCGAGGGCGGAGTTGAAGGGCTGCGAGCGTTCCAGAACGTGAAGTACGCGTCGCTGTCTTGATGTCATCGAGCTGTCAATGGTGGCGTTTGGGTCTACGGGCACCGCGGACCCACGCGGTGAGGCGCGGCAATCGGCGACTGCACATTAGCGGCCGCCCAGAGTGCCCACTTGATCCAGGGCGGGAACGACGTCTCCAGGGCCCCACTCCGGCGCATCCACGACCCCGGGAATCATCGTGCTCGGTTTGTCGGTGTCTGGTAATGAGCGCTGCCGAGAACCAACTTCCTATCGGACATGACACCTGCCCGGAGTATCTTCGTCGTGCTTTTCGTCGGCGAGCTCGCGCGCTTGTTGCCATTCGCTGGTAAGTGCGTCTCGAACGCCGTCTTGCCCATCACTGTAGACTCAAGCATCGGTGCGCAGTTGATTGGCGAGGATGACGGCGTGAATCCGTCTATGTGGTGTATGCGTGGAAGGGCACGGGCTACGGCGCCTGTGTGAGCAGTCCCCTTTCACCATACCGATCGCGGCTGGCAAGTGTTTCCGCAATCCGCAGCGTGATGCCGGCGCAGCGATCAGCAGACCTCAGCCGCCGTGTAGACGAGCCGGTGAATCGCACCACTCGCCCACCTGTCGCCTGTGCCAGTGAAATCTCTTTACGGCGGTCATGAGCGGCGTCAGGGCTCCAGATTCGCGAGGCTACGCGACCGACTACGGATCGATTCTCGACAGATTCTGTGGGCAACGTAGGATATTGCTCTCTGTTTTAGATCGAGAGAGAGGCCGCTCCGCGACTAAGTCGTGTGCCAGTTGAATTGGCACAAAACGGGGCACGCCGCGCCATAAATTGTAACTGTATTGATCGGCCCGCTGGGCGCAAAGTCGCCAGTTGACGTTAGCGCAGCTTACCAGGCTGTAGAAGAAAACGAACTGTACTTAAACAGTCCCGACGCGCAGAATTAACAGCACGATAAAGGTGCAGCCAGAAGTAGGGCTGCGCAGAGGGGCGACGAGCGGCGGTTTGACTTGGCGTCACTGGAGACTCCCCACCTGTGAGTAATGGCCCAACTTGCGTTGGCATGCTGAGTCGCGAACAAATTCGCTGTAACGGATTATCTGAGCATTTTATTCATGAACGACGACTTGGACCTTTGCCAGCACTTCGGTAATTTTGTAGCAAATGCTCGCTACGAAGACCTGTCCGACGACGCCATCGAGGGCGCGAAGAAGACGATTCTCGATACATTGGGCGTGACGCTTGCAGCGAGTGGCATGGAACCAGCGGTACGGGCGTTGGTAGAGCTGCTGCAACAGGGCGGTGGAAGTGCGGAAAGTACCGTTCTTGGTTTCGGTGGGAAGCTGCCTGCAATTTCGGCTGCGTTCGCGAACGGCTCCATGGCGCACTGCTTGGACTTCGACGACCAGACTCCGTGGGGCGCGCACGCGGCTAGTTCCATCGTCCCGTCCGTCTTCGCGATCGGCGAGCGCATGGGAGGCGTTTCGGGAAAGACATTGATTACAGCGGTAGCAGTCGGTCAGGATCTCTTTGCGCGACTGCGTTGCAACGTCGGCTGGAATCAGAACTGGAACCTGTCGTCCATGGTTGGCGCATTTTCCGCTACGGCATCCGCAGCCTATATCCTCGGGCTGTCTGCCGAGCAAACAGCTCACGCACTTGGCATCGCCAGCCAGCAGTCCTGTGGGACGATGGAAGTCATCTTCGCAACAGGCAGTGACCTACGCGGGATGTACGCTGGCTTTACAGCGAAGGGTGTAGTGATTGCAGCGCTTCTCGCACAAAAAGGCATTACTGGGATCAAAACGCTGTTCGAAGGGAAGGCAGGGATTTTCAACGTGTACTTCGGCGGAAAGTACGACCGCGAAAAAATGCTTGACGGCTTGGGTGAGCGGTTCCTCGGTGGAACCACCCTATATAAGGCTTGGCCTGCGGTTGGGAATTCGCACACATACATACACGCCACCATTGAATTGATGAGGGAAAAGGGAATCGCGGCGAAGGATATCGAGACGATCCGAACCTTCGTCGGTGATTTTACGTACACCATGTGTACGCCGTTGGATGTCCGCCGCGCACCAAAGACGCTCGTGGATGCAAAGATGAGCCTGCCTTTCATCGTTGGTATTGCGGCGAGCAAAGGAAAGATGGACATCACCGACTTCAGCGAAGCAGCGCTGGAGGATCCCGAAGTACTGGCGATGGCGGCGAAGGTCGTGCCGGTGCAAGACCCCAATCAGAATTGGACGTTCAAGCTGCCCGATGGGCGGATCGAGATCGTGACGCGAGACGGTCGGGTCTTCGAACGCCTTGGGGACAACATTCCCGGCAGTTCAGAAGCACCGCTTAACTGGGAACAGCTTACCGAAAAATTTGCAAGTTGCGCTTCAGTCGCGGCGGTCCCGCCATCGGAGACCGCCATCAAGAGGGCTCAGCAACTCGTGCGGACGCTGGAGAATTCCAGCGACGCCACCGAGGTGATTCGGGCGCTCGCGTAAGGACTTCTCGTTTGCTCGGCGAAAAGGGAGTCCGACGGCTTGGAATGGCACGGTTGCCTCTGCGGATAGGAGTGGTGCAACAAACACCCCCCAGAGAAAATGGTCGCTGCCGAACAGCGAGCTGTTTAGGCTAGAGAAGTTGAAGAGATTTTTGACGAAAACCGTAGGACAACGAATTCAACTCCCTGCGGATAACTTTAAATCACGCCGTCAGGCGTAGCCGCGAGAACGCGGCTTGCTTTAGACCACAAGGAGGGTCAAATGCGAGTTTCAGAGGCCTCGACGACAGATTACGGCAGAATTGGCAGCAATATGCGGGAAGGTGTTCTCGAACAAAAGTTTCTGCTGCAGGGAAAGCCCGGTTCTCCAAATAACTACCTCATCAACGTGGGACGCACGGGCTCGGGCGGCTGGACGGCACCGAGCCACCGACACAATTTCGATCAGGTTCGCTACGTGATCAAAGGCAGCTTCCCCTATGGTGAGGGAAAAAGCATGCCTGAAGGTTGGGTCGGCTATTTTCCCGAAAGCGTGTACTACGGACCGCAAGACCGCCCAGAAGGGTTGGAAATGATGGTGGTCCAGTTTGGTGGTTCGAGCGGTTACGGCTTCGCGAGTGTGGAAGAGCGCGAGGCAGCAAATCAGGAGCTGAAGACTAAAGGTGAATTCAAGAACGGGATCTTCACCTGGTACGACGAGTCAGGCAAGAAGCACAATCAGGATGGCTTTGAAGCTTGCTTTGAAAAAGTGATGGGTCGCAAGCTCGAATATGCGAAACCTCGCTATGAGGACCTCGTGCTCATGAATCCGGCCAGTTTCGAGTGGATTCCGGAAGCAACGAAGGGCGTTTTCCTGAAGTGGCTTGGGTCGTTCACGGAACGTAACACCCGGCTTGGCTTTGTAAAGATTGAAGCCGGTGCGACCTTTGCGGCTGGCATGCAATCGTCGATCGAGCTCCTCTTTTTGAGCAAGGGAAAAGTCAGCTTCGAGGGGAAAGAATACGGTCTTCACACTGCGTTCGAGTTTGAGGCCAACGAAGGTCCGGTGCCGCTCAAGGCGGTTGAGGAGACCGAGTTCTTCCGTCTGGTGCTTCCGACGTTCTGACGCTGGTTATTGGCGCGTGGCTAAGCCGCGCTGCCTACAGAGCCGCAGCTGCATCCAATCACTTCATATCTTTTGCGAATTTGGATCAAGTTATGACTACCATCGCCGTGGTTCACACCGGGCCGGTTACGGTCCAGCCCATCAAGGATCAAATCAGTGAGCAAATCCCTGAAGCGCGCGTTATCAACATCATGGACGACAGCTTGCTCAACGACGTCCGCGCGGCCGGCCATCTGACGCAGGAGGTTGCTAGCCGAATCCACTTGTACATGGCTAACGCGCAAGCGATGCATGTTGACATCATCCTGAATGCCTGTTCGTCCGTGGGCGAAGCCGTTGACTCGGTACGCAACTTTGTCAGCACCCCCATCGTGAAGATCGATGAAGCGATGGCGGAGGAAGCGAGCTCGATCGGTCGTCGCATCGGGGTGGTTGCGACCGTGTCGACCACGCTCGAGCCCACTGTCCGCCTGATTAGGAAGAAGGCCGACGAACTCTCACGCACTATCGAAGTCAGCGAGCGAATCGCCGACGGCGCTTTCGAGGCTCTTCTCAGTGGTAACGCTGCACTGCACGACGAGATCGTGAAGAATACCATCTCGGCATTGGCGGAGGAGGTCGATGTAGTCGTGCTGGCCCAGGTTTCGATGGCGCGACTAGTCCCGCAATTGGAAGGAGTTCGCGTTCCGGTGTTGTCAAGCCCGCGTAGCGGCGTCGCCGCCCTGAAACGTGCGCTCAGCCACGTGCGTTAGCCGGAAGCTTTTGAAGTTATTAGTAAGTAGTCGGTTGGCATCGGTTTGAGCAGGTATCCATGCTTTGTTGGCTTGGAGATCCAGAAAGTGCGATTGAAGTTCTCGGGCGCAATGAAATGCGACAGGGCAACAGGCAGTTAATGCAGTTTCTAGCTATGCTAAGTATGAGCCGCTCGTCTGGTAGTCGAATTCTTCTGCGTCTGAAATTGAGGGGACAAAATGAAAGTAGCTGCGCGGGATCTGGTTCGGAACGTCGTTAAGGAAAAGCTCGCACGCGATGAGGTGGCGCTCTCGATGACCGTTCGCCTGGTAAGGACAGCGGAGATCGTGACGATCGCGAAAACAGCTGGCTTTGATACGTTCTACATCGACCTGGAACACAGTACCCTGTCGATTGAATCTGCCGCTCAGATTTGCATGACGGCCATGAACGCTGAGATCGCCCCGTTCGTTCGATTGCCGAACCTATCTCCAGATGTCATTGCGCGGATTCTGGATGGTGGCGCACTCGGCGTGATTGCGCCGCATGTAGAGTCCGCGGAGCAGGCCAGGCAGGTCGTCCGTGCGGCAAAGTTCCCGCCGCTGGGGGAACGCTCGCATGGTGGAGTGCTGCCGCATATGGGCTTTCGTTCGCTTCCAAGCTCGGAGGTCGGCCAAGCCGTGAATGACGCGACGATGGTCGTCATCATGATCGAGACCAAGGAAGCGCTTGCCGCGATCGACGAAATTGCCGCGATTGACGGTGTCGACTTGCTGTTCATCGGAACGAACGACCTTTGCGCATCGTTGGGCATCCCGGGTCAGTTCGAGCACGAGATGATTCGCGATGCTTATTCGAGGGGCATGGCAGCTTGCCGCAAGCACGGAAAACACCTCGGTGTTGGTGGTCTCAACTCGCATCCGAAACTCGTCGCTCAATTCGTTGAGATGGGCGCCCGCTACGTTTCTGCTGGCACGGACATTTCCTTCCTGCTCAGTGCTGCGAGCGCCAAGGCAGCGGTGATGCGAGACCTCTGAGCGGGCGTTCCAGCAGGAACGTCTGGCGCGGCTGGAACCGGCGAGCGGCAGGCTTGCGACTAGTTTCAGTTGTGCTTTCAGTTCAGGTGATCACGAGCCGGCCAATGAGGACTGGCACCCCCGTCTTGCTAGTCGGCCGACTTGGGACGCTGCCACATATCTTGAGGATTTTTTGAATGAAAAAGATCGTAGTCTACAAACCACTCCCAGAAGAAACGATTCAATACCTGCGCTCTCACGCAGAAGTGACGATTGTCGATCCGAAGCAACCTGGCGCGCTAATTGAAGCACTCAAAGATGCCGATGGGGCAATCGGAACCGGCGTCAAAATGAATGCCGAAACGCTGGATGGTGCAACCCGTCTCAAGGTGCTTTCCACTGTTTCGGTTGGATTTGATGCTTTCGACGTCGACTATCTGAACCAGCGTGGGATTTTGCTAACCAACACACCGGATGTTCTCACTGAGTCCACTGCCGATACTGCGTTCTCGCTGGTCTTGCTTACCGGACGACGCTTGGCCGAACTGGCGTCATATGTGAAGGCTGGTAACTGGACGAAGAAGATCGCTGAGGATCGGTTCGGGGTGGATGTTCACCATAAGACGCTGGGCATCATTGGGTTGGGGCGTATCGGGACGTCGGTTGCTCGACGCGCGGCCTTGGGTTTTGAGATGAACGTCCTGTATACCGATCGAGCCGTCAACGCGCTCGCCGAACGCGAGTACGGCGCGAAGAAGGTCGGATTGGACGAACTACTGAAATCGTCCGATTTCGTTCTCGTGCAAGCGCCGTTGACTCCGGAAACACGCAATCTGATCAGCACGCCACAACTCAAAGCGATGAAGCGCAGCGCGTTCCTCATCAATGCATCACGTGGTCCGATTGTCGATGAGCCGGCACTGATCGAGGCGCTGAAGGATGGCACCATCGCGGGCGCCGGTCTCGACGTATATTGGGAGGAACCTCTCCCGGCAGAGTCGCCGTTGCTGAAGTTGGACAACGTCGTGACGCTGCCCCACATAGGCTCTGCGACACACGAAACTCGTCAAGCCATGAACAGAAATGCGGCAGAGAATCTTATCAGCGCGCTGGATGGCAACCTGAGCGCGAACATGGTGAACCCGGATGTATTAAAGCGTTAGCACATCCTGGCGTCTCATACAAATCCTGCGGCCTCTGGAGCGTCGAACGACCCCAGAGGCCGCGGGCCATATTACTTCGACAGATTCTTCACGATCTCGATCATCTTGTCGAGGACAGGGTCATTCTGCCGGTGCACCCATCCGAATATGAACCTTGTCGAATAGTTGAGGTTCATCAGTGGAACGACCGTCACGTCGCTAGGGTACTGGAAGTTCTTCCCCATGACCGCCAGTCCGATACCCATACCAACGGAGATCAGGTTAAGCTGAGACGCAATTGTGCTGACCTCCTGAACGATATTGGGCTCGAATCCTGCCGCCTGACAGAAAGCATAGAGCTGTCCGTAACTAAGGCTACTGCTCGACTTAGGATCTACCACTAGCGGTTCGTCGGCAAGATCTTCGAGCGTGAGTGACTTTCGACGCGCAAATCGGTGGTCGTTGGGAACCGCTACACCAACACTGCCTGTTTGAATGCATACGGAATCCAAGACGATGCCTTCACGCTCCATGTTGATCTCGGTACGTCGCTTTCCTGGATGTGGATTGGGTCCCAGATGCATGAAACCGGCATCAATTTTTCCTTCCGCGAGAGCCTTCGCTTGTTGAGAGGTAGACACCTCCACCAAGGACAGATTGATTTCGGGATAGGTCGTACGAAAGAGCTTCACGGCGGCCTTGAATAGCGAATGCATCAGGGTGAGAGACCCGTAACCTATTCTTAGCGTCCCCGTCATGCCGTGTCCCACACGCTTTGTGAGGACGATCGCTTCATTCAGATCGTCCATCACTCTTACGAGTAGGGGAAGTAGGGTGCGGCCAGCTGCGGTGAGCTTAACGGTGTGCGCAAGCCGTTCGAAAAGCGGCGTCCCCAATTCCCCCTCGAGATCCGCGATTATCTGAGAAACGGCAGGCCGGGTAATGTGCAGGCGCACGGCTGCTCGCCCGAAGTGTTCTTCCTCCGCCGCAGCTATGAAGTAACGAAGGTGTCGAAGTTCCATCTTTGTCGTGTCTCCTATGCAACTGCTAAAACCGACCTTCAGCTTGTCCGGTTTGTCGCATGTTGCGGCGCACCTTCTCTGACTTCGGCGGTCGGTTAGCGCCGCTTACCAATGCACCATAATAGCTGACTTGACCCTACGCCTGTGCGATTTCAAACTTCTATCATCGTCGCTGCCAACGCTGAAACCCGTCATGGTATCGATGACCGCGTCGGCGGGTTGACGGACTGGCGCGGGCCGCCGGGCGAGGATTGCTTGCGGCGCGACTTCCTGGTTGCCGTTGGATTTGGATGGCGGCTAGGTGGTCCTAACTCATGGAAGCGGGAGTAGATCAGTGAACGTTTCGGGAAGATCGCTGCGCGCCCTCGTCGAGAGGTGGATTGGGGCTGCCGATGGCATACGAGTTACTCACTTCAACCACAGTCGCGATGACCAATTCAGATTCGTGCGTGTGGAAGGTGTTTCGAATCCTGAGATAGCGTTTATTTTCTTTCGCCACGGCGACGGCAGCTGGTGTGTTTTCCCCCCAGACGGTAAGCGACCGGCGATGAGTCTGCAGGGCTAGGCGCGGGATATAACGCTTTCGATGCGACGGGACGGCGCAGTGTGCGCTCCGTCGTGAAATCGCTATTACCTCGGCCCCGCGTGCTGAACATCATAGCTGTTGGGCTGGTCGATAACGAATACTCACCCATCCGAGCGGGTCAGCAGGAACGCGCCGCGGAGGTAACCGCTTCAAGAGGTTAGGGATTTCGTGGCGACGAAGGAAGGAAGGTAAAGGCGCCGTCGAACTGGATACGCTTCACAGAGCAGACTTTCTTCCGGTCCAATATGTACGTAGGGCGGAACGTCGGCCGATTGAATTAACAGGAGACTTATATGCGGTCGTACGAAAAGTGCTACATCAACGGAGAGTGGGTCTCTCCACTCACCAGCAACATATGGACGCTGGTCAACCCGGCTACCGAGGAGCCGTTCGCAACTGTCGCACTGGCAGGTGCCGAGGACGTTGACGTGGCTGTAAAGGCCGCGCGGGCTGCATTCCCGTCGTATAGCAACACATCGAGGGCTGAGCGGGTCGACTTGCTTGAAGCAATTATCGAGCGCTTCATTCGGCGCGAACATGATTTGGCAGAAGTAGTGACGCTCGAGCTCGGTACGCCGGTCTCACAGAAGATTCATGCGCCTGCAGCTCTCGCGTCGTTCAAGCAGGCATTGGCTAGCCTCAAAGATTACGAATTCGAATATCATCTCGGCCCCAACACGGTTCGTCGCGAGCCGATTGGCGTTTGCGGCCTGATCACCGCTTGGAACTGGCCACTTCAGCTGCTCGCCACAAAGCTCGCGTATGCACTCGCGGTCGGCTGCACGGTGGTCCTGAAGCCGAGCGAGTTCACCCCACTCAGCGCAATCCACCTCACCGAGGTGCTTCACGAAGCGGGCGTACCGAAGGGCGTCTTCAATCTGGTGCTCGGTGATGGACCGGTCGTCGGAAACGCCATCAGCAAGCACATGGACATCGATATGGTGTCGTTTACGGGTTCGACCAGGGCCGGCGTTTTGATTGCAGAGGCGGCTGCGCCGTCGGTAAAACGCGTCGCTCAGGAACTTGGCGGCAAGTCAGCGAATGTCATCCTTGATGATGCAGACCTGCGGGCGGCCGCGAAGTGGAACGTGACTCGTGCCTTCTCGAACACTGGGCAATCGTGCCACGCGCCTTCCCGAATTTTGGTGCATGAAAGTCAGATGGACGAACTGCTGGACTTGCTTGAAAGTGAAGCGAAAGCGATCAAGGTCGGCAATCCGCTAGACCCACAAGTGAGCATGGGGCCGGTTGTGAATAAGTTGCAGTTCGACCGGGTGCAGGAATACATCAAAATCGGCATCGAGGAAGGTGCAGCCGTCCGCGTAGGTGGCGTTGGTCGCCCGGAAGGACTTCAACGTGGCTACTTCGTGAAGCCGACGATTTTTGCGAATGTGAAACCGGAAATGCGTATCTCACAAGAAGAGATATTCGGCCCGGTGCTCGCGGTGATTCCTTACTCCACGGAAGAGGAGGCCGTTCAGATCGCAAACGGGACGCCATACGGTTTGGGTGGCTACGTCTTTACGACGAATCGTGAGAGAGGCGTGTCGGTGGGCCGTCAATTGCGCGCGGGCCGCGTCTTTCTCAACGGTGCGGTAAGCAATACCGAGGCGCCGATGGGCGGATATAAGCGTTCTGGGAATGGTCGCGAGATGGGCGTTTTCGGCCTCGAGGAATATCTGGAAGTTAAGGCGATGATCGGTTTCGACAATTAGAAAGCCGGCGTCAGCTCCAAGTCCCGCAGTCGGCTAATCGTACTCGGGCTCCCCGTGGTTCCTACCTCTCGTAAGAAGCGAGGTCGGCACTGGCCAGCGCGGAATTCAGGAGTTCCCCGGGCTCAAAGCAAGACGGTCCATGGGGTTACAGCGGTTTTCAAACCACAGGGGGTAGCGGTCGAAAATCTCCCGTGGCGCTGGCGAGCACAGAGGCGGCAGACGATGCAAAAGCACCTCCCTATCTGGCGACAATCGCCAACGCAGAGTCGTGCGATGGTCGCGCCCACGCTGAATCGGATAGAGGCGCAATTCTTGATGTTTACGAGAATGCTGCCTACTATGCAAAATTCGCTGGGAGCCTCCTGAGGTTCGACAAAGACACAAACATTTCTCATATTCTGAGGTGGGCAAACTGCGGACGACAAAGCAGGATGCTCGGGCCTAATAGCCGGTTAGCATGTCCGCGTCATTACAAAACGCTTCTTCATAAGTGAGCGGTCCAGACCGTTTACTCTCGGTGGCGCCTGGCCGGACCTATCTATTCCGGAGGTCTAATAATGGACGACGATATTAAGCGCCAAGTGAGCGTGGACATTGGGCGACGGAACCTGCTGAAACTAACTGGCGTCAACGCAGCGGCCGCTGGCGTGTTGTCCCTGTCGAACCGCATAAGTTTCGCCCAAGCACTTTGGCGTGGGATAAGACGTTTCCCCAAAGCGACCGCGTCGATCAGGCCAAGGTGCGATTCTATAACCGACTCGGCATCAACCTGGTCGCGGACATGTATGTACCCAAGAACCTCGATCGTTCGCGGCAATCCCCAGCGATCATCGTTGGCCATCCGTTTGGGGGCGTGAAGGAGCAGACGTCAGGTCTCTATGCACAGCATATGGCCGAACGGGGTTTCATTACCGTAGCCTTTGATGCATCCTACAATGGCGAGAGTGGTGGCCAGCCGCGTTCCATTGCCTCTCCAGAAGCCTTCGTTGAAGACTTCAGTGCCGCTGTAGATTTTTTAGGCGTTCACCCTGCGGTGGACCGGAATCGCATTGGTGTCATTGGCATCTGCGGGAGTGGGGGGGTTGGACTCAGCGCGGCGCAGATCGATCCTCGCATAAAGGCCGTCGTGACCATCAGCATGTACGATATGGGCCGCGACCGATGGCAAGGACTCGGCGATACGATGTCCGAGGCAGATCGCAGGAAAGCGATTGAAACCATCGCCCTTCAGCGCTGGATCGAGGCGGAGAAAGGTGAGAAGATTTTCGTCATCGGCACGCCTGAGGTCATCAGCACTGATTCACCTGCGGTTGCGCGCGAATTCTATGACTACTATCGCACGCCCCGAGGCTTCCATCCGCGATCGACGACAGCTATGTCCCTCACCAGCGACGGCGCGCTGATGCAGTTCTATCCCTTCCAGAATCTTTCGTGGATTTCTCCGCGTCCAATTCTGCTCATTGCCGGTGAAATAGCTAACTCGAGATACTTCAGCGAGGACGCATTTAAGGAGGCAAAAGAGCCGAAGGAACTCTATATCGTCCCGGGGGCGGGACATGTAGACTTGTATGACCGGCTGAATTTTATCCCGTTCGATAAGATTCAGTCATTCTTCACCAAACATCTCGTATAAGAATTCCAATTGCTAGGCAGAGTCGGAAACCATAGCGCCGACGCACCTTCCGGGATCTCCCTGCTATGAAAGCATTATGTTGGCATGCAGCGGCGACAGTGATAGGAGGTCAAAGCCTTCCGGAACACTTCGATCTCCAACGCAGCGATAGATCGTCGAACGCCAATGCATGCCGAACGCTAACGCTGACGGACTACTGTTGCACCACGCTCAGTTTGTTCGATACGGAAGTTACACCCGGTACGCTCTTGGCGGCGTCACCTGCAACGTCAATCTGACTTCGGGTAGGAACTGACCCGGTCAGCACCACTGCACCCCCGCGCGCCCGTACAGAAATACTCGACACGTTCAGACCTTGCGTCCTCGTGAGCGCGCCGCGCACCTTGCGAGCCAATGCCCTGTTCGTCTGGTTGCTTCCCTTGTCGCTGGGCGCAGTCGCTGTTGTTTCCGTTGCCGGATTGCTGCTCTGGGCGCATACGCTGGATGCGATTGTCAGCGCTATGATCGAAGTCAACGCTTTCAAAAGGCTGAATGATTTCATATTCCGTTCTCCATACTTTCGTTTGGACGGCATTGAACTGGATCTCTCCATAAGAGAATTTGCATTCCACGTGAAAGCGACCAACTAGGAAATCGTGTTGCGTGGCTCAATGTTTTTACTTCGATTCTGAATTGGGGTCAATCGGTTTCGAAACTCTCAAATTGACTATTCGCCACTCCTTGAAATGCTGCGATGGTATTTTGCACAAGCCGCTTAAAGATTGCGGCAGCTATGGCCGATCTTCTCAAAGATACGGATTTAGCCAGCCGAGGCCTTGGGACGTGCCAGCTTTCGGCCGATACTCGCAGCCGATCCACCCGTCGTAACCGAGTGCGTCAACCAGTTCGAACAGATGTGGATAGTTCAGCTCGCCGAGATCTGGTTCGTGTCGTTGCGGGACGCCCGCAATCTGAATATGGCCGATGCCTGCATTCGGACGCACCATGTCTCGCTTGAGTTTCAAAGAGACATCGCCTTCGACAATCTGGCAGTGGTAGACGTCGAACTGCACCTGTAGGTTCGGTGCGCCGATCTCGCCACATACGGCTTGAGCATCGTCTTGGCGATTCAGGAAAAATCCCGGAATGTCGCGTGTGTTGATCGGTTCGATGACGATTGTGACGCCGTGTGACAGCGCCTCTTTCGCCGCATACTCGAGGTTCTTTAGGTACACCGCGCGGGGCCTGTCGCGTGGCTCGCCGGCGGCAATGAGACCGGCCATTACATGAAGCTTCGTATTGCCTAGAACGGCCGCATATTGGAGCGCTTTCTGAATACTTCGCTTGAACTCTTCCTCGCGGCCCGGCAATGACGCGATGCCGCGTTCGCCGGCCTCCCAATTTCCAGGTGGAGCATTGAAGAGCGCCTGCGTCAGTCCATTGTCTGTCAGGCGCGCTTTGATCTCTGCGGCAGGGAACTCATACGGGAACAGAAATTCGACCGCCTTGAAGCCGTCTTTGGCGGCGGCCGCGAACCGGTCCAGGAATGTGTACTCGTTGTACATCATCGTCAGGTTGGCAGCGAATTTTGGCATATGCCTCGTCTCATGTTTGAAATGTTGGTACGGTGCTTACCAGTGTGCGCCGAACGTCTTCCGCAATTCGTCGATGGCGGATTCCGGTAGCGGTTCAGGACGCGGCCATGTCGAAAGATAAAGTTCTGCCGTTTCTTCCAATTCCTCCAGCGCGTAGCTCGCCTGTGACACGGACTTTTCCCAAACCACCGGCCCGAGTCGCTCAAGCAATACCCCGCGCACTTTCGAAGCGAGTGTAGCGACTTCCTCGGCAACGGCAGGGTCGCCGGGACGACGGTAGCGGACCAGTGGCACGTGGCCGACCTTCATTACGTAGTACGGCGTGATCGGCGGAAGAATGTCGTCGTTCCTCCATACACCCGAGAGCGTCAGCGCGACAAGATGTGTCGAATGCGTATGCACCACCCCGTTTGCTTCCTTGTTGTTCTCGTAGATTCTGCGATGCAGAGCCAACGTCTTTGACGGTCGTCCGCCCGAAATATGATTGCCTTGTAGGTCGGCCTTTGCGATGTCGTTGGGATCGAGGCGTCCGAGGCATGCGTCGGTCGGCGTGATGAGCCAACCATCGTGGAGACGCGCGCTTATGTTACCCGCACTCCCCACCGTGTATCGGCGCTCGTATAGGCTTTGACCGATGATGCAGATTTCTTCACGTATGCTGCTCTCACTAGCTGAGATTGTCGCCATTACAGTGCCTTCAGCGCCTTCGTGAAAAAATCGGTTGTGCCAAAATTGCCAGACTTGAGTGCCAGCGCGAGGGGTGCCTTATCATTCGCGCCGACGGATTGCGTCGCGGGTACACCGGGGTCGATCTGGGGCCCGATACGTAGCGTGCGCACGTTGAGTGCTTGCACCACTGCGCCGGAGGTTTCGCCTCCGGCAACAACGAACTTGCGCACGCCGATATCGCGCAACCGTCGTGCGATTGTCGCGAGCGCCTCTTCGACGAGGTGCCCAGCCTTTTCGACGCCCAGTTTCTTCTGTATGGCCCTCACATCTTCTGGCGATGAAGTAGCGTAAATCAGCACTGGCTCGCGCTTGTTTAAATAGCTCCGCGCAAACTCCACGGCACTATTAACCACGTCGTCGCCGCGCGAAATCGCTATCGGATCGATATGGAAGCTCGGCTTCGAGGTGCGCCACGCTGCGACCTGTGCATTGGTAGCCTTGGATGCACTGCCGGCCAGAACAACGGCCTCGCCGTCGATTTTCGGCAGGTCGCCGGCTTCTCCGGAGTAGACGAGCAAGTCGGCTGAGTGGAAATTTTGAGGCAGACCGAGCCCAATTCCCGAGCCTCCGGTGACCAGGGCGAGATCTCGGCACGCTTTGCCGAGCGTATATAGGTCCGCGTCGCACACGGCATCGGCGATGGCAAGCCGAACGCCGTCTTCTTTCAACTCGTCGATGTATGCGCGGATCGCGTCCACACCTTTCGCGACTATGTCGTAGCGAATCAGCCCGACTTTCGACTTGGTTTGGCGTTGCAAGACGCGCACGAGGTTGGGGTCGGTCATTGGCGTGAGCGGATGATTTTCCATCCCAGACTCACTCAACAGTACCTCGCCGACGAACAGGTTGCCGCGGTAAATCGTTCGGCCATTTTCAGGGAATGCGGGACAGGCGATCGTGAAGTTCTCGCCAAGTGCGTCCAGCAGGGCATCCGCGACAGGACCGATATTACCCTTGTCAGTAGAATCGAAAGTGGAGCAATACTTGAAATAGTATTGGCGGCAGCCTTGCGTTCGGAGCCAGTCTAGTGCCTCTAGCGATTGGCGGACGGCCTCTTCGGCCGAGATCGTGCGCGACTTGAGCGCGACGACAATGGCGTCGGCTTCAATATGCGTCCCCGCGACGGGCACGCCGATGGTCTGTACTGTGCGCATTCCGCCTCGCACAAGCATATTGGCGAGATCGGTCGCCCCGGTGAAATCGTCGGCAATGCAGCCAAGCAGTGCGTTCGCCATTACCTAACTCCCTTCAATTTTCGAATGCAATATCGTGCTCACGCGAGCGCCATCGCCAACTTGGCCCGCGCAGGAGGCAATCGTGGCTTACTGACGTCCGTTACCGACACCATTTTGATGCGTTGAGGCTGACCCGGCGACCGGAGCTTGAACCCCGTTCTTCACAGTAAGTTGACGGGCCACTTGCAGACAGACTGTGTGAAGGCTCTGCGGCACGCGATGCTTGAAGTGACGCGAGTGCGCTGGCTCATATCCAGTACCACATAGCCGGCCGGCGATAACTCTAAATTGATGTACCGCTAGTCCTACCGGGAATCGCCGTCCGCAGTGCCCAGCGGCGTACGGTGGGGCAACAGAGTTCTCGTTTCATTGGCAAGCCGACGTCCCGATTCGCACGACCGCGCGAGTACTCAGCCCCACGCGCAGTCGCGCCACTGTCATATCAGGCGACCCCGACTATTCGGTCAGGCTGCGCCCGGGGCAGGAAGTCCCGAATCGGCTTCCCAAATCTCGGCTAACGCATCGACGGTTCTCGATTCACCAAGTCGATTCGAAGCTGCATCGAGCGTTGAGCGAGCCATCGTAGCAATGAGCATTGGTGCCCCGTATCGCATTCCAACGGCTGACGCTTTTCTCAGGTCGTTCGCACAAGCGCCGAGCGTTAAATCCGCGGTTCGTTTATTAGCGGCCAACGCCGGAAGTACCCGTGCAGACGCGCTGTTATAACCGGAACTCTTGTTTAGGACAGTCGCCATGTCGCCCATCGCAAGCCCGTTTCTTGCACCCATCGCCGCACATTCGTAGGTGATGAGGCGATTACATGCAGCAATCGCGGCGACGATCAGCCGCATGGCGTGACCAGTGCCGACCTCGCCGCAGTGGATGACTTTCGGGCAGACAGCCGTCAGAACATCGCGCACTGAGTCGAGCACGGTCGCCGGGCCTCCGAAGAAGATGGCCGAACCTTCCTCGATTGCCTCGGTATTCTCGGTGTGAAGGGGGGCGTCGACATACGTGATCCCGCGTTCGCTAAAATCTTTAGCGAACAAGCTGGTTTCGTCGGGGTCTCCTTGGCTCATGTCTACGAGGATTGGGCTTACTGCGGAGGCTGAATTGATCCAATCCGAGCGTCGAAGCAGTGAGTCGCGTGCCGCGTCTGAATCAGTGCACAGGACGACGATTTCCACGCCTTTGGTCAAGGCTGTAGCGCTGTCTGCCTTCTCTGCACTTTCG
The DNA here is from genome assembly GCF_040948765.1 of Paraburkholderia sp. BR10923. Lineage (NCBI taxonomy): Bacteria > Pseudomonadati > Pseudomonadota > Betaproteobacteria > Burkholderiales > Burkholderiaceae > Paraburkholderia > Paraburkholderia sp. BR10923. Next base: position 343,820 of record NZ_JBFPKO010000008.1, on the reverse strand, counting down.
CAACGAAGAGGCCCGCCATCTACGTCGAGGACACGAACTTTATACTTGCTCGCCAACTGGCGAACCACAAACGCAGCGATGTCGCCGCTTCCTGCCAGTCCTATCGTGGTCACTTTGCGTCTCCAGTCTCTGCGTTCGTCGGCGCGTCGACAAACTTGGTATCGGCCATCGACTCAATGACGCCAATCATCTGCTCAAGCTGAGCGTCTTTACCCAGCGCATTTAGTCCAATCTGCAAGATGGATCGGGCTGCCCCCCCAATCGGCATCGGAACTTTCTGTTCGGCCGCGAGCGTGATTGCCTGATGGATGTCTTTCACCTGTAGAGCCAACCAGAATTTCGTCGATTGACGCCCCTCGGCGATGGCGGGCAGCATGCCTTGAGACGTGTAATTTTTTGCGGTCGTGGCGTTGATCGCCGCTGTCATTGTTTGAAGGGGAAGGCCAAACTTGCGTCCCATCGCCACGACTTCGAGAGTGGCGAGTCGGCAACTGACATTCATCATGTTGTTGACGGTCTTCATTGTCTGACCGTTGCCTACGCGCTCTCCACAATGGAAGACGTTTGGACTAATGGACTGCAAAACAGGCAGGACCTTCAGGAATGCGGCGTGCGGACCAGAAGCAATGATGGAGATGGTTCCGGCGATGGCTGTGGCCATTGCTCCCGAGACAGGGGCGTCGAACAGCGGCACACCGATTTCTTCAAGTTGACGGGCAAACTCTCTCGTGTCGGCGGGGACGCCGCTGGTCTGATCAACGACAATTTTGCCAGCGGAAAGGCCCTCAGCAAGACCGTTCGGCCCGAAGAGGACAGCTTTGACATCCGAGCTTCTGGGCAAACAAAGTAATACCACGTCGCTGTTGCGTGCGAGTTCTGCTGGCGTTGCCGCCGCAGCTGCACCGAGTTCGACAAAGGAATCTACAGCCGTCTGATTCAGGTCGAACACGCTTAGCGGAAATTTGCCGATCAGATGACGGGCGAGCGCGCCACCCATGGCGCCCAACCCGATATACCCGATGCGCATGTATCTCCTCCTGATTTTTGCGTTACTGCCGATGCTGTCCTCGGCGGACCGCCGCTCAAATGCGGCATTCCAATATCGTGCGCCCTGCGGCGATCATGGTCGAGTGGTTTTTTCTCTGCCGTAAGGTAAGCGCGGCTTACCGGGTTAGGGAAAGGCAAAGTGACCTTCGCCATCACCTCAGCATCCTCGTTGAAGCGTTGCTGAGTGGACTGAGGAGACCTGGGCAAAAAAAAGGCCGCTGACGCAGCCCCAAGCGTGGATACCCTCACGTAGTTACCTTAAGTTCCAGGAGCATGGCGCGCCTTCGAGCGCTTGGAGGGCCTTGTGGGCGTCATGCTTTTCTAGCGCTGAACAAACGGATTCGCTGGCGGACCTGCCGCGGTGGACAGGAATACGCTTTTGGTCTCGAGAAATTCATGAACTGCCTCGATCCCATTTTCGCGGCCGAGGCCTGACATCTTCATCCCGCCAAACGGCATCATGAAGCTGTATGCTCGGTACGTGTTGACCCAGACTGTTCCTGCTTTGAGCGCCTTCGTCATGCGCATCGCCCGGCCGATATTTTCCGTCCATACGCCAGCCACGAGGCCGTATATGACGCTGTTGCCCAATTGAACTGCATGATCTTCGTCTTCAAAGCCGATGATAGAGAGCACTGGCCCAAAGACTTCCTCTTGGGCAATACGCATGTCGTTGGTTACGTCGGTGAAAATGGTCGGCTCGACGAACTGGCCACCGGTCAGTCCGGGGCCAACCGCAGGCTTTCCGCCGAGAACGCAACGTGCGCCGTCTCCTCGAGCGATTTCGATATAGTCTAGTACTTTCGCATACTGTGGCGGTGTGGCGATCGGACCTACGTTGGTCGTTGGCTGCATCGGGTCCCCGAGCTTCACATCCCGCGCAAGCTCGATTAGTCGCTCAGTGAAGCGCTCCTTAATCGACTCCTGAACGAGAAGTCTTGAGCCGGCAATACACATCTGACCTGCGGCACCGAAGATGCCTGAGACGACGCCGATAGCTGCAGCGTCGAAGTCTGCGTCTTCAAAGACGATGTTCGGTGACTTGCCACCCAACTCCATGGCGACTCGCTTCATCCCGCGCGCCGCAGTTTCATAAATCCGTGCGCCCGTGACGTCGGACCCGGTGAAGCTAATCTTGGCGACATCCTTGTGCTCGACGAGTGCAGCGCCGACTTCGCTACCGAAGCCAGTGACGACGTTCAACACACCGTCGGGTAGGCCGGCCTCCTTGGTGAGAGCAGCGAACTCCAGTGAGCTCACGGACGCGAATTCAGATGGTTTGACTACCACGGCACATCCGGCTGCCAGCGCGGGAGCGCACTTCAACGCCAGGAATTGAAGGGGCGAATTCCACGCAGTCAATGCTGCTACGACGCCAACGGGCTCATGAGTGGTGAATGCGAAGACATTTGCCTTCTCGACTGGCATGACCGAGCCTTCAATCTTGTCCGCCAAGCCGCCGTAGTAGTACCAGTACTCGGGGATGGTCTTCAACTGCCCCTGCATCTCCGAGAGAACTTTACCGTTGTCGCGGGTTTCAATCTCCGCCAGATTCTTGGCGTTTTGCGCGACGAGGTCGCCTATGCGACGCATGATCTTGCCGCGCTCCGTGGCGGTCATTTTGCTCCACGGACCAACGGTCATTGCCCGCTTTGCAGCTTCTACGGCGCGCGCAGAATCTTCGGCTGTGCCGCGTGGAATTCTCGCCCAAGTCTCGCCGGTATAAGGATTAGCCGTGTCAATCCACTCGCCGTTCGCAGGGTCTTTGAATTCCCCGTTGATCCAGAGCTGATACTTCTTCATCCGTCTACCTCCATTGGTCAGCTATTTCTTCGAACACACCGGCGCTCGTCCAATAGCGCCGTTCTCTCGGCATAACTGCCACTACTCGTTCCGACCCGGACCTGCGACAGAATCGGGAACACACCACGTCAATGTGTCGGTGTGCAGCAGATCAGCGAACCAGGTCAGGCAAACCAGCGGCCTTCTCAGCTAGTCCATACACTGATTTGATCTCAAGGTATTCCTCGAGTCCGAAAACGCCCATCGAACGGCCGATCCCTGACTGCTTATAACCGCCCATCGGAGTCACCGAATTGGTTGCGGCCCCATTAACGCAGATTCTTCCAGCGCGCAGGCCCTTGGCGAACTCATAGCCTCGCTGAAGGTCACCCGTGAACACGTAGCCGCCCAACCCGTAGATCGAATCGTTGGCGATCTTCAATGCCTCATCCTCAGTTCGATAAGGGATCACCGCCAAGACCGGGCCGAAGATTTCTTCTCTTGAGATGGTCATGTCGGCCGTAACGTCACTGAACACGGTCGGCTGAACGAAGAAACCCCGGTCCAAACCGGTGGGAGATTCAAGGCCACCGCAGACCAGCCTCGCGCCCTCGTCGATGGCGGACTGAATGTAGCGTTTGATGCTTTCGTACTGTGTACGATTGATCACCGGTCCCATCGTCGTTGCGGGGTCACGGGGATCGCCTATGCGAAACTTACTGCATTCGTCTACCAGGTACGGCAACACCCTCTCAACCTGGTCCTCGTGGATCAGCATTCGGCTGGGCGCGTGGCAGCTCTGGCCGGTGTTGAAAAAACAGCGCGCGATATTCCAACGCGCGGCAGCCTCTAGATCGGCATCTTTGAGTACGATGTTGGCAGACTTCCCACCGAGCTCCAACGAAACACGTTTGACCGTGCGGGCCGCTGCTTCGCCGACCTTGATGCCGGCGCCTGTTGACCCGGTAAATGACACCAGGTCCACATCGGGATGTCGCGACAGCGCTTCGCCTACCACGCTGCCGCGCCCAAGAATCAGGTTGAAGACCCCGGGAGGCAGTTCCGCCTCGTCAATGACCTCTGCCAGCAGAATGCTGCTGAGTGGAGATGCATCTGAGCCTTTCATGATGGACGTGCAGCCAGCCGCAAGCGCATAGATGAACTTGATCACCGGCGTCTGGATTGGCCAGTTCCAGGGAGAGATCAGCGCGCAGACGCCGATGGGCTCGCGGCGGACGATGGTATCTTCCACGCGCGTTTCGAATCGGTAAGACTGCAGCAGATCGCGCGCAACCTTCATGTGTGCGATGGGGCCAGTGACCTGCGCACGCGCCGAGCGGGGCACGCCGACTTCACGGGCAAGAACCTCAGAGAACTCGTCTAGACGCCGCTCGTAGGCCGCGATGATGCGGTCGATGATGGCAACCCGCTCGGCAATGCTGGTGTGCGAAAAGCTCTCAAACGCGCGGCGCGCGGCGACCACGGCACGTTCTACGTCCTCAGGCGTGCCGCCGTTGGCGGCGGTAGCGAACACGACTCCGGTGTTAGGGTCCACCATTTCGCGCTTGTCGGATCCGGATGGAGCCACCCAAGCGCCGTCGATGTAGTGATATGGATAGTTCGTCATGGTTCACCTTAAGAAATCAAATTGAGGGTAGCGCGCACAGGTGGTCGCCAGGGGTGGCGCTGGATAAAGGAATCTTCATCTGCTGTGGTGAGTCCACTGTCCCTTGCGACGGTCTGCTCAGTCAGCAACGACTGGGGGACGAGAACCTGGTGAGGCCGACCAGATCGGTAGAGCGTGTTAGCCACTTTCGGTTGGACCTGGTATCCCGGCTGGATGAGCAAACGCAAGCGGTCGACCTGCGAGAGCGGGCCTCGCGCAGGTTACGACGGTTACACGCGCAAACAAGGCAGCAACGTTCACATGGCCGTGGATACCTTGGGACGGTTCCTTGCTGTGCATGTGACTCCGGCCAATGAACGGCAGCGCGCGCGAGTCGGGGAACTGGCGCGTTAGGTCCAACGGGCCAGGGGTCAAACGGTCAAGGTGGCGTTCGCAAACCAGGGAGATACCGGCGAGGAACCAGCGCAGGCAGCGTTTGATGAGGGAATCGGGCTTCAGGCAATCAGGTTGGCGAAGGCGAAGAAAGGTTTCGCGCTCTTGCCACGCCGCTGGGTAGTGGAGCGCAGCCTCGGCTGGCTGAACCGCTTTCGGCTGCTTGCTCGAGACTACGAGCGCTTGTCCGAAACCCTTGCCGGACTGCACTTTAGGGCCGTCTCCGTACTGATGCTGGTTCATTTCGTAAACCTTCCGAATAGTGCCTAACGCGCTCCAGAATCAGGCTGGATCGCGGCTTTGGGACTGTTCGGCAGACGCACGCGTGAGACGTGCTTTATGAGGGAAGCTGCATTCTCATAATTCTGTACAGGCACGAGCGAAGCGTCGAGTCGGATTTGCTTGTCGAATGGAAAGCTGGGCTTACCACGGCGAGCTTTCCGTAACGCTTTGGTTGATATACGAACCTCAAGACCTCGACTCGATGGTTCACGTCAAGGCTGGCCCCGTTTCCCATTCTCTACGTGTCAGGCTGGATCCGCTTTCCGCTGCCGATAATAATCGCGGAGAAGAGCATCAGCGCGACGCCACCGATGAATGCCGCGCCAATGGAGAAGTGGTCGATCAGCGCGCCGCCGAGTTCAGCACCAAGCATGATCGAGAGCTGAATAGACGCGACCATCAGTCCGCCGCCGCTTTCCGGCTTGTCCCTTACGGCCTTCGACAGCCACGTTGACCATGCGACCGGGATTGCCGCGTTTATCGCGCCCCACACAATCACTAATATCGCGACTGCCCACAGGTTGTGGCCAGCGGGAAGCAGTGCGAGCGTCACGCCAGCCAGTGCCACCGGCATCCCCATCATAAGCCGATAGAGACGCTTATTCACGACTGCGCTGGCGCCATACGTGCCTGCGAAGCCAGCTAAACCCATCCCAAGCAGGAGGAAGGACAGCTCCGACGCGTCCGCGTGAGTGTAGGTCTCAAAAAATGGCCGGAAATATGTGAAGACAGCAAAAGCACCACCGAACGTCAGCATCACAGCCAACATCGCGAAAGCTACGTGTGGTCGCCGAAGCAGAGACAGAACGTTGCCGCTGGGTTGCTGCGTCCGTTCCGGCATCGATGGAACCGTGGTCAGCAACAGCACCAAATTCACGACAACGATGGGAGACAGCGCCCAGAAAACGCCTCTCCAGCCGATAACGCTTCCGAGATAGCTACCAATCGGCGCAGCAAAAGCTGTGGCAACTGCATTGCCGGTATACAGGCCCCCCAAGGCCTTGGGCACAGATTCTTCCGGAACGAGCTGCATGATGGTGGCGGTCGCTAGCGACCAAAAGCCGCCCACCGCGATTCCCAGGAGGGCTCTGGCGACCATCAGGGTCGCAAAGCTGCCAGCCTCGGCGATAAGGACTAGCGACACCAACATGAGTGCCGCGAGAGCCGCCAGAACGTATCGGCGGTTAAGGCGACTGGCTACTGATGGAATTAGTAGGCTCGTCATCACGGCGAACAGGCCGGAGATCGAGATAGCTTGACCGGCCATACCGACGGACGCGCGCAGGTCCGAAGCGATGGGCGTCAGCAGACTAACGGGCATAAACTCAGAAGCGATCAGCATCGCAGCGCACATCGCCATCGATGCTACTGCACCCCATACCTGGCGTCTTGAGGCTGCGGCCTGATTTATCAAGGTAGACATTGAACTTCCTTTCTCTAGGTTGTCCCCCTAGTTCTCGCCTGCCGAGGGCGCGCCGGACAAAAGGAATGCACGACCGGCCAATCGGATTGGCAGTCGATGTAGCGCCGGGCAATGGAAAACGAACGCATACGCATTTGCCTGCGCACGCGGACACGGATTGCGAGAATCTGTTTCGAGGTCGAATTTGACCTCGAAAGAAGGGGTGATGCTTTCGTTACAACCGGCAGCGAGCTACTGCTGAACCGAATGCACGTAGTTTAGCTACGTCACCTAGTGAGATAAACCGGCGTTGAGTCATTGGACTCATGAGTCATCGTAATCAATTGGGACAAGCCCTAGTCGACCTCGCTAGCTTCCCGTTTGCCGGGGTGCGCACTCAGCGTGCTACGGTGCGCAAGATTGCTGCGGGCAGTCCACCAAGGCTCTTGCGCCTGCGGTGATGGTGCGCGCCTTAAAGGGTTTGCGGTCAACTGATTAGCCTGAGTGATAGGTCCTATCAGAATTCACCACCTAGTTCTGCGTCGCCTTCGTAGTTAGATTACGTTGTTCAGGCGCACCAAACTGACGGGCATGATATTCGGCGTCCCTGTTGCCTTTGAGGAGTTCAAGGCAGTTGGTGCGGCAGAAGGGCGTCCCGGTCACTGTTTGCTCGGGCGCGCTTCGTCTATTGCCCGCGTCACCTTTGCTTTGTTGACGGCCGCCATTCGACGCACTAATGCGCCGAGCCGAGCCGAATTGTGAATGCGGGCCCATTTACATTTCGAGTAACTGTCACCACTCGGTATGTCGCTAGGAGCCCGCATGTCCGTACGAGAATTCACGAGAGGGCTTTTGCTTGTAGCCATGCTATCTCTTATCTTCGCAAGAACAAGTGCCGCGGGAGGTGAGCCGCAGAGCATTTCGGCGCAGACATCTTCCGGCGGCGCGGGCGCATCCGGCCAGATGAAGATCAAAGTCAACGTAGCAGGAAAGGAACTTCAGGCAACGTTAGCCGATAACCCGACCGCGCGTGATTTCGCGGCGCTTCTTCCGATTCGAGTGTCGATGGATGATTTATTCGGGCGTGAAAAGGCAGGATCACTTCCCAGAGCGATCTCTACAGGCGGACCAAGTAGCGACGTCTACCAAGTAGGAGACATTGGTTACTGGTCTCCTGGGCACGATATCGCGATTTTCTATCGTCAGGACGGGGAGAAGATTCCGTCTCCGGGCATCATCAAAATCGGGCACTTTGACTCGGGAGTTGCGGCCCTCAACGTGCCGGGGTCAGTCGAGGTCTCGATCAAGCGCGTTGAATAGCCAGGCGTGCTGGTCGCGCACTGCCTGGCCCATCGCTTGGAAAAGGCCGCTTTTCCCTCGGCCTATGAACGGTGCTTCAAGGCGTCGATGACGAGTTTGAAAGCCCGCGAGATTTGGCGCCGGCTGGGGTAATAAGCGTGATATCCGGGCCACACTGGGCACCAATCAGTCAGAACGCTGCGGAGTTCGCCCTTTTGGATATGTTCAATTACAGCGTCTTCCGGGACGAATGCTAAGCCAAATCCATCCAGAGCCGCTCTAACCATTTGTGGCTGAGTATTGAACGTAAGCTGTCCACCAACGCGCGCTTGCGTTTCGCGCTTTCCCTTCTTCAGTTCCCACGCGTATAGCGCTTTGGTGGTAGTCATGCGTAACGTTATACATTCATGATTCAGAAGGTCCTCGGGTGTCTTCGGAACCTCCCTGTTCTGAAAATACGAAGGAGCGCCGACGATGGCCATCGGAATGTCGGGGCTGATGCGAACCGCGATCATGTCCTTTGCGACTTGGTTTCCGAATCGGATGCCAATGTCGTAGCGTTCTTCGACGATGTTAGAAAGGCCATAGTCGACGGTAACCTCTACCTTGATGTCGGGGTACGAGGGTAGAAGTCGTCGCAGCTTGGGCCAAATGACCGTTTCGACTGGGTGGTCAGTTGCGGTAATGCGCACTACGCCTGCAGCTTTATCCCTGAAGTCTGCGAGAGCCGCCACGCTGGCATCAATCTCATCGATTCGCGGTGCCACTGCCTGGAACAATTCTTCGCCAGCATCAGTGGTCGAGACGCTTCGAGTTGTACGTGTCAGTAGACGTACGCCCAATCTGGCTTCGAGGTCACGTACGGTGTGGCTCAGTGCCGACTGGGACACCCCAAGTTTGGCCGCAGCGCGTGTAAAGCTTTTCTCGCGAGCGACCGCGAGGAAGACAAGGATGTCATTGAGGTTTTCTCGAGCCATCTTGCGTTATCCGGTGATGTTGAAAGCAAGCTTATGCGCGTGTTGATGCGGTAGCGGCTAACTAGATGAGCTAAGCAGGCCAGTTGATTCATGACCAATACTAATAAGCCCAATTGGCCGCAGCCACTTAATCGAATAGGTGAAAACCCTTATATTATGCCCTGAAAGAGGTCACTGACAACCGTGCGCGGTGGCCTTTTAAAACGAGCACGGTTCAGGAGGAGCAATGATCGGGTGCGGAGACATCATCCTGACGGCGGTGGGTTCTCAACGAAGTCGTCGGGCGTGCCTTTACTAATCTTCTGGAGTAGCAGCAATGAATCGACGTCTTACTATCCTTCTCATGGCCATTGGTCTTTCCACGCCTCTCTTGGCTGCGGCACAAACTTCGGCGGCACAGGGCTTGACGCGCGAACAAGTTCGGCAAGAGATGGCCGAGTATGCCGCTGCAGGTTGGAATCCTGCACGCCAGAATCCGCGTACGTGGGTCGACGACGCTCAGGCAGCCTCTGCAAAGGTTATGACCGCAAGAGCAGACGTAGCCTCGCCCCAGCTCGCACAAAGCAAATCGGACGACGCAGGTCACTGCAACTAACTTCTCTGGTCAAGCGAAATGCATGGAACTATCAAGCGCCATGACCGCTTCCCTTTGGCATTGGCGGACAGCCGGGCAGCGAGACGACCGTCTCGCTGCCCGGCAATTGTTTCGGGCAGACAGGGCTGGCAGCGCTTACACGTTTGCGTCTGTCATGCGAACCGGTAACGTACCGACAGGGATTTTGAAGTTTGCTTCGCGGAATCTCGAGAGACCGCTTACCGCCATATCCTCGCGCTCGCCAGGGTCGAGCGACGGCACAAATACTTTCAGTCGACAGGGACCATGGATAGCGTTGATGTCGAGGTTTTAAGAGCGGCCATTTCCTGGCATCAGAATCGAATGCCCGTCATCATGGCAACTGTAATAAGGACTTGGGGATCTGCGCCTCGTCCGGTAGGTTCGCTGCTAGCACTTCGTCTGGACGGCTTGATAAAGGGCTCTGTATCGGGTGGGTGCATCGAGGACGATCTGGTGCGCCAGGCGAAGGACGGCAGGCTCGACTTCCAGCGCATCCAAACCGTCAAATACGGCGTGTCTGCCGAGGAAGCGCACAGATTTGGATTGCCATGCGGTGGCACACTTGAGCTCGTGCTTGAGCCGTTGAATAAAGACTCCAAGCTTAACGAAGTGTTCACTGCGATCCTGTCTGGGCAAACGCTTTTACGAACCCTGGATACATTGACGGGGAAAGCTCGATTGAGTTCGGGCGACACACCGGGCCGCACCTTCTACGACGGCCGATACCTTCAGGCAGCGTACGGGCCGCAGCTTCGTGTCGTTCTCATCGGAGCAGGGCAATTATCCGAATATGTTGCGCGTATAGCGCTGCCACTTGGCTATAGCGTCATTGTCTGTGATCCACGTGACGAATACCCAGAAAGTTGGGACGTAGCTGACATTGAGGTTAGCCGTGAAATGCCGGATGACCTGCTGATTCGCTTGAAGGTCGATAGCAACACAGCGGTAGTGGCGCTTACCCACGACCCAAAGCTCGACGATATGGCACTTTTGGAGGCGTTGAAGTCTGATGCGTTTTACGTTGGCGCCGTTGGATCGCGCTCGAACAGTGGGCGCCGGAAAGAGCGTCTGAAGCTATTTGATCTGAGCAGTTCTGAAGTTGACCGACTTCACGCGCCCGTGGGCCTCCACATCGGCGCACAAACACCACCGGAGATTGCTGTCGCGATTCTGGCCGAAATGACAGCGGTGCGTCGTAATGTGCCTGTCGTGCAAACGCATGCCGCTCGGAACCGTAGCGACTCGACGTCTGTATGCAAGGTGGAGTTATGGGACGAGGTTCTTCCATGAACTCGCGAACGTGTAGCCAATCAATGGCAATCGCTCATTTTCCGTAAGTCCCGAAGTTACGACGGCGAAACGTGCCGATGTAACGAGAGGCGCTCCCGATTACCTTTGAACGAGAGCGCTTCTGCTGTTCGGATCGGGGATCGTTGCGCCTTCGCCCTTTCCGGCCCAACTCTATCGTTGACGTGAAATTACGCGGGGATCTCCAGAGACGCCATGTCAATCACGAAGCGGTAGCGAACGTCGGCGCGCTGCATCCGTTCCCATGCCTCATTGATTTGGTCCATGCGAATCATCTCGCAGTCAGGTAGCACGTTTTTGCGTGCGCAAAAATCGAGCAACTCCTGCGTTTCGAGGATGCCTCCGATCGGCGAACCGGCAATTCGTCTACGACCGACAATCAGCGGCACCGTGCTAGGTTCGTCAAGCGGTCCCACCTGACCGACCAGTACCAAAGTGCCGTCGACATCGAGCAACGGCAGATACGGATTCAAGTCGTGGCGAACCGGAACGGTATCGATAATAAGGTCGAAATTTGATGCGGCCTTTTCCATGGCTGTGCTATCGGTCGATAGCAGGAATGCGTCAGCGCCAAGCGCTTTTGCATCGCTAGCCTTGTCAGCCGTCCGACTCACTACCGCCACAACGGCACCCAGCGCGGACGCGAGCTTGACCGCCATATGTCCAAGACCGCCCAAACCGATGACCCCGACGCGGCTTCCCGGCCCAATATTCCAGGTGCGCAAAGGGGAGTAGGTCGTGATGCCGGCGCAGAGCAGCGGAGCGACCTTGGACACATCGAGTCCTTGGGGAACGCGGAGGACAAAGTCCTCGCGAACGACGATATGTTTGGAATAGCCACCTTTCGTGGGTTCGTTGGTAACGCGGTCGAATCCGCAGTACGTTTGCGTGTTCCCCTCGCGGCAAAGCTGCTCCAGCCCCTTGCGGCATTGGTCACACACCATGCAGCTATCAACCATGCAGCCGACAGCGACATAGTCCCCGACCTTATAACGCTTCGCTTGCGGTGCGACATCAATGACGCGCCCGACGATCTCGTGACCAGGCACCAGTGGATAGTTGGACCATCCCCAGTCGTTCCGCGCTTGATGCAGATCTGAGTGGCATACACCGCTATAGAGGATTTCGATTGCAACATCGTTGAAGCGTAGTTCGCGGCGTTCGAAGTCGTATGGTTCAAGAAGCGACTTGGCCGTTTGAACGGCGTAGCCTCGGGTCTTCATTGCGATACCTCATGGGGGAAGGATGGAGGAGCCCTATGTTGGGTCGGCTCGGTCGTGCTGCTCGGACCGCGAGGGATCGGCACGCAGCGTATTTTTCTGTCTATGGCGCGCTCGCTTGCGCACCGCGAGTGATACGCGATTCTATGAAAGGGTGAGGACGATATTAAGATGCAGTGTTTGCATGGTCCTATGAGCCAATCTCACGAATCGTGAGTCGTCTTATGAAACACGAACGGTGATCTGGGGCGGATGCCGGTGCGTTCTGTTACGCACGCAGGAGTCGAGGAGTGTCAAGTCCGCCACAGCATTGTTAGTTGGAAGGCGAGGGCGGTGACGCCGCCCTCGCGTGGACGCTGTGTGGATCTACCGACGATCAGAGGCCAGCGGTTTGTCCACCGTCGACCACCACGGCGTGACCGATTGCGAATCCGGCAACGTCAGAGCATAGCCAGAGAACGGTGTTGGCAATCTCTTCGGGCCGGCCCAAGCGACCGATCGGCTCCTGTGCAATCATTCGCTTGCGGTTCTCTTCGGTCCCTTGGGTAAATCGGCCGATCATCGGCGTATCGATGATGCCCGGGCATACGGCGTTGATGCGCACGCCGTCCTTCGCGTATTCAAGAGCTGCAGACTTCGTGAGACCAATGACGCCGTGCTTGGCGGCGCAGTATGCGCCTTGACCTCGAATGCCGACAACCCCAGCACCGGAGGAAGTGTTCACGATTGCACCGCCGCCGTTTTTGAGCATGAGCGGAATCTGGTACTTCATGCAATAGAAGACGCCTCCGAGGTTGACGCGAAGATTTCGCTCAAACGTTTCAACGCTGACGTCGGCAGTGTATGCGAGCGGTTGCTCGATGCCGGCATTGTTGAATGCGAAATCCAGTCGACCAAACTTCTCGATGGTAGCCGCGAGTGCAACCTGCACGTCTTCAGGATTCGAGACGTCGCATCGCACGGCAAGGGCGCGGCCGCCTTGCTCCTCGATCATCCGCGCAGTCGCCTTGGCACCATCTTCCGAAAGGTCGACCACGACTACGTCTGCGCCCTCTTGGGCAAAGGCCAACGCAGTAGTTTGCCCGATGCCGTTTGCAGCACCCGTGACAAAAGCGACCTTCCCCTCATAATTCCACTTGCGATGAGTCGTCATTGATTCCTATCTCCATTAAGCTGCTCGCGTTGGAAGCAAGCAATGTTTCCCCAGAACTTACGTACATTCGGAGTGTCGTTATTGTGGCCGGCGCAACGGCACAACGTGAGGCCGTTGATGGCGCTGAGCGTCGAAGATCGACCCGCACCTCGGGATGAGACGATGAGCGATTCGTCGTTTACGTGTATCTGCATGATCAACGCCACTGCTAAGCGGATAGCTCTGCCTTATAAATCGCGCTGCGAGGCTCCCGAGCTCGCAACTGTTCGTCGGTACCGAGGTACACACAGCAATAGAGTGTGGTTCCACTTTCGCCGCCGATTGCGCACGAAACCGCGTTACCGTCAAACTTGATGCGATCAGTGATTTCGCCGCCTTCAAGAACGCGGATGAACTCGCCCGTGTTATAGCAACCGACCCAGATGCCGCCGCGCTCGTCTGCGCAGATTCCATCGGGTTGCCGGTGCCCCAAGTCCGCGAATAGTCGTCGGTTAGATAGTTCGCCGTTTTGGTCGCGGTCGTACGCGGTGAGCTTTCCACACCACGTTTCGGCTACGACGAGCGTGCGTCCCTCGTCCATGATCACCGCCCCGTTGGGAAACTCGAGTCCGGTGGCCGCCACACGAACCGAGCCGTCGGGGTGAACGACGTGCATCTCGGTGGGCTCTATCGGCGCGCCGCCGAAGAGGTCGTAGCCGAAGTTACCGACGTAGACGCGACCGATTTCATCAATGACCAAATCGTTGAGATCGCCCGCTGCTACGTTCGCCAGGTCTGCGTAGACTGACAGCATGCCTTCGGAAACGCGCATCAGCTTTTTGTCGGCGCACGACACAACGATAGGGGTGTTATCGGGCAAGAAGCCGATTCCCGCTGGGCGTCCCGGGACCTCGCAGACCACGCTACGTGTACCATCCTCAAGCACGGTATACAGTTTCGAACCAAAGACGTCTGATACCCAAAGACGACTATCTCGCCACCGTGGCGCCTCGAGGAAGACGAAGCCCTCAGCCACAAGCGTCGCCTGATGCTCTTTCATGACATTCTCTTCTGATGGAAATAAAGCGGTGGTGTCTCCTTCTAAATTAGGTTATTGCCTGAAGTGTCGGTAGGTCCAGTTCGATTTCATTGCGTCGACGGTAAGCTTTCCTGACAGGCAAGTCTACAGAGGACGGGGGGAACCTAAGCAGATCCGACCGGCGCTATGTAAGCGAATAACGAACATGAACCGCACCTGAAAGGGCAGACGAATGAGGCGGATCGTTCGCGATCCGCCTTCCCGGCGTGGGGTGCCGACCGCCTGAGCTACTTCTCTTTCCTCAGGACATGGATCTTGTTGCTCTCGACCCAACCGTCTACTTTCTTCAGATATGCTGACACGTGGGGCGAACTACAATGGTTATCGAAGGTCTCTTCGCTCTCCCACCGCTCGATGAAAACGAAGCAACGGGGCTCCCGCATATCGCGATACATCTCATATTGAAGCATCCCCTGCTCTTGGTGCGTTGGGGCTAGCAGCCCTTCAAGAGCGTCCGCCAACTTCTCCTCACATCCAGGCTTTGCCACTGAAATGGCAACCGCGGATACCTCGGCCATGTTGTCCTCCGGAAAAGAGAAAAAAGGAATCGCGAGGATATATGGGCGAACTTAATAAAGGAAGTGTTCACTTGTGCGCCCGCTTCCGATTCGTTGATGTCTCGTCGGAAGGTAGCGCACCATGATCAGGTTATACCCTTAAGACAGAGATGTTCTGAATCGCGTGCCGGACCGCGACTAGCGCGGCGAACGCGCTACACCGGGCATCTGAAGGCGATAGAAACAAGAACAGCCAGGGGGGTTTAGCGCAACTTACCTTGGTAACCAGAAAAACGAACTAGACCTAACCATGGGGGCGGAAATAATCTTCAAACAAACGGAGACACCCTTCTGACACGCAGCTCATCGGCATGGAAACCTACGACTACATCATCATTGGCGCCGGCTCGGCCGGTTGTCCTATCGCTCGCGGTCTCAGCGACAACCCCGATAACAAGGTCCTGCTCCTCGAAGCCGGCCCGCCCGCTGACCGATTTTGGGTCAATACTCCTGCTGGCATGGCAAAGCTGTACTTCCACAAGGACTTGAACTGGAACTACTTCACGGACCCGATGCCCGCACTTCGCAACAGAAAGATGTATTGGCCTCGTGGTAAGACGTTGGGCGGTTCGAGCTCGATCAACGGAATGATTTTTATCCGTGGACACAGGAGCGACTTCGACAGCTGGAGAGACCTTGGCAATCCGGGCTGGGGTTACGACGACGTGCTTCCATACTTCAAGAGGATGGAACACAACGAGCGCGGTGCAGACGAATATCGCGGCGCGACTGGACCGCTGTGGGTCAGCGATCCCGTAAAGAAGATGGCAAGTTCTCACGACTTCATTGAGTCGGCGGAGCGTGTGGGTATCCCTCGTACCGACGATTTCAATGGTGCAGTGCATGATGGTGTTGGCTTCATGCAGCATACCATTCGAGACGGGAAGCGTTATTCCGCGTACACGGCGTTCGTTGAGCCGGTACGCAATCGACAGAACCTTACTGTTCTCACTGGCTGTGCCGTTCAGCGAATCGTGTTGGAAGGCAATGTTGCTACCGGGGTCGAGGTCCTCTGCAACGGGGAAATAAGGACGTTTGTCGCAGCGAGAGAAATAATTTTGTCGGCGGGTTCGCTCAATTCGCCTCAGGTGCTCATGCTGTCGGGCATTGGGCCCGGCGAGGAGCTGCAGCGACATGGGATTCGTACCCGCGTGGAGTCTCCGGGCGTCGGGCTCAACCTGCAGGACCACTTTTACGTGCACGGAAGCTATAAATCCACACCAGACAGTTCCTACAACACAGAGCTCGCTGGTCTGAGAAAGTACCTTGAAGGCGCTCGTTATCTGCTGACACACAAAGGCTATCTGGCACTTGGCTCTTCGCAGGTGGGCGCGTTCGTAAAGAGTCGGGCTGACGAGCCCTACGCTGATTTGCAGATCAGCTTCAGGCCGATGACGTTCACGTACCACCCAGGTGGCGAGTGCGAAGTTGACAATGAGCCTGGTATGGGTGTCTCCGTCTACCTCCTGCGTCCACGTGCTGCTGGGACTGTGACACTGCGTTCAGCGAATCCCGCAGACTCCGCCGTATTTAAGCCCAACTTTCTGACGAATGAAGACGACAATCGGGCGATGATTTTCGGCGTGAAGAAGATTCGGGAAATTATGTCAGCGCAGCCGATGGCATCGCGTGTCATTGAAGAGCAGATTCCGGGCCCCGCTGTGAAGACAGATGAGCAGATTCTCTACTGGATGGAGATGACGGGTAACTCTGCCCACCATCAGGGCGGTACTTGCAAGATGGGGCGTGACCGTCTCGCGGTAGTAGACGAGCGTTTGCGCGTACGCGGAGTCGAGCGTCTTCGCGTGGCGGACGCATCGATCATGCCGCATCTCACTTCCGGGAATACCAATGCCCCTTCAATCATGATTGGCGTAAAGGCGGCAGACATGGTCTTGCAGGACGCTACCCCACGGCGACTTATCAAAGACACGGTTGCCGCTTGATCGGCGCTTTCGGGAAATATTTGGCTGGCGTGAATAGGGCAGCCGATATGGGCGACGAATGTAGCGGGAAGTGGCAAGAGCGTTCGTAAGGCGCATCGTATGCGCTTCAAATTTAGCGAAGAGGATTTCAGTAATGTCAACCACAAGCCAGCAAACTGCCGATAGCGAAGCGCGGCGCGAATACCCGCGCATCGGTTTATACATCGACGGCGAGTGGATCTACGACCGACAGACGGCGACCGAGGTCAGAAACCCGAGTACGGAAGAAATCCTGGGCCCTGTACCGAAGGCTACTCCAGACGATCTTGCACGTGCCTTGAAAGCAGCTTCGCGCGGATTTCTCGCATGGCGCGACACTCCTCCGCAGCAACGGGTGAAGGTAATACAGAAGGCCACGGCGCTGATGAGGGAGCGACTCCATTCAATCGCAACCGCGATCACGCTTGAGAATGGCAAGTTGTATTCCGATGCCTATGCCGAAGCCGACCGGTCCCTCAACTTCTTCGAGTGGAACGCGGCGCAATCACTACGTGACTACGGATTGATCGTTCCCGGTGAGGCGCAGATGCAGAAGTTCATTCTGCGTCAACCGATCGGTCCTGTCGCAGCATTTACTCCGTGGAACGTACCTATCAGTTCTGCTGCGCGAAAAGTGAGTGCGGCCTTGTCGGCCGGTTGCTCGGTGATCTTGAAAGCTGCGGAGGAGACTCCTGGAGCCGCGTGTCTCGTTGTCAAGGCTTTCGAAGACGCAGGGCTGCCTGCGGGAGTCTTGAATCTCGTATTCGGAAATCCTGCGGAGATCTCGTCGACGCTTATCGCCTCGCCCGTAATCAGGCTGGTGACGTTTACTGGCTCTGTGCAAGTCGGCAAACATCTGACCCAACAGGCTGCGGCCGCCATGAAACCCGTGTTGATGGAGTTAGGTGGTCATGCACCTGTGCTTGTCTGCGAAGGTGTTGACGGTGCAGCAGTTGGGCGCCTCGCAGCACGAGGAAAGACAAACGCTAGCGGACAAATCTGCGCGTCTCCATCGCGATTTATCGTTCACCGCAGCGTGTATCAAGACTTCGTGTCGGCATTCGCTGAGACAGTGAATAGCGTTCAGGTCGGAGATGGGTTCCGCAAGGACGTGCAGATGGGTCCCGTTGCCAGCGCTCGCCGACTGGCGGCAATGCAGTCACTCGTGGATGACGCTAGGAAGCGAGGTGCGCGGATCGCGGCCGGGGGCAATCGTATCGGAAACATCGGCTACTTCTTCGAACCAACCGTGCTCGCGGATGTTCCGTTCGATGCAGACGCCATGACGACAGAGCCGTTTGGTCCGCTGTGCGCCTGCGTATCCGTCAATGACCTCGGCGAAGCCATTACGTTGGCAAACAGCCTCTCCGTCGGCTTGGCAGCGTATGCATTCACCAACTCGTTGCAAGACGCTGAGCGCATCAGCCGAGAGCTCGACTGCGGGGTGTTGTCAATCAACCATTTTGGCACGCCAGACGCAGATACACCTTTTGGAGGGGTGAAGGACAGCGGTGTCGGTCGTGAGGGCGGTCCGTCGACGCTGGACGCTTACATGGTCACCAAGACAGTTTTGCAAAAGACCTCGCGAGTTTGAGGAGAGACAAAAAATAGACTCGAAATTGCTCGATGACGGGCAAGCTGCTGGACAAAATTAATCCATATTGGAGACAGACGATGGGCAAGTTTCGAAAGCGTGTTCTCGGCATTGCGGCAGCAGCCCTGTTGTTTTCGTCAGTGGGCGCGGCACAGGCGAAGGAAATCACGGTCGGTTACGTCGCTGTAGGTCTGCAGTATCCGTTCAATGTTGCCGTCGCGAAGGGGTTCGAGGACGCTGCCAAAGCGGCTGGTGTGAAAGCAATTGTCCTGGATCCGAAGACCAGCGTCGAAAGACAAGCCAACGCTATTGACGACCTTGTTTCGCAGAAGGTCGATGGTATCGCCTTTCTCCCGCTAGATGGCGTCGTCGCGCAAGGCTGGGCGGACCGTGTATCTGCCCATGGGATTCCTCTGGTCTCGGTTGCCACCGAGCTGGGCGACCCTCAGAAGCGACCCATCAAGGAGGTATATCCGAAGCTCGCAGCCCTTGTCGCGAGTGATGAGATTCACACCGGATTTAATGCCGGCGAGATTGCAGCGGAGTTGCTTCCGAAAGGTCGCGTAGCCAACATCGCCATCGTGGAGGGTGCACCGGGGTATCCGCAAGTCTGGCAGCGCACCAAGGGCTTCAAGGACGGTCTTGACAAGGCGGGAGTCAAGTATCGGATCGTAGCGTCGCAACCCACAGACTGGACGGCAGAGAAAGGCGAGGCGGTCTGTCAAAACATCCTGACTGCTCATCCAGACGTCGACCTTTTCTACAGCCAGGCCGATGACATGGTTATCGGTTGTGCGCGCGCCGTACATGCGGCTGGTTCAAAAGCAAAACTCGTCGGGTGGGGCGGTTCACGCCTTGGAATTGCTGCAATCAAGGCCGGAGAAGTTGACGGCACAGTGTGCGTAGCACCGGAGGAAATGGGGCAACAAGCGTTCAAGGCGCTGTACGCGGTTGTGAAAAACCCCGACATCCAAAAGGCCAAGTTCATCGAAATCCCGACGCCAGGTGTGACGAAAGAAAATATTTCGAGTTGTATTCCCCAATGGTAATAGGGGCCGGGCATCGTGAGCATTACCTGCGCCAATGTATTCTGACAGAGACATCAGGGCTTACGAACAGAAGGCCGCTGAGCCACTCGAAATCGATTCGATTGGTTATGCGGGCCAAGACAACTTAAGTGGAGACAGAAATGAAAAAGTGTTTAAAGAGTTTGGCCTGCATCGGCCTGGCTGGTACTGCGGCGCTTCTTACAAACGCCGCGCTTGCCAAGGATATCACGCTGGGCTACGTGGCTGCAGGGATGCAATATCCCTTTAACGTGGCCGCGGCGAAGGGGTTCGAGGCGGCTGCGAAGGCGGCAGGCGTCAAAACTATTGTTCTTGACGCGAAGACTAGCGTGGAGAAGCAAGGAAACGCAGTCGATGATTTGATCGCTCAGAAAGTCGATGGTATCGCTGTGCTGCCAATCGATGCGGTGGTGGCTCAATCATGGGCCGATCGCGCTACTTCGCACAACATCCCGTTCGTCGCGGTCGCAACGCAGATTGGTGATCCGCAAAAGCACGCAATCGCCGATGTCTACCCGAAGCTGACCGCGCTCGTCGCCAGCGACGAGGTGCACGTTGGATATGACGCGGCGCAGATTGCCGCAAAGCTGCTCCCGAAGGATCGGACGGCGAAAATCGCAATTGTCGAGGGAGCTCCTGGCTACCCCACGGTATGGCAGACGACGAAAGGGTTCAAAGAAGGTCTGGACAAAGCCGGTATCAAATATCAGATCGTCGCCTCTCAGCCTACCGACTGGACCCCGGAGCAGGGTGAGTCCGTATGCCAGAACATTCTCACGGCGCATCCGGACGTTGACCTCTTCTTCAATCAGGCAGACGACATGGTCATCGGCTGTGCCCGAGCCGTGCGTGCTGCAGGATCGCACGCAAAGCTCGTCAGCCGAGGCGGATCCAAGCTTGGAATCAACGCCGTCAAGGTGGGCGATGTCGATGGCACGGTCTGTATTCAACCGGGAAAAATGGGAGCGCTGGCGTTCAAAGCGCTGTATGCAGCAGTGCAAAATCAAGGCGTGCAGAAGGCTAAGTTCGTCGATGTCGACACGCCAGAGGTGACGAAAGCGACGCTTTCCAGCTGCGTGCCTGAGTGGTAAGCAGGATTGATGTCAACCGAGGCGGTAGGAGGCAACGAAATGGTAAATGAGATTCCACTCTTGCAGCTACAGGGTGTGACGAAGACGTTCCCGAACGGTCTTGTAGCGTTACGCGGAGTAGACCTTGACGTTTCGCGTGGCACGGTGCATGGGCTCCTGGGCGCTAATGGCGCCGGGAAGTCGACCTTGATCAAGATCCTTTCTGGCTCGTTGCCAGCCTCGGGTGGGCAGATCGTTTGGAAGGGCTCGGCCGTTGAGTATTCGAGTCCGAAAGCGGCGAATGACATGGGAATCGCGACGATTCACCAGCACATTCCCCTGGTCCCGACTCTATCGGTACTCGAGAACGTGTTCTTGAGCGAGGAAGGCCGGTGGCGCCGCAATTCGGCGATTCGGACGCGCTATTCCGACCTGTGTCGGACAATTGGATATTGGCTCGATCCAGACGGCCTGGTCAGCGACCTCTCCATTGGTCAACGTCAAATGGTTGCGATTCTGCAGGCCCTGGGAACGGGGGCTGATCTGATCGTCATGGACGAGCCGACCGCTTCACTCGCGGCAAACGAACGGGAGGTCGTATACAAAATCGTGCGGCAACTGTCGCGTGTCGAAAACAAGGCCATTCTCTTCGTTTCACACTTCCTGGACGAAGTCGTGGCGCTCACCGACAGAGTAACCATTCTGCGGGATGGACAAGCCGTGGTTGACGCAGCGACCAGTGAACTCGACGAATCGCGTATCGCGGAGGCTATCGTTGGTAGGCAGATCGTTGCGCTGGAAAAAGCACCGCCGCAAAAGATCGATGCTGGAGCTCCGGTGTTGCTCGAGCTGAAAGATTTGGCGTCGATCGGCAAGCTGGAGCCGATCTCGTTGAGGGTGCGGGCGGGCGAAGTCATTGGAATCGCAGGTCTCCTTGGTTCAGGCCGCAGCGAGCTACTCCATGCGATTTTTGGTGCTGATCCGGATGCTACTGGTGAGGTCCTGGTCGATGGCGAGAATATTCGTAAGTCGACTGCTTCGGCCGTTCGGGCGGGTCTCGGATTGGTACCTGAAGACCGGATGGCACAAGGTCTCGTACCCGGCTTCGAAATTTGGCGCAATACGACCCTCCCAGCACTCGATGGCGTTGCGCGCGGTCGCTGGCTCCCGGACAAAGCACGTGAACTGGAACGTGGAGAGGAGGCTATCCGGCGCCTATCGATCAAGGCGAGTTCGGCTGACATTCTCGTGACAGAACTAAGCGGTGGCAATGCGCAGAAAGTGACGATTGCCAAATGGTTATTTAGCGACGTGAAGGTGTTTCTCCTGGACGAGCCTACCGCTGGCATCGATATTGGAGCGAAGACGGACATCTTGTTGCTTGTTCGAGAGCTAGCGGCGGCTGGCAAGGCAGTCGTCATTGTTTCTTCTGAATTCGAGGAAATCCTTGCGGTGAGCAGTCGAATACTCGTCATGCGTGACGGACGTTGCATCGCCGAGCGCGTCGGCCACGAGACCTCCGAGCACGAACTGGTCTTGCTGGCGGGCGGTCACAGTGCGAATTCAGACGACGCACAGCAAAGTAACGCGCAACCCTTGTAGAGCGAGTAATCATGAATCTCACAACTTCAACACATTCCAGCCCCGCTCGCGGTAGCGATGCATCATCGGGTGGACCAACGGGCGGCAGCTCACCAAAAGTTCAGGGACAAATGACCGATTGGCGCCGCTTGTTCAGCCTGCGCGAGATGGGCGTTTATTACGCTCTCGTCTTGCTCGTATCAGGAATCTCGTTTGTGACGGTTTACACGGGACGCCCGAGCTATCTCAGTTTGGGAAACATCTCGAATGTTCTATATCAGGCGTCGTTGGTGGCGATTATCGCTGTCGC
Organism: Paraburkholderia sp. BR10923; assembly: GCF_040948765.1. Lineage (NCBI taxonomy): Bacteria > Pseudomonadati > Pseudomonadota > Betaproteobacteria > Burkholderiales > Burkholderiaceae > Paraburkholderia > Paraburkholderia sp. BR10923. Next base: position 321,454 of record NZ_JBFPKO010000008.1, on the reverse strand, counting down.
AATGACGGTGATCCTGATTACGGGTAACTTCGATCTTTCTGTCGCATCCGTGGCGGCCCTTTCTGCAGCGGTACTTGTGAGTCTGGCAGATACACTTGGGTTTTGGCCAGCAGCGGGCGTGGCGATGCTGGTTTCGGTTCTGGCAGGCTTACTGAATGGTGCGATCGTCCAGTATCTTGGCATTAATGCATTCATCGTTACATTGGGTACGCTCACCGCAATCCGTGGCGTTGTCCAGATCTACACCGATGGGCAATCCTTGTCGGTGCAAACACCTGAAGCATTGCAGGCAATGCGAATGTTTGAATCGGGTCGTTTTTCGATTGCGATTCCGCTGCTTATCATTGGAGCCGGCTTGTTCCTGGCGGGTCTCTGGTCTCTGGTGCGAGCACGTCGTCAGGCGCATAACGTCCCCGTGACGTCGGTTGGCATGGTCATTGGCGGCGTATGCTGTTTTGCTCTTGTGTGGGCGGGCGGACTGTCGCTTTCGATGCCGAAACCTGTCGTGTATATGCTCGTATTCACGATCGTCGTCTGGTTTGTGCTGAATCTGACCACTATCGGTCGCCGCGTGTACGCGGTGGGTGGTAATCCTGAGGCTGCCCGTTTGTCAGGGATCAACGTTCAGAGATACAAGATGGCGGGGTTCATTCTCTGTAGCGCGGCGGCTGGCTTCGGCGGTGTTCTTTTCGGCAGTCGACTTGGTGCGGTGAATCCAACCGCAATGCAAGGCGCAGAACTCACTGTCATTGCCTCGGCCATTCTTGGTGGAACATCACTGTTTGGTGGCGCCGGATCGGTCATCAAGACGCTCGCAGGTGCACTGCTGCTGTTCACGCTGACGAACGGATTCAACATCCTGAACCTGGGCGCGAACTATCAAGGCGTCATCGAGGGAACAGTGGTTGTCACGGCAGCCGCTATCTATACGGTAGGGGGCGCTCGTCGACGGAGGCGATAGAAGCCGCTCTCTGGCGTCGGGAGATTTACGCTCCAGATGGAAAATGACGGATGTCTTGCAATAAATTCTTTCCATGCAGGCCGCCGGACAGAAGGCTAGAACGCGGCGGCCTGCCGAAGCCGGGTTTATTCCGATGCAAGAACGTTGGACGCAGTCTCGAATCGCGCACTGGTTCAGGAGCCGTTCGTGAATAGTACCGGTCAAACCTACATCGACTCTCTCACGGCAGCCGACAGGGAGATTCTGTCTGAGGGGCTGTGCGCATTGTTACGCGAACGATCGGTGGCTTACGAGATTGCGGCGAAGGTAGCACTTGCCCAAGGGTTGGCGAAACCTGATGTTACCGACTTCGGACTTCCCGACATTCTTCGTCTCAGTCGAATCTTATAAGAGCGGTGCCACCAGCTAAGCGCGTCCAGTTCTGTCTGTCAGGGGCATCCAACATAACTCGGACGGCGACCGCCGGTTGAAGCAATGGTGAACTGGCTATCGCGCGTCTAATGCGCAGGTTGATTGGAGGAAACGTGGCAAAGCAAAGTGCAATTCGTACACTGTCGGCCGGCTCCATCGGCAACTTTGGAGAAATTTACGATTTCGCGGTGTTCGGATTTTCGGTTCCGATTCTTTCGATTCACTTTTTTCCAGGCAGTGATCGTACTGCGGCATTGCTAAGTACCTTTGCCGTCTACGCAGTCGCCTTTTTCGCTCGACCGCTAGGGGGGCTGTTGTTTGGTGTTATGGCAGACAAGGTCGGTCGCGTGAAGGTCATGGCAACGACAGTCTGGTTGATGGCGCTGGGCACAGCCGTGATAGGCCTTCTGCCCACCTATGCTCAAGTTGGCATCGCGGCCCCTGTACTCCTAGTCGCGTGCCGAATCGCTCAAGGACTTGCGCTGGGCGGCGAAACCACCGGAACCACCAGCTTTATTCTCGAATCCGCACCTGACGACCGCAGAGGAGGATGGATAGGCCTTACCTTGGTCTTCTCGCATTTGCCTAATGCTCTGGTAGCCGGGTTGTTGATTGCCCTTCAAGTGGGAGCCGGTGCAACTTCGTATGCAGACTGGGTCTGGCGTGTACCGTTCCTTGCGGGCGGACTGATCGGGATTGTTGGATTCTGGCTCCGCCGCAATCTGGACGAGCCCGAGGAGTTTAAGCAGGCCACGCGAAGGACTGGTTCGAAGAACCCACTTGGAACGGCGCTCCGAGCAGGTGGTCTTCGAGGGATGCTCAACGTCGCAATGATTCAACCTATCCAGACGGTCGGTTCATATCTGCTTCTGGGTTTCATGTACACGTTTCTTGTGCGTGTGGCGAAGCTGGAGCCGGCGACCGCGCTTTTTACAAACGGTGCGGCCATCGTTGTGTTGTCGCTCATGATTCCGATTGGCGGGGTGCTAAGTGACCGTTTTGGCCGAAAGCGCATTCTTACCCTAGGAGCCTTGTGGCTAGCCATCGCCGCATATCCTGGCGTATACCTCGCCGCCACCGGAACTATTAGCGGTGCACTTCTGGGTCAGTTGCTGCTTACGGTCGGAGTTGGCTTGTATGGAGGGGCTTGTTTTGTCGCCGCGCCAGAGTTCTTTCCGACTTCATTTCGTGCGACCGGACATGCGATCTCGTATCAGTTGAGCGTTGCCGTCTTCGGGGGTACTACGCCCTTCATTGCAACGCTTCTTGTTCGCGGATTCGGGTCCCCTCTTGCACCTGCATATTACGTTGCTTTCGTTGCGATCGCCTGTCTCATCTTGACGCAGTTTGTCCCGGAGACCAAAGGCGTGCGGCTGCGTACGTCTGCAGGCTTGACTGCGGCAGGCAGCACGTTCGGCGTCCCGAAAGAGACTAGATGAGATTTGCAAGGGGCTCCGCCCGCCCATCGATGTCATGAGCCAGTCCGGAGATTGAAGCCGGTAACTAGCGCAGAGGACGCGAACCCAAGCAGGCAGGTCTTCGTTACGACCATCGTCGTCGTTGTTCGGGTGATACGCCAGTTCAGTCGGACGAAAGATATTGCAGTGTCGTTCAAAGAATAGTCGCACTCATAAGTGGTATCGCAGATTAATCGAGCACCTTTATTGTAATACGTATAACTAAGTAAAAGGAGAAAAGATGAGAGGAGTTTGCAAGTGGTTAGTCGCGGTCTGCGGCGCAGGGGCAATGTGTCTTGGTAGCGTGCAGGCGAAGACCCTCACGCTAGGCTACGTGGCTGCAGGGATGCAGTTCCCCTTTAATGTATCAGTAGTAAAAGGATTTTCGGAAGAAGCGAAGAAAGCCGGTGTGAAAGTTATTGTTCTTGATGGGAAGGCTAATGTTGAGACCCAAAGTAACGCTATCGACGACTTGATAGCTCAGAAGGTGGATGGCATCGCAATCCTTCCCATTGACGGTTTGGTCGGGAAGAGTTGGGCGGATCGTGTCGCGGCACACGGTGTACCTTTCGTCTCCGTGGCGACCGAGATTGGAGATCCCCAAAAGCGACCAATTAGAGAAGTTTACCCAGAGGTCGCCGCACTAGTTTCAAGCGACGAGATACACACAGGCGAAATCACCGGCGAAATGGCGGCTACACTGTTGCCGAAAGGCCGCGTGGCAAATATTGCTATCCTCGAAGGGGCACCCGGTATGGCTCAAAATTGGCAGCGAACAAAGGGGTTCAAGACGGGCCTTGAGAAAGCCAGCGTTAAGTACCGGATTGTCGCGTCGCAACCCACTAACCTCACGCCTGAGCAGGGCGAGTCAGTCTGCCAGAATATTTTGACGGCTCATCCCGATGTGGATCTGTTCTACAACCAGGCGGACGACTTGGTGATTGGATGCGCGAAGGCGGTACGCGCAGCTGATTCTCACGCCAAGCTGGTTGGTTGGGGCGGCTCTCGTCTTGGGGTAACCGCTATCAAGACTGGCGACGTCGACGGCACAGTGTGCGTCGAACCGGAGAAAATGGGGCGACTCGCATTTAAGGCACTGTATTCCGCTGCTACGAACCCGAACGCACCTAAAGGTCAATTCGTGGAGGTTGATACGCCAGCCATCACAAAATCCAATATCGCGAATTGCGTACCACAATGGTAAGTGGTGTGGGCGGCGAGGCTAGCGGATGACCGGTTATGGCCGCTGGGGCTCTTAGGCGTTGCCCACGCACCGTGAAGTGATCGCCCGGCTCCGCGTTTCCGAAGGAATCAAACGAAGTGCAGCGCGGGGTCCGCCGCCCCGTGCAACACTCCAGTGATGTTGTTGCATAGACGGCTAGTAGCCGTTGGGAGTTTGGGTGTGACGTGGAGTTACGGGTTGGGGAATCGGAAGATTTCCTTTGTAATCCACCGAGTGGTGCTTCTCGCGCGCTTGCCTCGACCAACCGTTGCGGATAAAAGTGGGGCTGTTGTAAGCAGCTAGTAGCAGCAATGCGGTGAGTGACATCGGGGAGATAAGATGGAAAAGCGCATCTCGAAGGCGACGTTTAAGGCTAAAGCTTGTGAACTGTTCCGCCAAGTTGAGGCTCTGGGCGAAAAGGTGGTTGTGACGAGTCGTGGGAAGCCAACCATAGAAATTCGCCGTTATACGTCTGGTCGCGATAGTCCGATAGACGTTCTTCGTGCTGGAATCGTGTACTTCGATCCGGAAGCCACACCCGACCAAACTCAGAGTTGAGAGAGCGCTCCATGATTGTGCTCGATACTTGCGCCTTGCTGCTATGGCTGTGCGACCAGGGCAAGCTGAGCGTAGCAGCTCGTGAGGCAGTCGAGCGTGGAATGAAAGTGGGCGAAGTTGCGATTTCGAGCATCAGTGTGCTTGATGTCGGCAAGTTCATCGAAGACGGGCGACTCGCATTGTCGGTGAGCACCCGAAGCTGGCTGTTGACATTGGCTACGATAGAGGGAATGCGCGTGATTCCCGTCGATTTCTCGATCGCCGTACGGGCGGCGAACATTTCGGTGCCGCTCACGTCTCATCAAAAAGTCATCGTTGCCACGACCATTGCGCTTGGTGGTGCACTCATTACTCCAGACGCTTGTTTACGAACGCACACCTACGTAGACTCAATTTGGTGAGCGCAGCGGCCTAGGCCGAACGGCGGGTTTGTCGTTGGCCCCTCGTCATCGGCTTCGATTTGTCCATACGAGGTTTGGTTACGGCACACCTTTCTATGGCGTAGCGCAAAGGTCGAGGCGATACGTCTTGATCGCATTACCGCGAAAGATTTTCAGTCGGTCTTCACGAGACATATAACGTGTTGATCGGTCGACAAGACTTACCCATTGACGATAAGTCGCGGCCAGTTCGAGTACCGGCCAATCACCTCCAAAGAGGACGCGGTCCACACCAAAGCATTTGATGACATCGTCAATCAGCGGAAGTACCTGTTCTTCTCTCCATTCTTGATGGTCTACTTCGGAGGGAAATACGAACGCGACAAGATGGTCGAGGGGTTGGGCAGAGACTACCTGGGCGCGTCAATGCTTTACAAGGCGTGGCCGGCTGTTGGGAATGTGCATACATACATCCACGCGACAATCGAATTGATGAGAGAACATGGTCTGAAAGCGAGCGACATCGAGCAGATCAAGGTGTTCGTCGGGGATTTTCACCAACGCATGTGCTATCCGTTGGATCTTCGCCGCACGCCGGGGACACTCGTCGATGCGAAATTCAGTCTTCCATTCTGTGTGGCCTTGGCGGCGACGCGTGGCCAGATTCGAATTTCCGATTTCGGCGCCGCAGCCCTTCATGACCCGCAGGTGCTTGCAATCGCCCAGAAGGTTGTCCCCCTGGAAGACAGCAGTCTTGACTGGAAGATGAAGATCCCCGATGGGCGCATGGAGATTTTGACGCGCGACGGCCGGCGCTTCGCTCGGATTGGTGACAACGTGCCGGGCAGCCCCGAAGCGCCAATGTCGTGGGAGCAGATCGCCGCAAAGTTCCGCGACTGTGCGTCGGTTGCGGCCAACCCTCTGTCTCGAGAGAGAACTGAAAGAGCAATCGACCTGGTGCTCAATCTTGAATCACTTGACAATGCGAGCGCCTTCCTCAGTACGTTTTCTTAGCATGCCCCGTTCGTACACGGGTGGTGCCTTCGCGCCGCACTTGAGAGATTTCAGCGGAACAGATATTTCCTAGATGCGTTCGGTACGATAAGAGAAATTACCATGAAGCGATTCGAAGGAAAGGTGGTTGCCACCACAGGTGCTGCGTGTGGTGTCGGTCTAGCATGTGTGCGATGGTTGCGGGAGGAGGGCGCTGCTGTAGCTTTGGCAGACAGCGATCGGAGACCGCTACCATCAAGGGGGCCGATTACCTCGAGCTTCGTCGAATCGGCGGTCAACCAGGTGGTTAGCAAGCGCTTTGTGAAGCGGCAGCAGATGGCGTGGGGCCCGCACTCGCGCATCTCTTCTGCGGGTGAGGACGGTGGTCCTGAATTACCAATTGAGATCACCCATCGAGCGATGGTATCCGACGCTCGCGGTCAACAGTCACGCTGACGATATCGCGCCATAGTTCGCCGCTTTGGCGCGGTCTCCGTCCCCCGAACTCCCATTGCCCCATTGATTTACGTGCTCAAGCCCAGGTTCCTCAGGGCAGTTGGCAGGATGAGTGCAGCCAGCTTGGTTTTCGCACCTATCAGTTTTTGAGTTGCCGCCCCAGCTTCTCGCCGATCATCATGCACGCCGCGTTGATGTTTCCGCTGATCAGGTCAGGCATCACCGACGCATCGGCGATCCAGAGGTTCTCCAGTCCTCTTACCCTGAGGTCGGGCGTCACTACTGCCATGTCGTCGACTCCCATGCGGCAGGTGCCCGACGCGTGGTACGCCAGCCCGGCGCGGGCCTTCACGTACTCGACCAACGCGGCTTCGGAGGTAGCGTGTGGGCCTGGTTCGACCTCCTCCATCACCATATCGGCCAACGGCGACTTGGAGACGATACGACGCAGAAGTCCTATCGCTTTCACCAACGTTTCCACATCTCCGGAATTTCCCAGAAGGTTGGGTTCGATTAACGGCGCTGTCTTAGGGTCCGCGCTGGCGAGACGGATGGTGCCCCGGCTCAAGGGATAGCTCTTGTCGAGCACCATTGAGAACGAAGGATAGGGCAGCACCTTCAGGCTCTTGTAAAACTTGAGCTCGTCGTCGTTGACCGCGCCTGCGACCGAGAAGAGCATATGTACATCCGGTATGGGTTCCGTGCTTGAAGTCCTCAGGAATCCCATGGCCTCTGTAATCGTGGCAAGCGGTCCTTGCCCCGTCAACAAGAACTTGGCTCCAAAGCCTGCCATTCGCAACCAGTTGCTTGTTGGGCTGTAGCTGGGCCGCTTCACGCGCCAACTCGGCCTAATGAGGGGGTGCTCCATCAAGTTGCGTCCAACGCAAGGCTGATGCAGAACAACATTGACGCCAAGCGCTTGCAGTTCCGCTCCATCGCCGATGCCCGATAGCATCAGAAGCTGTGGCGTATTGATCGCTCCGCCGCACAAGATGACGCGGCCAGCCCGGGCCTCGTGCACGACGCCATCGCGCTCGTAGGTGACGCCCGTAACCCTACCTTCCTTTACCAGTAGTTTGTGTACGAGCGCATCCGTGACCAGCTTCAGGTTCTTGCGCTGCAACGCCGGTTTGAGCCATGCATCGGCCGAACTGACTCGCATTCCGCGGTGCTGGTTGAATTGTCCGTAGCCAACCCCTTCTTGCTGCGCACCGTTGAAATCGTGTGTGCGCGGAATGCCGGCCGCTTGTGCAGCATCGAGAAACGCCTCCGTGAGCGGATGGCAGTGCCGCACCTCCCGGATGGGCAGCGGACCAGAATCGCCACGGATTGAGTAGTCAGGCGGCGAATGGTAGCCGGGCTCGCAACGCTCCATGTCCCGGAACAGGGGCATGACGTCATCGGCCGACCAGCCGACGTTGCCCATGGCAGCCCAACGGTCGTAGTCGGCACGGGCGCCGCGCACATAGTTCATGCCGTTGATACTACCGCTGCCGCCCACAACGCGTCCGCGCCGCCAATGGTCGGTTCGCATATTGCGGGTGGAGTCGGACTGGGACCAATAACCCCACTCGAAGCGTGAGAAGTCAAGATAATAGCTGAGGCCGAACGGTTTCATGAGCCATACATCCGGGGGGCCGGCCTCAAGGACGAGAACGCGCCGCGAGGGGTTCTCGCTGAGGCGAGCAGCCACGACGCAGCCCGCGCTTCCTGCACCGACGACAATGTCGTCCCACATGTTTGAATCTCGATCCACGTAATTCACTTTGTCTCTAATCCGTGCGTGCAACTATGTTCAGAGGTCGGGGCGGCGTGCGTCCGACACTGGCCTTTTCCTACCAGCGGCAGGGAATTGGGTCGCCTAGTGGTTTATCGCCGATGCGGCTGCGACTGGTGGTGGAGAAATGGTTCGGCGGACTGGTCTGGGCATCTCTCGATGTAAGCGTTCAAGACAGGATTGGAACGAACATCCTGCTCATGTCCCAAAAAGGATCCACGGCCGCCGCCATAGGTCGGGACGGCTTGACATGTTTAAAGCGTCAAGGCCGATCGACGCAGTTGAAATCATGATGCTTTTCGTTTCGAGGTAATCGTTGATCGCCTCCATTCCGCTCTCGCGCCCAAGGCCCGATTGTTTCATTCCGCCAATTGGCGTAGTGAAGCTGTAGGCTCGGTACGTGTTGACCCAGACCATCCCGGCCCTTAGCGCCTTCGACATCCGAATTGCGCGCCCCACGTCTCGCGTCCACACTCCGGCCGCCAGCCCGTAGATGACGTCATTGCCAATTTTTATCGCGTCGTCCTCAGTGTCGAAGCCGATGATCGATAGTACGGGGCCAAATACCTCTTCCTGGGCAATGCGCATGCTGCTCGAAACATCAGTAAATATCGTGGGTTCCACGAATTGTCCCGCGCCCAATCCCGCCCCCTTCGCAGCCTCTCCCCCGAGAATACATTGGGCGCCCTCAGCTTTGGCGAGATCGATGTAATGCAGAACCTTCTCGAATTGAGGTGGGGTAGCAATCGGGCCGATTTCCGTGTCCGCGCGCATCGGATCACCCAGCTTCAGTTTGCGTGCAATACCGAGCAAACGTTCGGTGAAGGCATGTCGGATAGAGTTCTGCACCAGCAGCCTCGAACCTGCAGTACACATCTGCCCGGACGCCCCGAAGATGCCGGCGACCGCCCCGATGCAGGCGCTTTCGAGATCCGCGTCGTCGAACACAATGTTCGGTGATTTACCTCCTAGTTCCATCGACACCCGCTTCATCGTGCGTGCCGCGGTTTCATATACCTTGGCACCGGTCACGTCGGAGCCGGTGAACGTGATCTTTGCCACGTCCGGATGCTCGACCAGCGGCGTACCTAGTTCCTGTCCAAGCCCTGTGACAACGTTGATCACCCCGTCTGGCAGACCCGCTTCCTTTGTCAACGCTGCGAACTCAAGGGAACTTGCCGATGCGTACTCGGACGGCTTCAGTACGACAGAACAGCCCGCCGCGAGTGCCGGCGCACACTTGATGGTGGAAAACATCAAAGGGGAATTCCACGCGGTAAGTGCTGCCACTACTCCAACGGGCTCACGACAGGTGATCGCGAGCATATCGGGCTTGTCGACAGGGACCACACTGCCTTCAATCTTGTCGGCCATGCCAGCAAAGTAGTACCAGTGTTCAGGAAGGTACTTCAGTTGCCCTTGCATCTCCGCGAGAATCTTGCCATTATCCTTGGATTCGATTTCAGCCAAACGCTGCGCGTTTTTGGCATCCGCGAGCAGGTCGCCGATCCGGCGAAGAATTTTTCCGCGCTCCGTCGCAGTCATGCGACTCCACGGTCCGTGGTGCATCGCATCGTACGCAGCCGCCACGGCGCGGTCGGCATCTTGGCTGCTGCCCCGCGGAATCCGGGCCCACACCTTCCCGTCGTACGGATCCACTGAATCGAGCCATTCAGCGCGCGCGGGACTCACCCACGCTCCATTAATCCAATGCTGGTACGTCTTCATTTCGCCTGTCGCTAATGTAAGTGAGTCGATCCAGATCAAGGCGCGCGCAAACGCACTTCGTTACACCCAAGTACCGGCGCGCGCGTTATGCCTTTCCTGCTGGCTTGTCCGAACTAAGCCCCCATACGTACGGAATGCATGCAGTCTGGGCAACGTCGACCGAAACCACTGCTCCGGTCATACAGCGTCTCCGGCAGAGGGAATTGTTTTGAATGTGGCATCAGTCTCGCCGGACATCGCTTGATCAACAAGCAATGAATTATGGACAATCAATAAGTTGGACTTCACAATCACAAGAGGACCGCTCAGACCACCGCGTATGTCCACGTTACGCCGAGACAACTCAATGGCTTTATCACCCATTGAAAGGCCATTGGAAAGCGGTACAGCACTACGCACCGGTCAGTGAACATGGCTCTGATCAGGTGGCGCCCGCGGTAGGATGGCCAGGCGTGTCATCAGCCAGCGCACCCTCGAGGTGGACCGTGTGGCCTTTGCCGCACACTGAGCAGTCGCGCAATGATCTACCGGTAAGGCGCAGGTACCCGCGCGCTGCGTCGTTCAAGCCATCGATCGCGAGGCGTCGGCCATCTTCGCTGCGTGTCGATGAATCGGCGTTCCGTGACCCCGTGGGACTCATTTGCTGATGCCGAGTGTGCATTTGTCAGAGCTCTTCCGGGTCAATTGATGAGACACGTTTATAGGGCCTTGCTGCTCAAGTAATGAATGATCGAGCGTACCGCACCCTAGAATGAGTATTGGTAAATGACGTGAGGAATCTGAGAAATGCTAGGAACCGTTCTGTATGGACCGGGAGATGTACGTTTCGAGGAGCGTCCGACTCCGACCATCCTGAAGCCGACTGATGCCATCATCCGGCTGTCGGCTAGCTGTATCTGCGGATCGGACCTGTGGCCTTATCGCGGACGAAATGAGATCACCGAACCGATGGCGATGGGGCACGAGTACTGCGGAATCGTTGAAGAGGTCGGTAGCGAAGTTACGTCGGTCCGTCCAGGACAATTCGTAATTGGCTCGTTCTGTCTGTCAGACAACACTTGCCCACATTGTCGCTTTGGCTTCCAGTCGTCTTGCCGACAGCGTGAGTTCATGAGCGGGGCGCAAGCACCACGTGCGCGGGTGCCGCTTGCCGACGGCACACTGGTAGCGACATCCGATCTTCCCGCCGATGATCTGATTCCAAGCCTGCTTGCCGTGTCCGACGTGCTGGGAACTGGGTGGTACGCGGCGGATGCGGCGGATGTAAAGCCCGGCTCAACCGTTGCCGTGGTCGGCGACGGCGCGGTGGGGCTCATGGGAGTGCTCGCGGCGAAGCAGATGGGCGCAGCGCGCATCATCGCGATGAGTCGCCACAAAACCCGCCAGGCGCTCGCGCTCGAATACGGCGCCACCGACATCGTTACCGAGCGCGGCGACGAAGGCGTGGCGCGCATCCAGGAACTGACACAAGGCGTGGGCGCAGACTCCGTGCTGGAGTGTGTGGGGACGCAAGAGTCGATGCTTCAGGCGATCAATAGCTCGCGTCCGGGCGGGTCGATTGGTTACGTCGGCGTGCCGCATGGCGTCGCTTTGGAGGGGGAGCGGCTCTTCTTTGGCCAACGGCGGCTTCTCGGCGGCCCCGCGCCAGTGCGTCGCTTCCTGCCTGAACTGATCGACCTGGTGCTTGCGCGAAAGATTAATCCAGGCAAGGTGTTCGACCTCGAATTGCCGCTCGCGGAGGTGGCAGAAGGCTATCGTGCAATGGATGAGCGGCGTGCGATCAAGGTATTGCTGCGCCCATAGTCCGGGGTCGGTCTGATCGGCCGCGTATTGCGGCCGGCCGAAACAAACATACCCCGGTGGAGTTTTCGTGCTCCAAGGGGCGTGCTTGTAGGCGATGTGGCTCGACCTTCGCCTTGGGTGCATGGAGAGAGGGCTAACGAGTCGCGCCATCATGTTGGCTTCTAATTCACCGCCTAGTCGGGCTTGAGGCCGTTTGGCGCAGCGCTTGCACCACCAGCGAAAACGCTGGCGATGGCTGACGCCTGCTGGGGTAATACAGGTGGTAGCCATCGAATTTTGGGCACCAGTCCTCCAGCACGCGTACGAGTCGGCCGGCCTCGATATGATCCATCAGTTCGTCGTCGGGCAGCAGGGCGATGCCTAGTCCCGCTAGCGCCGCGTCCACCTGAGGCTGAGAGGTGTTGAAAATCAACTGACCATCGACGCGTACGTTCAGACGGCGTCCTCGGCGCTCGAAATCCCACACGTACAATCCGCCGGACGTAATCATGCGTTGATTGATGCAGTCGTGCGTCGTCAATTCATCTGGAGTCTTTGGGATCGGGTGCACAGCAAAATAGGCCGGCGACGCGACCACCGCCAGTCGCAGTGGCGGGCCGATAGGTACGGCGATCATGTCTTTGTCGATCGTGTTGCCGAGACGAACCCCAGCATCGAACCTGTCAGCTACGATATCGCGAAAGCCGTAATTCACGTCGAACTCGATCTTGAGGTCCGGATATTCGCGCAATAGCGGCGTGAGTTTGGGCAGCAAGATGCTGTGGAGCACGTTGTCACCACACGTGATGCGCACGGTTCCCCCAGGCTTGGCGCGCAATTCAGTCAAGGCCTCGAGTTCCGCTTCAATCTCCTCGAAGCGATTACCGATTGCAGCCAAGAGGCGCTCGCCTGCCGTGGTCGGCGAGACGCTTCGTGTTGTGCGCGTGAGCAGCCGGATTTGCAGGCGCTCCTCCAGACCGCGAATAGTCTGGCTTAGCGCCGATTGGGTCACGCCTAACGCTGCGGCGGCGCGGGTAAAGCTGCCTTCGCGCGCCACCGTGACGAAAGCCAATAGATCGTTGAGGTTGCGTCTAGCCATCGTGCAGTCTCGTATTTTGGGTATTAATTAGTCTATCTTATGTGGCCTTTTAGATATTGATTAGATAGTCAAGGAACTATTCGAGGCTTCTCCTGTTAGTCGCACGGTCGCGCAAACTGCGCGCGAAACAATATCCTCTTCGTAGTGGGGGCGTCTTTGGAACGAGCATGTGTGGGGTTCGTGCTGATCGCCTTGGAAATCATCCCCGTTAGCCTGCCGACGCCGATGGCTGCGACCGTGCACGCCCAACCTGAATGACGATGCGAGGCATCGCCATCTCCGGCGCATTCGCGGTAATGGCGAAGCTGGTCATTTCCGATCGTGCGGCTACCCTGAATCGAAAAGACGTTTAGCGAGACTAATGGCTCTCTCCGGAGCACTCATCGCGCTCGCGCTCAATCTTTGATTTGTTTTCGGACGGGCGCCTGCGCTAGGCGAGCACGCGTCCTTTTCGTCCGCGAGGCGTCACGATAGGCGGCGCCTCTCGACATGAGGCCAGCCCATGATTGATAAGTGCGTCTTATGTCCCCGTTAAGGCTTTTTAACTAATCAAATCCGGCTGGGTCTAGGAAAATAGCGTGTCGTCCAGCGAAGACGGAATGTCAATACGGGACGGTACCTGTCTGTCGGATCTCGTTGCGCCGGGGCCGACTTCAATCGAGCAATTGGAGAGCTATGAAGCTTCAGATCAACGGCAAGACCTATGCGGTAGAGGCGGATGCCGATACGCCCTTGCTGTGGGTGATCCGCGATGAACTAGGTCTGACGGGTACGAAGTACGGCTGCGGAATCGCGCAGTGCGGAGCCTGTTCCGTCCTCATCGATGGCGCAGTGGTACGTTCCTGCGTAACCCCAGTAGAAGGTGTCGCGGGGCGGAGCATCACGACGATCGAAGCCATCGAAAACGATGAGGTCGGTAAGCGCGTCGTCGCAGCCTGGGTCAAACATCAAGTTCCACAGTGCGGCTACTGCCAGTCCGGTCAGGTTATGGCGGCAACCGCGCTCCATAAGCAGAATCCTCGTCCGAGTGACGATGACATCGCGGCCGCGATGACCAATCTGTGTCGATGCGGAACCTACAACGCGATCCGCGCGGCAGTCCATGAAGTGGCGGGCGGCGCGCCACACACGGCTAGTTCGGCGGCTGGCGTTCCCGGACAGTTGGCGGCACATCCGGCAGGCGAACCGGTTGCGGCGACTACTAGGATTGCGTTGGCTAGCATTGGAGCTGTCAGCGCACCCGTTCGACAAGGGACGGTCGACGAGGAGCAAAGCTAATGACGAACCTGCTGGATAGCCCGTCGGAGCAGTTCCCGATCGAAGAGCAGCCGCGCAATATTTCACGACGGCGTTTTCTGCTCGCGTCCGTGGGGACGGCGGCTGGCGCCTTGGTCCTCGGTTTTGGTTTGCCGGTCGGTCGGGCGCGCGCGCAAGCCGCGGCGAACTCGGCGCCGGGTACGAACGTACCGGCTTTTCTCGAGATACGGCCCGACAGCACTGTCAGGCTGCAAAGCCCATTCATCGAGGGCGGCCAGGGCGTTTTCACGGCCATGGCGCAGATCGTCGGCGAAGAATTGGATGTAGACCCCGCGACGTTCATCGTGGATACCGCTCCTCCTGGACGGCAGTTTCAGGTCATGGACATTGGTACACGGTTTACCGGGGGCAGCATGTCCGTCCGGTCGAGTTATCCGACGATGCGTCGGCTGGGTGCGCTTGGCCGCGCAATGCTGCTGCAGGCGGCGGCTCAACATCTGCGCGTACCGGTCGGCGAACTGACGACCCAGCCGGGACGGGTGATCCATGCGTCATCGGGCCGATCGCTCAGCTATGGAGAACTCGCAACGAGCGCAATGGACCTGCCGGTTCCTCAACCGGATAGCGTGAAACTAAAGAATCCGAGCGAGTTCCGTTGGATCGGCAAGCCCATGGGGCGGCTGGATGTCCACGAGAAATCGACAGGTAAGGCGATTTACAGTATCGACGTACGCGTGGATGGCATGTTGCACGCGGCTGTCCAGCATGCGCCCAGACTTGGCATGACCGTTGGTTCCATCCGTAACGAAAGCCAGATCAAGGCAATGAAGGGGGTGCATTCCGTTCATCGTCTGCCCGGCGCAGTCGCGGTTGTGGCGGAACGTTGGTGGAACGCCAAACGCGCGTCCGAGGCCGTTCAGGTCGAATGGCACGAGCCTGGACCGGAATCGACGCTGCGCTACATGCCTGCCGACTTCTCGACGCAGGCGTTTCGCGACCGACTAGCCGCCGAACCTGGATCGGGCGATACTGCCGAGACTATCGGCGACGTCAGTCGCGCACTAAAGGACGCGCACACGACCGTCACCGCGACCTATCACAGTCAGTACCTCAATCATGCGCAGTTGGAGCCGCCTTCATCGCTCGCGCGGTTCAATGCAGACGGTACCCTCGAGGTGTGGCTGCCCAACCAGGCGCCGGACTTGTTTCTGGCCGATATGGTCAAAAGAACTGGACTCGATCCGGCGAAGATTACGATTCATTCACCGTTGCTCGGCGGCTTCTTTGGACGACATTTCATCTACAACACCGCCAGTCCGTATCCGCAGGCTGTCCAGCTTGCAAAGGAGACCGGGCGTCCAGTCAAGGTGATCTGGAGCCGCGAAGAAGAGTTCCTGCGCGACATATTGCGTCCAATGGCGGTGGTGCGCTTCCGTGCGGGGCTCGATGAGAACGGGATGCCTGTTGCCCTCGAAGCAGTGAGCGCAACCGAGGGACCCACTGAGGGGATCGCCAACAAGCGCGACACAAAGCTCGATCCAACTGCACTCGAGGGACTGACGGGCAAAGCCTATAAGATTCCGAATCGACGCATTGCGCAGCTCTATGTAAAGACGCCTGTGATGCTCGGCTACTGGCGCTCCGTCGGCAATTCCCACAACGACTTCCTGTACGAGACGTTTCTCGATGAATTGGCCGATAAGGGCGGCCACGACCCTTACGATTTGCGGATGCGTCTTTTGCAGGGCAATCAGCGGTTGACGCATCTGTTGAGCGCAGTCGCCGAACTCTCGGGAGGATGGAAGCGTGGACCATTCACCGCCGAGGATGGCACCCGGCGCGCACGCGGTGTCGCAATGGCGTCGCCTTTCGGCTCGCAGACCGCGGCTATCGCGGAGGTGTCTATCGAGAATGGCCACGTCAAGGTCCACGATGTATGGGAAGCAATCGACCCGGGAAGCATCGTGAATCCGGCCATCATTGAGCACCAGGTTAGCGGTGCTGCCGCACTTGGGCTCTCCGAGGTCCTGCTGGAAGAGGCTGCTTACAAGAAGGGTATGCCGGTTGCACGCAACTTCGACATGTACCCGATCCTTCCGCCCGCTCGCATGGCACGCGTGCATGTCCGGATCGTCGAGAGCGGTGCAAAGATGGGGGGCATCGGCGAGCCTCCACTGCCAGCCGTTCCGCCGGCGGTCGCGAATGCCGTGTCGAGACTGACCGGTCAGCGCGTGCGCAGCATGCCGCTGTCGCAATACAACTTCAAGGCGTAAGTAAGGTCGCAGGGACGATAACAACAGATGACGAAAAGTCGGTCCAAAAGAATCTTCGCTGTGTTGGCGGTGGTTTGCGTCGCGGTTGGCGTGACGTGGTTCGTCACGCGCAAGCCGTCGTCGTCTTTCGACGGGATTGCGGACACAAATCCGCCATCGGTGGAATTGATCCAACGTGGTGAATATGTCGCCCGTCTAAGCGATTGCGTGGCGTGCCATAGCACCCCGGAAAGCGCGCCTTTCGCCGGCGGCCTTGAGATGGCGACGCCGATGGGCTCGATCTTTGCCACCAACGTCACGCCCGACCCGCAAACTGGAATAGGCAGGTACACCCTTGCCGATTTCGATCGGGCAGTCCGTCATGGTGTCGCAAGCGATGGACATCGACTCTACCCGGCCATGCCGTATCCGTCCTATGCAAAGCTCAGCGACGACGATCTGCGAGCGCTCTATGCCTACTTCATGCACGGCGTCGAGCCGGTTCACGCGGCAAACAGATCGTCCGATATACGTTGGCCGTTGAATATGCGTTGGCCGCTAGCGCTGTGGAACGCGGTGTTCACGGCGTCGGCCCCGTATCAGGCTAAGACGTCGGGAAGCGCGGATATGCAGTGGAACCGAGGCGCGTATCTCGTTCAGGGTCCTGGCCATTGCGGCAGTTGCCATACGCCGCGCGGGTGGGCGTTCAACGAAAAGGCGCTCGATGAAGTCAGTCCGCTCTTTCTCTCTGGCTCGGTGCTGGATGGATGGTATGCCCCAAGCCTCCGGGCGGACCACAATACCGGCCTTGGCCGATGGAGCGAGGCCGACATCTATCAGTTTTTGAAAGCTGGGCGCAACCCGCACGCCGTCGTCTTCGGATCGATGACCGACGCGTTCAACAACTCGACGCAGTTCATGACAGATCAGGACCTGCAGGCGATCGCGCATTACCTGAAATCGCTACCTGGCGATGCGAATCGGGACGGGGCGCCGTGGACATACGATGCCGCGTCCGATAGGACTCTGGCCGCCGACGAACGATTGAAGATTCCCGGTGCCCAGACGTTCCTGGCGAAATGCAGCTTCTGTCACGGACAGAACGGACGCGGTCAGGGACAGTGGATACCGCCGCTTGCAGGGAACGCATCGTCGATGACAAGCGAGAACGCCTCCAGCATCAACGTGACCTTGAACGGCTCGGCGCGAGTTGTCGCAAATGGTGTTCCCGATTCCTATCGAATGCCGCCGTTCCGTAATCAGCTTTCCGATGAGGAAATCGCGGACGTTCTCAGTTTCATCAGGACTTCATGGGGTAATAGAGGCGGCGCGGTGAAACCGGAGGAGGTCAAAAAGCTTCGCGAACGGACGAATCCGGCGAGCAGCAATGTCATCGTCCTGCAAATGCGTTGAGTGTGGTGCAGCCAAGCGTTCTACTTTGGAGCCATCGGTTCGCGTCGTGATGCCCACGGCGGCGGCGAACACCTGATGACGGATTCGGGGAGACCATTGAGACGATCTCACGACTTCGCCTACGTTGGCAGTAACACGCTGGCCGAAATCTCCGTGCGTGTCATGACCGAAATCTTGGCCGTAAGGAACGGCGTATCGCTACCTTCGGATGTATCGGTCGCGCACGCTAAACTCGGGTGAGTTGTTGCGCGCGAACTGGAAGCAGGTCGGGCATTGACCTGGTCCACCTAGCGTTTATGCGCGACACCTGTTTGGGATCGCAGACATCGAAAGGCTGATGACATTCATGGCACGCATATTTATAACTGGCTCTGCCGACGGCCTCGGTCAGGCCACGGCGCAGACTCTCCTTGCGGAAGGGCACCAGGTGGTCGTTCATGTGCGCGCCCCACAGAGGCTCGTCGCCGTACAGAATCTTATCGATCGAGGCGCGGAGGCAGTTGTCGGAGATCTTGCTGACTTTGATCAGACACGCGACATTGCCGAGCAGGTAAATGAACTCGGACCAATGGATGCCATCATCCTCAACGCGGGCGTGTACTCCGGTCCCACGGTACTTCCTGTCAATGTCGTCGCGCCCTACATAATCACAGCTCTGACTGTTCGACCGCAACGCTTGATTTTTCTAAGCAGCAGCATGCACCGCAACGGACGGCCGTCGCTCGCCGGGATGGATTGGACCGGGCAGCGTGTTACGGGCTCATACTCGGACAGTAAGCTTTTCGTCACCGCGCTTGCTGCCGGTGTCGCGCGACTGTGGCCTGACGTCTTCTGCAATTCTGTAGATCCCGGTTGGGTACCCACCAGGATGGGCGGCCCCAATGCTCCGGATGATTTGCGGTTAGGACATCTCACGCAAGAATGGCTTGCCACTAGCGATGACGTTGAGGCACAGACTACGAACGGGTACTGGCATCACCAACAGAAGGCTGATCCGCACCCCGCGGCGCGCGACATCAATTTTCAAATCCATCTGGTCGATCAATTGGCTCGAGCCACTGGACTTTCATTGGCGTGAAAATAGGCGGCCCTAGAGTACGAGTTGACACGGCGGCGTTACATTCCAAATCGCTGCGTGCAGTGACGAACCTGGCGACGAGTAGGACGCAACTAATCTAACCCATTGCGGCAGGTCTGCCGCATCGGGCACCTACTAGACAGCGAACTGCACAGCGGCGGACATATTGTGATAGAACACCGTGAGCACAGGAGTCAAGTCATCCGGATCGGCAGTATTGAGTGCGTGCTCCCAAATATTTCTGACGGCGTTCGCAATCAGCAGCGGTGCGCCGAGCCGAATGGAAAGTGAGCAAATTTGATTTAAATCCCGGACACTCTCCTTGAGTTTCGTGTCCTTGATCGGGACACCCTCAGCGAGGGCCGGTAAGAGCGTTCGGGAACACTCGCTCCATCCTGAGCTGGTGTTGATGACATTCGAAATCGCCCGCATAGACAAGCCATACTTAAGGCCCATCATCGCGCACTCGTAAGTAATATGCAGACACAGTGCTGCGATTGCGCTTTCAAGGAGGTCCTCTAATGATGGTTTGCCGGTGCCAACGGACGCCGTCGCTTCGCCAGTGCACGCTCGTGATTGATCGCCTGTTGCCTCCTGTAACCGAGAGCCTAGTTGTGTGCCGGCAAGCATTTCAATTACTCTGACCATATCCTCGAGACGGGCTTTGCTTGGGAGTGTATTGGCGCCGATCTGCAAAAGGCCTCGAACGATGGTTGTGACGTACATCGGAGTACCAACTGCCATGCCCAGCGATAGTGCCTGATTAACGTCCTTGAGCATTAGTGCCAGTGCGAAGTTCGTCGATGTTTTCCCTTCAACAAGGGCGGGCAGCATTTTGTCCGTCGTCTGATTTCTGGCTACGCCTTTATTGAGGAAAACTGCCAGCTCCCTTAGAGGTATCCCTGCTTTTCTGCCCAGCACAGCAACCTCAAGCGTTCCGAGGCGACATGCTGCGTTCATCGCATTATTTACGATTTTCATTGCCTGTCCGTCGCCAACTAGAGTACCGCACCGATAAATCGTCTCAGTAATTAATTTCAGTACGGGTTTCGCTCTTTCGAATGCCTCGTCGGCACCGCCGACCATTAGGGTCGCCCCGCCTAGTGGGACCATGTGCGGACTTGCGGACACGGCGGCGTCGACAAATGTGATGTCGCATTTCTGCAATTCGTTCGCGATCTGCCTCGTCTCCTCTGGTACACCGCTCGTCTGATCGATAAGCAATGAACCGCGCGACAACCCAATGGATAAGCCAGTTTCGCCGAATATCATGTCCCTAACATCAGAGCTTCTTGGCAGGCAGACTATGATCGTCTGACAATTCTCTGCTAGTTCAGCTGCTGATTTAGCAACATGGACTCCTGCTTCGTCCGAAAAGGCCACGCGAGCTTCGGCACTGATATCCCAAACCCAAAGCTCTGCTGATCCAATGAAACGACGTGCAAGTTGGCTCCCAAGCGCGCCCAAACCGATATAGCCCACTTTAATCACTTTCGTCTCCACTATCTAAATTTCAATTCGAATTCGTAATTCGCGGTACCAACGCCATCAGGAATCGTGCGCAAAGCCCCGAGCGCAATCTCTCTAGGAGCGCTTGATAAATGCGCGAACGGCGGTTCACGACTTGAGCGAGCTCTTGCAGATTGGTCTCATGAGCACCGGGAATTTCCGACTGCTCATTCTGTACAAAGCTCTTTTCCCACTGCCTCAAGATGAGCGATGAAGTCACGATGCATGTCATTGAGCGGCGCCGTTTCCCGAAAAATCACCGCGATGTTTCGTTTCAATGCTGGAAAGGTGATGGGCAAAACCTTGATAGACCCTTCCTTCACTTCGACGATCGTGGAGTGTGCGGGCAAGAGGGCCAGGTGATCACTCTCCGCGACCAAGGTTTTGGTGAATTCAATTGACCCGCACTCGATAAACTGTTGCGGCGGGGGCACCCCTTCGGCCTCGACAAGCTTCTCGAATACGGCTCGCTGATGCCATCCGATCATCGGACTCACCCACGGAAATCGCGCGAGGTCAGCCCACGACGGTTCTACTAACCCAAATAGGTAGTGATCAGGTCGTGCGAAAACGCAGAGGCGGTCGCGAAAAAGTACCCGCTGCTTAAGCCCTTCAGGAAAGATGTCGAAAAACTCAGTCTGTGCGATGACGAAATCAAACTCGCGGCGGAAGAGCCCCAGCAACAGATCGACCTGGCGTCTTTCGATGACGCGCAACATTACATTGGGAACCTGCGCTTTCCAGCGAGCGACCGCAAGAGGGAGCACCCGGCTCGCAATACTCGGTAACGTGCCGACCGTTACGACGTTAGTTGCTGCAGAGTCAGCCCGAAGCCGCGTTTCGGCGAGATCAATCTCATCTCGGATGAGCTTGGCATGAGAATAGACGAGTTCGCCGAGGGGAGTCGGAATAATTCCTGTTGGTGTCCGGGTCAGCAGTTGCATTCCCAGTTCGTGTTCCAGGCGGTCCATTGACTTGGTTAGCGCAGGTTGCGAAATGGACAACTTTTTGGCCGCTTTGGAGAGGCTTCCCTGTTCGATGGCCGTCACCATATACAGGAGCTTGCGCGGGTCCATGGCTAGTCCAGGGAGCGCCGCGCTCGCTCCATTTTCAGATTCGCTTTGTGGGGTGATCTTCGCTCGATCAGGCATGGCTGCTATCGTCATGGCATATCTCTGTCTATCCGTAATATCAGATAATCGGAGTAATGCGAGTTGCTTCGCAGACGTCCTTCGTTAAAAACGACCGGAACTGAGAGGTTGTCAGTCGTCTTGTTCAAGTTCGCGGGTAGTCAAGATTTAGCCGACCGTTGTAGCCACCGGCGCCCTAAGCTGGTCGGAGCGCCAAACTAGCGTAACCCCTAAGCCTGTCGAACGCCTAGACGAAGCGATTCGTGAGCGTCCCCAGACCCGTAATAGAGATTTTAACCTCGTCACCCGCCTTCAAGAATCGGGGCGGATTAAACCCTATGCCAACGCCTGCAGGGGTGCCAGTCGCGATGACGTCGCCGGGCTCCAGCGCCAGCCCAGCCGAGATTGTGGCAATGAGAGCCGGTATGGGGAAAATCAGATCTCGCGTGTTCGCGTCCTGACGAAGGTCACCGTTGACCCAGCATTTGACGTCAAGTCCGTCAGATTTCACCTCATCGGCCGTAGTGACCCATGGCCCCATAGGACAGAAAGTGTCGAGCGATTTACCAAGAAACCACTGTTTGTGCTGTCGCTGACGGTCGCGAGCAGTCACATCGTTGATAATGGTGTAACCCCAAACATGATCCATTGCATTCGCAGCCGCGATGTCACTACCGCCCTTGCCGATAACGATAGCAAGTTCCGCCTCGTAATCGACGCAGTGGGTGACATGCGAATGCAGTTGCACGGCGTCTCCGTTCCCGACAATTGTTGACGGAGGCTTGCTAAAAACCGCAGGATATTCGTCGATTTCGGCTCCCTTAACCGCGCCGGCTTCGTAACCGCTGCCTGCGAACTCCTTCGCATGCTCACGGTAATTTTTCCCGACACAGAAGATGTTGCGACGAGGAATAATCGGCGCAAGCAGCTTTATTTGGTCGAGTGGGATTTCTTCGCCCTTGGCGGCCGCGGACAACAGCTCCGCAGTCTGAGCGATGATCTGAACCACGTTCTGCACTGAGACATCGAACGGCCGAATGACGGACTTTTCCAAGTCGACGATCCCGAACCGTTCAGTCTTCCCCAACGAAAAGCGGGCGAGTTTCATGCAATTGCTCCCGGAGTCTTAAGAAGTATTCGAAACTAGAATGTCGACAAGACAATTAGTAGCAGCGCGGTCTGTTTTCAATACGGAAATCTTGATGGGCTCACATTCGCTTTAAGCTAACATGGACACCACAGTCTGTATTCATTTTAAACCGTAAACAATTAGCCCGTTAAAAGTTACATCAATTTCCGTCGTTTGTTGCAGGCCAGGTCGCTCATTTTGAACTAGTCAGCATCCGGAAAAACTAAAATTTAGTGTCTTTCTCTGTAACAAGTTCCGAGCAGTTTGTGTTAATCGCCAGACTGCGAATTGGGAAGTCCCATACGGGGCTCGTTGGATTAATAAAAATCAAATCCCAGTAGCGACGTTTTTGGTTATTGGGTTTTTCGGTGATTTCTTTGAAATCCCATCAAAACCGTCATGCTTATCCTCGTCGGCGGTGCTTGCCAACTGCCGGCGCCTGACTAACCGGCGTCGAGCACGCAGTTGTCGGTCGTGCCAACGTCTCCGGTCAACAGGAACTTATGCGTCAGGACGCCTCGCGCATGCTTTCTCCATCCCGCGAATCAAGTTTGTCGCTTCATTTGCTTCCGCCCGCTGTTCGCATTTGGGTGCGAGACATCCTCACTGCTTGCCGTAAGTCTAGGTTTCCGTTTTGCCCTTAACTAGACTAGGGCGGCAGCCGATATAACTTAAGGTTATTACTGCGTAGGCAAGCCTTGACCGCCCCCTGTCCGTTGCTGATCATGGTAATGGGATGAGGCAAATCTGGCGTATTTGTCTGGTAAACGATCTAAATGTTTTTTAAATGAAACTAATCGATGACTGACGCGACAGCGGAATCAATCGTTAAACTCGCAAAAGCCAAGGGTTGAAGAAAGCTGAGCTCTTCGACAGAAAAGGCAAAGCGCTCCCGAGATCATGGAGGATTTCAGTCGCTATTCACCAAACAAAGTGCGCGACTGAAACGGACAAATTCTAACTTTCAGTGTGGAACGCACTGTGCAATTGGAGGTGTTATGTCGAAGGTTTATTGGATTGCTGCGTACCGGGCTATCAAGAACGCCGACGCCCTTGCGGCTTATGGGAAATTCGCGGGCGCGGCCATTCAGAGCGGGGGTGGCCGCTTTCTCGCGCGCGGCATCCCTGCGCAAGTATATGAGCAAGGATTGCAAGAACGCACAATCGTAATCGAGTTCGACAGTCTGGAGCAGGCAATTGCTACGCACGACGGGAGTGCGTATCAGGCAGCTCTCAAGGCATTGGGCGATGGTGCGGAGCGCGACATCCGCATCATCGAGGCAAGCTGAATTTTTTCGGCAGACATTCGACATTCTTGTTTTTAGACGAGAACTTCAGGCAGTAGAGGCGTTGTCGAGTCGGGCAACTGCACATCCGTCCACCTTGCGCACGTATCGCGCTCCTTGAAATCATCAGCGAGCGGCTTGGGCCGCGAGAATACGGTTCTCAGACGCGGCAACGAAGGAGTCTAGGGCCCCGCGAGCCAAGAATTCATACGACAGCGCCGCTGACATCAATCAAGCAGGCTGATGGCGTTCCTGGGAATCCGGCACGGCTACGAGCGGATACCGGAGTTCTAGGAACGGCAGGGAGACGGGCGGAAAGCGAAGTGTCAGTACCGAAAGCCCAAAAGCGCGCCGAATCGCGATACTTCTCATAACCTGCAGTCATATTGGGGTAAGCATACACTTTGGGCCCAATTGAGGTGACGGATATGATGGTTCTATTGGTTTCAATAGTAGGTGTTCCATCATTTCCGTAATCTAGCCGGATCGCAGTTCGAGACAATACAAAGCAACTTCATGTTGCGGATTAAGGAGACAGATACATGAAAGTCGATCATTTCAACAGATTCCGGTCTATTGCAGGGTGGCATCGGCACACGCAAGCTCGATAAATCAACTTATGTGCGACGGAGTGAGATTCGCCGTCGATTTCGGGTTTCGTCTAAATACCTATGACAGATCTCCGAATATTTTGGGAGCTTACGGATGAACAGTGTGAACGCGGGTGCCCGACTGGATCGCCTTTCAATTGGACCGTTTCATCGGCGCGTTTTATGGCTCGTCAGCATGGGTGTATTTTTTGACTCATTCGACAACACGTTGTCGTCCTCAGTTCTCGCAGCGTTGCTTAAGAGTGGTTGGTCGACTCTCGAACTCAATTCTCTATTCATGTCTGTTACCTTCGCTGGGTTGACTATCGGCGCGGCGGGTGCGGGCTGGTTGAGTGACCGTTTCGGTAGACGTTTCGCGTATCAATTCAATCTGTTGATCTTTGGTTGCATGGCTGTGGCTTCTGCGTTCGCTCCTTCCATGCACTGGATGATTGTGATGCGCGGGATCATGGCACTTGGCATGGGCGCCGAATACGTAATGGGCTGGGGCTTGATAACCGAGTTCGTGCCACCCCCGCAGCGCGGTCGCTATCTGGGCTGGTTCGGTTTGTTCGCGGGAATTGGTGTATTCGTCACATCTGTCATCGGCTGGCTGATCATTCCTAAGTTCGGCTGGCGTCCAATGTTCTTGATTGGTGGTATCGGCACGCTGTGGGTGTGGTGGGAGCGTCGCAAACTGCCAGAGTCACCACGATGGCTCGAGCGAATCGGTCGCGGCGGCGAGGCCGAGGCGATCATGCAGCGCATCGAGAGCGAAGCGCAGTTGTTTGAACCGCTGCGACCGTTTGTCATTGTTCCTCAACCAGAGCCCAAGTACATCCCTGTCGCGGTTCTGTTTTCGCGTCCAATGATTCGACGCACGGCACTCGCAATTATGATTATGGTTGTCGGTCTATTCGGTTCGTATACGCTTTCGGGTTGGATGCCGACTTTCTTTGTCCAGCAGGGTATGAGTGTTACGCGATCGCTTGGTTTCAACGCGGCGATGATGGGCGGCTGGATTGCAGGGCCCCTCATCTGCGCAGGCATAGCAGATCGAATCGGTCGGCGTTGGGGGCTTGTGCTCTTCGGCTTGGTGTGCGCGGGCTTTGGTGCTGCCTATCCATTTCTCAACTCCGACGAATTGATTGTATTAGGCGGGTTCCTGTTGGTATCCGCGGTCGCGTCCTTTTTGATCTTGGCCTCCGGATGTAGTCCTGAGCTGTTTCCGACTGAGTGTCGTTTCCGCGGAGCGGGGTTGGCCCAGTCAATTGGGAGGGCGGGACTGATTGTGTCTCCCGCGATCGTGCTCACTCTGTTCAACAACTACGGAATTGGAGGCGTCATCGGAGCCCTTGCTGCTGGGTATGTAGCGGTGGCTCTGATCATGACATTGGCTGGTGTGGAGACGAACCAGCGCTCTTTGGAGGCTCTAGACCCTAGTGCAGTGCCGGAGCCGTCGTCTGATGCAATTCTGAGTCCAATTCGACATAAGTAATGTGAGTTCTTCGTACAGTGTCCAAAAGACGCTCGGGTAATTGCTTGGGGAAGTCAGTCCACGCCAGGGGAAGAACGCGTAGAGATACGGAGACTTCACCATCGCCTTGTTGAGGACGGATCGCGAAGCAAGTTGTGCAGTAGGTTTTGACCAAAATGTTTGACCTCGCTGGAGAAAATATGTCGTGTACGCCATCCCCCGATTGGGACCCCCTTGATCCCGCACATCATGGTGATCCGACGGAGATCCATGCTCAACTTCGTGAAAAATGCCCAGTGGCTTGGAGCGAGCGATTTGGTGGCTTTTACGCGCTGACTCGCTACGAAGACGTCACGAGGGCGGCGCAAGATTATGAAACCTTCACCAGTGCTCAGAAAACACCTATCCCGGAGGCTACTGGTCCGGACCGGCCGCCGCGAGCCCCCGCAGAAGTCGACCCGCCAATCCATGGGGATTTCCGAGATCTACTAAACAGGTTCTTTACGCCTGATCGCATCCGTCTGCTTGAGCCGGTGATCCGAAGAGCCGCGCGTGATTTACTTGGTCGGTGCATTTCTATTGGAGAGACCGACGCAGTCGAGTCCTTCACTTTTTTTATGCCGATCCAGGTGCAGTGCATCTTCCTCGGGATCTCAGTTGAGGATGCTCATACGATCAAGACAATCATCAACAGGATTATCGACGCCGGCGCAGCTGGCGATGTCGCTGTCCACAAAGAAGCGAACGACCAGATTTATGCGTATATTGACGGCGTGATAAACGCCCGTCGAAAGACTCCTTACGACTCTAATGACGTAATCAGCTCGTTATTGAATGAGACTGTCGGTGGTCGAAAACTCACGCAAGAGGACGTCGCGGGAACTATCCGGCTCTTCCTCCAAGCGGGACATGGCACGACAACGAACGCTCTTGGAAGTATTATTCGCCATCTCGCGTCGACGCCTGAGGATCAGAAGCGTCTGAGGAATGAGCCAAAACTGATTCCCCAGGCGATCGAAGAGATTCTTCGGGCATGGACACCCGTTCGGCTTGTGGGGCGCAGGACGACCTGCGACGTCGAGATTGAAGGCACGATCATTCCCAAAGGTTCGAAGGTCGGCTTGATGGTATCAGCCGCGAACCGAGATGGCGCCAAGTTTGCCGATGCCGACACTGTGGATTTTGACCGCAAGCCAAACCCACATATTGCATTCGGTTATGGGGTTCACCGGTGCATCGGAGCGTCATTGGCTCGTGCGCAACTACGCGTTGCTGTTGAGGAGTTGTTGTCGATGACAGACGACTTCATACTCACAGGGGAACCCGAATTCAGTACGTGGTCTCATTTGGGCCCCTCCAAGCTGCCCATAAGATTCGTTGCGCGTTCGGCCGATATGGCAACAATCAGCGTCCGGGCTGGCCACAAGGAAATGGCGTTGACCGTCAGTGACATTCGCCCCTTGGCTGAGCGGATCATCGAGCTTACTCTGCGTCCCGCGACAGGCGCTGAACTGCCAGAGTGGACGCCGGGTGCTCATATTGACCTCGTTCTCCCTGGCGACATCATCCGTTCTTACTCGCTGACCGGAAATCTTGCGGATAGAAGCAGTTGGCGAATAGCCGTACTGCACGAAGTGGGCGGACGGGGCGGCTCCGATATCATCCATCGAATGAAGTTGGGGGACGCCGTACGTGTCCGTTGGCCCTTGAATAACTTCGAATTGAAACCTGCTGAGTGCTATCACTTTTTCGCTAGTGGGATTGGTATCACACCAATCTTGCCAATGATTGAAGCCGCTCAAAGACAGGGGCGACCATGTCGGCTGGACTACGTAGGGCGCAGTGGCGATCAACTTGCTTATCTCGAACGTATCGCTGCCTTAACAGAAGCACATGTTCACTTCACGTCTGAGACTGGACGGCCAAACCTGTCCGAGTTGCTCACAGAGAGCGGGGACGATGCTGAGGTTTACGCCTGCGGTTCGGAAGGATTTTTGCTTGATTTAGAAGCGGCAGCAACAGCGGCTGGACGATCGTTTCACACCGAATGGTTTGCGCCGAAGCCAGGTGCGCGCCAAGCAGCTGAAGGTGCGCTAGAGGCGTTCACTGTGAGGCTGGAACGCTCGAACCTTGAGGTGACGGTTGTTCCGGGACAGTCAATTATCGATGCGTGTGCAGAAGCGGGAGTAGTGATTCCATCGTCATGCTTCGAGGGCACCTGTGGTTCTTGTTTGTCAACGGTGTTGGAGGGGGTGCCGGACCATCGCGATTCGTTTCTTCTTCCAAATGAGCGCAGGGGCAACCGCTTGATAGCGCCTTGCGTTTCGAAATCGATGACAGACTGGCTAGTCCTGGATCTTTGATATCCGAGCCAGCGAAACGAGCTTCAGCGTAGGCGGGCGTTGCTTGCGCTAGTTTCACCGATCGATGGATCTAGCAAGCTGTGCTCGTCCGTGGCGCGCTGTAGCGGACGACTTCCGCCAGCCCCTTCGTGCAGGAGGCTGGGCCGGATAGATCGGACAAGTCCGATGCAGTCGCTGTTCCGGGACGACTTGCTCCTTTGGTGTCAAGAGGGCGATTGCGCTCTACAGCGCGATGTGATTTTCACGGGCACGCCAGAAGGCGTCGGCGCAGTGGAAGCCGCCCGATTTCGCGCGAAAAGTACGCTACCCCAACAGCACCGGCCCGCCGCCCTTGGCGCATGGGCATTGTGGCTGGTGCTCGCGTCCAAGCCAGGGGGTGATCCGGCTATCATCGAAGTCGACGGTAACCACTTCGCCAAGCCGTTCGGACTGCGCGAATGAAATGACCCCATGTCCGCGCCAAGTTCAAACGTCGTGGTGCCAGCTAAATAGAAATGTCGCGTTTTTCTCGCTGTTTCCGGTCTTTTTTCAAGGTTTTGGGGTGGGGCGGCGAAGCCGCCCCCCGTCCGTCGCTCATTGTGCTGCTGACTTCGAGAATCGCCTGATTGATGTCAGCGACCTCGATTGCGCGCTGCTTCTTCAGTCCGATCAGTGCCTTCTTTGCCTGGACCTGCTCGCCGCAGTGCGTGCGCGATGGGGAGCCCGCTGTCCGGCGATCGTCGTGGATGGCCTGAACCCGGCGGGCGACTTCCAGTGCGCCCGCGAGGCGCTTGTTCTCGATCTCCGCGCCCTGATCGACATGGGTGATGCGGTCATATTGCCGGTACGGCAGTACCGCGCCGCGGGCCTGCACCTCGATCACGCCATCGGGATACTCGACGACCTCGACGTATTCATGCATGAGCCCCCGGCTGACGGGCGTGTCATCGAGCAGGTACAGCACCCGAATTAGTAAGGACTTTCCCGGTCTCGTGGCATGCGATATGCCAGGATGGTTGGTGCTGGGCAACCCATCTGAGAAGGGGAAAGTCATGGACAAGATTACTCGTATCGGCGTGGATCTGGCCAAGAACCTGATCCAGGTACACGGCGTGGACAGCATGGAACGCGTGGTGGTCAGGAAACCCATCTCACGGCAGAAATTTCTCGAATGGTTTGCCAACCTCGAGCCGTGTCTGGTCGCAATGAAAGCGTGCAGCGCGGCTCACTACTGGGGGCGCAAGCTGCGCGCCCTAGGTCACGAGATTCGCCTGATCGCGCCACAGTTTGCCGCGCCATACCGCAAGGGCGGCAAGCACGTAAAGAACGACAGGCTGGATGCCGAGGCCATCTGCGAGGCTGCGGGGCGACCGCATATGCGCTTCGTGGCCATCAAAACCGCAGACCAGCAAAACGTGCTGTTGCTGCACCGGATGCGGAACGGTTTCGTCGAGGAGCGTACCGCGCTCGTCAACCGGCTGCGCGGTGAACTGGTCGAGTTCGGCGTGTTCCTGCCGCAAGGCATCAATGCATTTCGTGCCCACATCGTCGAGGCACTGGAGGACGGGGCCACTGAACTGAACGGTGTCGCGCGCAGTGCGCTCGCGCGAGGCTGTGAGCATCTGCAGGCCCTCGACCAGCAAATTGCCTGGTGCGACGCGCAAGTCGCCGCGCACGTGAAGCACGACGGCAACGCGCAGCGCGTGATGGCGGTCATCGGCATCGGGCCGCTCACCGCGTCGGCCGCGGTGGCCACCGTTGGCGACGCGCGCGTGTTCGATCTGCTCCACGAAATGCTGTTTGCGTTTCATCGCCAAGCGATCATTGCACTTCCATCGTCAGAATGTGTCTGGCAAAGTTGTATTCGAAGGAAAGTGTCGCTCAGCAGCTAATAGAGTTCTTTAAAGCTTTGGTCCTTGGGCGCCTGAAACCGGCGATAGCCTATCCTGCCGTCACCGATTTTCAAGTTGTTGTTGGTGTCGAGCGTGACTTCGGTGTGCACGAGATGCAAGCCGTGTACAACCGGAACGCGCTTCCGTGTAACTGCCGTGCGCTGCGACTTCGCGGTCGTGATGCAACGAAGCGCGCGGCATGCGTCTGATCTGCGAGTGCTGCGCGCTCGAGATGTAATGCACGAAAAAAGAATGTCGACAACGGGGTGACGTCGAATGTGTGCGACGCGTCACGTGATGCAAGGCAGGTGGTGTTAAACGTTCGCGCCCTCTCGCACGACTGTAACTATCCGTACAAGTCGAGTGTGCAGGCGTGGCGACTGCGAAGTGAGGCAGAGGCGTGCCGAGTGTGTCTACCAGTGGCTTCAAATGCGCCGAGGTTGTCTTGCAGCGTGAATCCACGTGTGTACGGTGCTCGCCGCCGTTGAAGTCCGCGTGCATGCGTGATGCATGCGCGTAACTCCGTGTGTGTGGACGGGACGTCGAATAACAGCAGAAAAATATTCTTTGTTCCGTCCTGTTCCTCCGGATTCCGCTGTATTCCAACCACGCCGGAAAGCATCAGCGGTGGGTGTTGACGACGTATTAACGCCTGTTCAAGATGCGATCAAGGTCGTGCGTCGGAGCCAGTCATGCCGGTTGTCAGGAGTTTCACGCGAGGGCAGTGGGAGGCGTTCGGACGCAGGCTCGATGCGCTGCCTGAAAAAGCGACAAGCGATCAGCCGCTCAAGGTAAGCGACGGCGTCAAATCCATCCAGAAACAGATCGGCACAGCGCGGGAGAAGGGATACACGCTCAGTGAACTGATCGAGGAGGCTGCACAGGAAGGCATCGCGGTATCGGTCAATTCCCTGAGATACGCGATGCGCCGTGCGGACGGAAAAGGACGAATCCGGCGGGGCGGGAATGAGCCGGCGCGCGCGAATGCATCGGTCGCCGTACGAGGCAGGAAACCCTCACAGGCAGATGCAACACACGATAAACCGCCACGCAGCGGGACACAGCAAAAAGGGGATGGGGGCGTAACCAGGCCGGGGCAACCGGTGAGGGGCTTCCTCGGATTTTCGATCAGCCCGGACACCGAAAATCTGTAGAGGTGTGGCATGGCAACAGCAAATCTCCCCATCTATATGGTCGGCGGCAGCAAGGGTGGTGTCGGAAAGAGCGTCGTGACGCTGGCACTGATCGATTACCTGCGACGCACGGACGTCGACGTCGTGCTAGTCGAGACGGATACGTCCAACCCGGATGTCATGAAAGCGGTTCACGGTGAGATCGAATGCGGGGCATGCGATCTGGATGACGCGAGCGGCTGGATCGATTTCGTCAATTTCTGCGACCGGCACCGGAACGCGACCGTTGTCGTCAACACGGCAGCGCGGAGCCAGACCGGCGTCGCGCAATATGGAGGAACGCTAGCCAGTACTCTCGATGAACTGGCGCGACGACTTGTTGTGCTGTGGGTGATCAACCGGCAGCGGGACAGCCTCGAATTGCTGTTCAAGTTCGGGGCGACGTTTCCGGATGCGGTGACGCATGTGGTGCGTAACGGCTATTTCGGTTCACCGGAGAAATTCACGCTGTACCGGGATTCACAACTGAGGACGGCTGTCGAGAAGCAGGGCCAGTCGCTGGATTTTCCAGACCTTGCGGATCGCGTCGCTGACGAGTTGCGTAGCCAGCGCCTGTCGATCCGCAGGGCAGCGGAGACAATGCATATCGGTGAACGGGCAGAACTGCTGCGCTGGTGCGCGCTATGCGGAACGATGTTTGCCAGGGTGACGGCCGGTGGGTAACAGACGCGGTGGATCGCCGGACGCGCTCGCCCGCCTGTTTCTCGACGTCACGGGTGAATTGCCCGACGATGCCAGTGTCCTGAGAATGCGGCGGGTGTCCGACGCACTCAACCTGCGCGACAACGATGCACTGTGGTCCGTGCTGGTCATGCTTGAACATTACGGGCGGCTCTATGAGGCCATGCCGGAACGGATCCGGCAGGCGGGCACGGGCAGTCTTGATGCCGTGCGGGCCGAAGCACGCGCGGCGACGGATGCGCTGATGGAGCAGCATCGCGATGCGCTTGCCCGCTGCAAGGCCACGATCGAACTGGCGGAGCAAATGACCGCCGAGCACGAAGCGCGCTACCGGGCTGCGGTTGCCGCGCTGAACGACGAGGCGCTGGCTACACTCACGCAGCGGGCAGCGAACCACATTGCCCGCGTTGCTGGTAACCGGCTCGTGGGGGCGACGACTGTCGCCGTACGTGAGCAGCAGAAACGGATCGATGTCGCGCTCACGTCATTCGGGCACGTCGCCACGCGGCGACTCGTGCGGGCATGCTATGGGCTGGTCGTCGGTGGGCTCATTGTGATGCTGGCGGCGGCGGGTGCGGGCGCGCTGGCCGGATGGTGGGCAGGCGTGCATTGGGGGCGGGCAGAGGGCTCGCGGTCTGCCCGCACGGATTACAGGTCGTTTGTGTCACCTTCCATGAAGTCAGCGGCGTGACGAAGCACGTTTGCAGCCATGTCGTTCTGGTCGAAGGCAATCATCGGTGCCCGGTAGCCTTCAACTTCGGCGCGGGCAAGGGTCATGTCGCAGTGCTGGCCTTCGTCGTATTGCAGATCGGTGGCTTCAACGAAAGTCAGGTAGAGGTCGGGCGAGCCTTCGGCATTGGTGGCGAGCAAGGTCATGCGGATGCGGTTGGTCATGGTGGGTTTTTCTCGTTCAGTCGGGCAGGCGGCGGATATGGGCTTGCCGCCTGCTTCGCCTCGTGTCGGGGCGAGGGGTTGCATGCCTCATCCTCGTCGTCACGGTTTTCCCATGAGGGTATGGTCGAGAATTCACGATCGGTGAGGATTTCCGGGAGCCATGCTGCCTTTGCGAGCCGAAGCTCCGCTGCTGCTGCCGCGTCTGCTTTCTTCATTTTTTCGAGGTCGATTGCGGCCTTGGGTGACACGGCAGCGGACACGACTTCCGCGATACGCGCCTTGCTGACATGATCGAAGTACGTCGCACGCGTCGCCGTCCAGTACCGGGTCATGTCGAGGTTCAGCGCACTTGCGAGCGTGTTGATCGCAAGCGGCTTTTCTTCGGCCACGATTCCGTCGAGCAGCGTGCCGGTGCAGAACGCGAGCAGGTCGAGCAGCGTCGGGGCGGGATCCTGTTCGATCAGCCACGGCAGGAGGTCGCCCCGCTTTGCGGGCAGTTCCGCAATCCAGCGCGCCCGCTGCGTTTCAATGGCATTCCATGCGGGGCTGGCGGACAGGTCGTCGGCGGCGCGCAGCAGGCTGTCGTGGTTGGTCTCGCCGGACAGTGCGAAATAGCTGCGTGAGGACGCGTGCCCGTAGTGCTCGGGCAGTGCCTTTGGAACCAGGTGGTGCAGCAGGGCGGCGAGCGCTACAGTGGGCTGCGCGAGCAGTTCCGCGTGGACGGCAGCGGTGCGGTGTGCCGTGAGCCGCTGGCAGAGTTTCGCGCTGTGGACGGGTTTTACCTTCGGAGCCTTCGCGCATACGGTATCCGGGCCTTCGGCTGTGGCGGTGCCAGTGACGGTCGCGCCTGCCGCGTCGAGCGCGGCGCTATTCTCGCGTCGCACGAGGCCGCGTTCGATGACGAGTTCGCCCTGCGGCCCGACGATCACTAATGCACCCGCTTCGGCCATCTGCTGCGCGTCCCATACGAGCGTGCGGCTTTCGAGTGCGATGATCGCGGCATTGACCTGCTCCATTTCGTCGTTGAGCCGGTCGGCTTCCTCGTAGGCATCTTCGTCGCCCTCCGACAGTGCTTCGATCTTTTCAGCCAGTTCGTCCTGCTGCGCGGTGAAGGCGTCCATTTCGCGCTGTTCGTCGTCGGTGTATTGGCGCTGCACCGGGCGCAGCCTGCCGTGGCGGTTCAGTTCGGCAAAATCGCGTTCGACTCGCGTTTCTGTCCAGCCCCATCCCTCGGCCTGGACTTCGGCTGCAGCAGCGTCGAGCTTTTGCGCGACGAGCTTCTGCAGCAGTTCCGCATCGGCGATATAACCGGCGTTCTCGTCGTCGCTGAACAGGTCGCGACGCACGTAGCCGCCCGCTGCTTCATAGGCGGCGAGGCCAACAAAGCGTACGAGACGGCTACGGCTCGCGTCGATCTCGGCGCGCGTGATCGACTGCCGCAGGTAGTTCGGCTGACGTTGCCACTCGTTTGCGTCGAACCATATTTTTTCCTGCGTTTCGTGATCGTCTGCGAGGGCGAGCGCAGCAAGCTGATCAAGCGTGATTGCGTCGTCGCGCAGCAGCGTGAGCAGTTTGGGCGACACGTTAGCGAGCCTCATGCGACGCTTGACCGTGAGTGGCGAGGCAGAGAACAGCGCCGCGATGTAATCGACACTGCGGCCTTCCTCAGCGAGCATCCGGTACGCGCGCAGAACGTCGAACGGGTCGAGTCCTTCGCGTTCGCTGTTCTCGATCAGCGAAATGGCGAGGGCTTCGCCTTCGCTGACGATCCGCACCGGCACTGGATAGTCCGCCGCGATATGGTTCTGCTCGTAAAGCAGGTCGAGCGCGGCTTTGCGACGCTGGCCCGCGCAGACCCCATACCGGCGCTGTTTGCCCCGCGATCCCTTGATCTCATGGACGACGAGGTTTTGCAGCAGACCCTTTGCCCGGATGCTCGCGGCAAGCGCCGGAATGTTCGAGAGCGGTTTCGTGCGGGCGTTGAGCGGCGAGGGCCGCAGGCTGGAATACGCCACGGTGGCCACCGGCTGTTCGTTGCCGAAGTTGGTTTCGAGCGGCGAAACGGTTTCGTCAGTGGTTGCCGCAGGGGTTTCGACTTGAGATTGCATGACTGACTCCAGAAAATTAAAAAGAAGGTTCCGGGGCGGGTCCTGCCGGATTCCATCAGGACGTAACCTGGCTAGGAGTCCTGATGGAGCGAGGCGGGGGGACGCTGCCGTCCCTGAGGCGCTTATGCTTTCATCTGGCGCATGGCGTCAGCGAGCATCCACAGCGCGCGGTTGAGCTTCACGTTCTGGTCGATGCCGGTGATGGGGCGAGTCGACATGGCGCGTCCGCTGCGCGAGCGTCCATGCAGCCCGCCCTTCGTGAGGTTTTCCTGCACGCGGTTGAATACGGTCCACAGGTCGTCGCGGCGATCCTCGAAACGGCGCGGTACCAGTAGCTGGCTTTCGGTGACGGGGGCCAGTGCCTCGGCGTCGGTCGGGTCGTAGCGCAGCGCAAGGGCGGAACGGGCGAATGCATGCTGCTCGTCGCGGCTCAGATCGACGGCGCGCATGCTGTCCTTCTGCTCGCGGATCAGGTCGAAGCCGTCGAGCACGTCGAAAGCGCCATTGACTACGTTCTGGATGACGTTGCCTTTGTGTGGCACGCGGATATCGGCGATGTTCTCGCCCGCGACCATGCCGTTCTGGCAGACAAACCGGAATGTGCCTGCCAGCATCTGGTAACTGCTGGTGCCGTCGTGCGAGTTCAGCAGCACGATTTCGTCGGCTTCCTCGCCGGTGATCTGGTCGGCGTGGCGAAGCCGCAGCATGTGTTTTGTGAACTCGCGCTTGCCCTGATCGCGAACACGGGTCTGGCAGATCATGAACGGCTGAAACCCTTCGTTGCGCAGACCGCGCAGGACGTCGATGGTGGGAATGTAGGTGTAGCGTTCGGAACGGCTTTCGTGTTTGCCGTCCGCGAAGATGGAAGGGGCAACGTGGCGAATCTGGTCGTCCGAAAGCGGCGAGTCAGCGCGCAGCATTGGGGACCCGTAATGGAAAGAGGAAGCGAGTTGCATGGCAATCTCCACAGTCAAGGTTGAGGACCTGAACCGGGCGAGGGGAGGTGCCTTGGCATTGCGGTTGGACACTTCCCGGTGGAACTCGGGGTTGGCGTTGCTACCGCCTGGCTCCCGGGTTCCCGCCCGTGCGACTGGAGGAGCCGATAGCGGGCGGGTGTCAAGGAAAAAGGCGAGGGAGGGGTGCGGGCAACACGGTCCCTCGCCCCTTGATGCGCGCTCGCTATCGGCTACTGTCGCGGGTCAAGGGCGGGAAGCTGGGAGCCGGGTGCATGCCATGCCGTGAGTTGACCGGGCATTAAGTAGCGGCTCTAAGGGCATAGCCGTAAAGGCCGGCCCTCGATAGAAAGCGACGGGGTTGACTGTTGTGCCTTCAATTGCTGACCGACCATCGGCGCAATAGGGTGATTAACGATGGTGCGCGAGTGCAGGCCAAAATGCCCCCGTCCTCCTCGGACTGACCGCAGTTCTGCAGCCTTCCGCTTCCACGGCCTCGCGGCCGCCGGCCTCTCTTAGCGAAGGGATCGGGAACTTGCCGACATCGTGACGCGGGGCGGGTTTTCGGCCAAAGCCGACATTGGTGCGCACTGGGATTCATGTCAGTAATCCGGCGGATTGCCGACTGTGGAGGCATCGAGCGGCCACGCGGCAGCTTGCCGGATCAGCAAGCTCACACTCCCGATCGACAACGGCCGGCCTGCAGCGAACCCGACGACAGCTGGCGGTTAGTGCAGCCAATCCAGCGGGGATTGCCGGCGGCCTGGGAGTCATATCCCGTTCAAAATCCCGCAAAACAACAAGCAAGAAAGGTGATTACTGACCTCGAGGTGACGCATGCACGACCATTGTGCCGATTCCACTGATCGCAATTACAGCCATCCCTACGATGGTCCACAAGTCTGGAATCTTACCGAACAGCAGCCAGCCTAAGAATGTGGCGAAGGCAAGCTGCGCATAGCCGAACGGAGTCAGCACAGCAAGCGGCGTTCTTCGCAAGGCCTGAAGCATAAGGAGATGACCCGAAGTGGCAAGCGACGCCATCAAAATGACCAATAGCCAGCTTCCCGCCCTTACGTCATGAATTGCGGGAAGAAGAGCAGCTTGATCGACCCATAAAAGCGACGCTAGTGCGATGCTCGCTATCAGGGCTGTGAAGAAATTGGTTGTAACAGGGTCGCCAGCCATCGACAACTTGCTTGAGACAACCTGGAAACACGCAAAAGTTGTGGCAGCACCTATAGGAAATGCCACCGCCCAACTGAACTGGCCGCTTCCGGGCCTGACGACGATCAGCATCCCGATGAAGCCAAGCGTAACCATGAACCACTTTGCTTTGGACACTTCTTCGTTGAGCAGAGTCGCCGCGAGCAACGTCGAAATGAGTGGTGCCATCATCGCCAGCGACGTGGCGACTGGTAATGCTAACAGGCGCAACCCGGCAAATGTGCAGGCCGAATTGAGAAGCAGGAGAAACGCACGCAACACCTGGAGCCTCAGCGTGCCAATGTGCCCGAACCGACTAATGCCGTGTCTGGCCTGCCAGGCGCCAAGGGCGATTGTCTGGAAGATGTAGCGTCCAAGAAGAATTGCTGTCAACGGGACCGCTGTGCCGATGATCTTGACGACGGAATCACTTGCAGCGAATGTTGCGGTCGTGACTACCATGAGAGCAACGCCAGCTTCGGCTGTCATGGGGACGTTTGCTAAGCGGTTGAGAACCATACAATCTTCGATGCGGGATGTCTGACGCCGGCGCGTGAGGCCTTGGGAATCTTAAGTCTAGCAGTCCCAAGGGCCTAACCCGGAGGGTGATGGCAGCGGCGGCCGCCGCCGTTGCGCTCAAAGTCGACCGGCGGCAGGAGCGGATCGCAGTTACGTGTCTGCATGAAGTGAAAGCTGACGTTTGCCGACGCCAAAGTGCGAATGTCGGCAGAGCGACCTGAGTCCCGCGAGAAGTCCGTGGGCGCGAAGTGCGGTCACTGATCGAGCAAGATCGACGATAGAACGTTCCGCGCCAATAATGCCTTCGAGGGGTGCGACAAGAGGCGCCGAAGCGAAAGACACTCCCTCAGCGATTCGTCGCTTTTTCCTAACTCAATCGCAATTCGGTCAACGCGAGGTCGCCGAAGACGGCACCAGTACGAACGCTTTGGTGACCGTCCATGCGCCGTCCTTCCGCGGGGCTCCCGCGCCCACTTCGAGACTGCCCGACGGATGCCCGAAACGCACCGAAGCCTTAGATTGCGGCACGAGCCGGTGGACGACGGTACCCGGAATAACCCCCGCGACGGCGATCGCCACCGCGCCAGTGCCGGTCATTGCGTGATGCAGCTTGCCCATCGAGAAGATGCGGGCGTTGATGTCGAGCGTGTCCGCGGCGATCGGCTTGCCGCTCGATGCGACATAGCTCGCGGGCTTCGAGACGAACGCGAGTTTCGGCGTGTGCGGGCGCAACTGCGTCGCTTCCTCGGCGTCGCAGTGAGCCCCATGCGCACGGACGCGTGCGAGCGGATCGCCTCCACTTTCTGGAGCAGGGCGCTGTCGCCGTTCACGTCGTGCTGCAATTCGCTGCCTTGCAGTCCGAGCGATGCCGCGTCGATGAAAATGGCCGGATTGCCCGCGTTGATCATCGTCATTTCAATGGGGCCGACGCCGGGCACATCGAGCACGTCGATCGCGTTGCCGGTCGGGAACATCGCGCCGCGGGCATCGTCGCTATCGCCGCCGGGGTCGAGGAATTCGATCTTGATCTCCGCAGCCGGAAATGTCACGCCATCCAGTTCGAAATTGCCTTCCTCGACGACTTCGCCGTTTCTCATCGGCACATGTGCGACGATTTTTGTGCTGATGTTCGCCTGCCAAATCCGCACGATGGCGATGCCATCGCGTGGAGCATCGACGAGCCCTTGTGCAATGGCGAACGGGCCGACGGCGGACGTGAGGTTGCCGCAGTTGCCGGACCAGTCAGGCACCGGTTTGTCGATCGCGACCTGCCCGAAGCGATAGTCCACGTCGCAATCCCCGCGCGACGATGCCCCGACGATCGCGACCTTGCTCGTGCTCGACGTCGCGCCGTCCATGCCGTCCATCTGCTGGCCGTACGGATCAGGGCTGCCGATCACGCGCATCAGAATCCGGTCGCGCGATGCGACGTCGACGGGCAACCAGTCGTCGCGGAAGAAGACCCCTTTGCTGGGGCCCCCACGCATTTAGACTGCCTGAACTTTCAATTGATTCAATGTTGCTCTCCAGTGATATCGCGATTCACGAAGTCGTCTTGCCGAGCGCGGTCCACACGACGCCTGTCGCCTTGCGAAACGCGGCCAGGTCAGGAGCGTTCCTCCCCGAGCGACGCAGGAAGACGATCAGCCCCTGCCAATGCGAGTAGATCAGCGCACCCCTTATGCGGCACTCCTGCGCGGGGAGATCGGGATTGATCTGGGCGACCAGGCCACCGAAGAGCGACTGGTATTTCTCGCTCACTTCCTCCATCAGTTCCCTTACTTCCGGATGATGTTCGGCGAGGCACCAGCATTCGAGAGCGAACGGACTGATGAGATTGCCGGGGCTGGCGAGCGTATTGAATGTCTCATCGAGCACGGCGTGAAGGCGCGCTTCGGGCGTGAGCCGGGCATCTTCTCCCAATTCATGAAAGCGCCTCAGATAGCGTTGTGCTAGTTCCTCGATGGTTGCCTTGAGCAGGGAATCGCGGCTGCCGAAGTAGTGTTGAAGCGTGGCGAGCCGGATGTTCGCCGCCGCTGCGACACCCCGCTGCGTGAACCCGTCGTTTCCCGCGGCCGCGAACACGCTGATCGCCGCCTCGAGGATTTCCGGCACGCGCGTTTCGCGTCGTCCGCGTGGCGCCCCCTTTTTACCCGGTCCCGCCACGTCCGATAGCGCGATCGTCAAATTTTCCATGGTTTCGTCCCGTGTAGTCGCCAGACTGGTTCCGAAGTGCGTTTGACCTAGAAAGGTTGGTCTTATGACCAATTTCGTTAGATTTTATACCGTGCCAGCTCGAGTTTTACAGGAGTTAATGGTAAACGCCTAGTCGCAAATTCCTTGTTTGTTGGTCAGTTGACCGCTAATATTTGGTCATAGGACCAATACGTTGCGGTCCGGGAGTCGCAAAATGAACGATCGGTCGATGACGTTGCATAGCCTCGTCGAGAAATGGCTGGCGCCCTACCTTGCGGCTCCGGCTCGCGTGGTGCGCCTTGCGCGTGACGAAGCTGGTCCGCATCGCTGCGTGCGCGTGGAGATCAGCCGCACGTCGCGCAACCTGTCGATGCTGTTTTTTCGCCATGACGATGGCTCCTGGCAGGTCTATCCCCCGCAAAAGGCGCGTCCCTCCATCAATGCGCAGTAAGTTGCGCCCGGCGCATACGCCGCGGCCATCGCAACTCCATGCGGCAAAAGCCTTTTGATCGTCGCTAGATTTTTCGTCTCAATGGATCGGAAAAACGTATTGGTCGCCTCATTCGCTCGCGCATAAGCTAACGACAGACAAACGTATCCAGACGGAACGAAATGCGCGTGGCATGACGCCCGAGCCGCGCATGACCCTCAGCGAGCCAACCTGAACGCACGGACCACGAGCAAAGTATTTCGCGGCCCGGGGTACACGGTCGTCTTCGCGATTGGCGTGAGACCGGCGCGGCACTGTCGCCGCGCGGCCCGCTTTCGACTCCTGCCTGACGCTTGCAATGCCGCCATGAAGAAGCGGTGAAAGAACGGTCGACAGTGCCCAATTACTCTCACTAGTGAGGAGACGATGCAACTCAACCCAGTCGCGCAAGGTCCCGAACGGTCCGACATGCATGCCGCCATCGAACGGAAGATTTTCCGGAAGGTGACGATGCGGATAGTACCGATCCTCATTTTGTGTTTCTTCATCAACTATATCGATCGCGCCAACCTCGGCGTTCTATTTTCCCCCATCTCCAAAGAACTGCATCTCACGGCATCCGCTTTCGGTTTCGCCGCCGGTATCTTCTTTCTCGGCTACCTCGTGTTCGAAGTGCCATCGAATATGGCGATCGTGCGCTTCGGCGCGAGACGCTGGATCGCGCGGATCATGATTAGCTGGGGTATCGTCACTTGCCTGCTCGCGGCAACGCACAGCGTGCCGATGCTGTACACGCTGCGCTTTGTTCTTGGTGCCGCCGAAGCAGGGTTCTTTCCCGGTGTGCTGTTTTACCTAACTTTTTGGTATCCGCGACATCTGCTCGGCCAGGCCTATTTGACGCTCGAACTAAGCGTGCCCGTTTCGCTCGCGCTCGGCTCTGTCGTGACTGCCGGACTTCTTCTGATGGAGGGCGTAGCAGGCATCGCCGGTTGGCGCTGGGCCTTCGCGCTGGAAGGCATTCCCGCCATATTGATGGGCTTCCTGGTCCTTTTCATTCTGCCGGATGGACCGAAGCAGGCAAAATGGCTGACGCAGGAAGAGCAAGACTATTTACGCTTGAGAACCGTTTCGGATCACGGACATTCAAAAGCGAGCCTGAGCGAATTCAAGGCCGTCGTATGCAACCCGCTGACATGGCTCTTTATCGCGCTCGAGTTCTCGATCATCATCGGCTTCTGGGCCGTCACATACTTCCTGCCAAAGATCGTGCAGGAGCGCTTTCACGTCGATCCCGTCCATGCGGGCCTGATCTCCTCGATTCCATGGTTGGCAGCGGTCGCCGGCATTGCGCTCGTGGCATGGACTTCGCGCAAGACCGGCGACCGGAAATGGCACTTGCTGATCGTCTTGCTGCTCTCTGCGGTCGGCCTGTGGATCACGGCGCGCGTCGATTCGCCCGTCGTCGGCCTGATCGGCATTTGTATCAGTGCTGCTGGCGTGCAGGCGGCGGTGCCGCTGTTCTGGACCATTCCCGCGATGTCCTTCAGTGGTGCGCGCGCGGCGATAGCAATTGCCTTTATCAACTCAGTCGCAAGTACAGCGGGACTCGTCGGGCCGTGGATTCTCGGCATTTCGCAGGATCTGACGGGAACCAGCCGGACCGGACTTTATGTGATGTCGGCCTTCTTCCTCATATCGGCATTTCTTGCTTTCCAGGTCAGTCAATCGCGATCGAAAGCGGAGGTGGGACGCGGCACGCCTGGCGTTTCGGCAGCAGGCAACGTCGGCTTGGAATAACGGTTTTATCTCGTGGAGCCACATGCATGCGAAAGGATGGAGATGTGACGGATCACGACCACGTCGGACGCGACTTTCCGTTTCAACGGCCAGGCGGCCCGCTTAGCCCACCGCTCGAATATGCACGGCTGCGTGAGGAACAACCGCTCAGCAAGGTCAGGCTTTGGGACGGGTCGACAGCCTGGATCGCGACCCGCTGGGAGGACGTGCGCGCGATCCTCGGAAGCCCGCATTTCAGCGTCGATCCGTTTCGTCCGGGCTATCCGTCGGTTTCGCCGGCACGCGCCGTGCAAGCACGATCGCGTCAGGCGTTCATCAACATGGACGACCCCGATCATGCGCGCTTCCGGCGGATGCTGACGAAAGACTTTATGCAGAAGCGCATGAGCGACCTGCGTCCGATGGTCCGCGAGCTCATCGACGAGCTAGTCGACAAGATGCTCCAGCATGGACCGCCGCTTGATTTCGTCGAGCATTTTTCGCAGCCGCTTCCTTCGATGGTCATCTCCGCGCTGCTCGGCGTGCCGTACGAGGATCACGCGAAACTCGGCACATGGAGTACGACGCGTAACGATCACACCGCGTCGCCGGAAACCGTGCAGGAGGCGGTGCGCAGTATGGAAGCGCATCTGGACCGGATCATCGCTCAGAAGGAGGTCGATCCTGGCGAGGGGCGCGACATGCTGAGCCGCCTGGTCATCGAGCAGATTCGTCCCGGACACGTGACACGTGAGGAAGTGGTGCGGATCGCCTCACTGTTGTATTCAGCCGGGCACGGCACCACGGGCAGCCAGATCGGTCTTGGCACGCTGTCGTTGCTGATGCACCCCGACCAGCGCGCCGAACTCGATGCCGATCCTTCGTTGCTCGCAAGCGCCGTCGAAGAGATGCTGCGTTTTCATACGATTGCGCACTTCAATTCGGCACGCGTGGCGACGGTGGACGTGGTGGTCGGAGAAAGCCTGATTCGCGCCGGTGAAGGCGTCTACCCGCTGATCTTCGCTGCCAATCGCGATCCTGATGTATTCCCAAACCCTGATACGTTCGATATCCACCGCAACCCGCAGGAGCATGTAGCTTTCGCCTACGGCATCCATCAGTGTCTAGGGCAACCGCTTGCGCGCCTCGAGCTGCAGACGGTGTTCAGCATGCTGTTCAGGCGTCTGCCTGGATTGCGGCTCGCGGTGCCGGTCGAGACGCTGACGTTCAACAGCACGTCTCAGGTTTATCGGCTGGAAGCCTTGCCCGTCACATGGTGAGCGCACCCGAGACACCGCGCTTTGCTGGCAAAGTCGCGTTGATCACCGGCGGCGCCTCGGGCATCGGCCGTGCAACGGCGGAACTGCTGGCACGCGAAGGGGCGCGTGTCGTCATCGCGGACCGGTGCCGCGAGGAGGGCAATGCGCTCGGCTCACGTCTGCGTCGCGACCACGGCGATGCCCTGTTCATCGAGACCGATGTCACCTGCCCGGACTCCATCGAAGCGATGGTCACACGCACCTTGCGCGAACACGGCCGCATCGATTGCGCCGTCAACAATGCCGGCTTGTCCGAGACGCCGATCGATCTGACCGACG
Organism: Paraburkholderia sp. BR10923; assembly: GCF_040948765.1. Taxonomy (NCBI): domain Bacteria; kingdom Pseudomonadati; phylum Pseudomonadota; class Betaproteobacteria; order Burkholderiales; family Burkholderiaceae; genus Paraburkholderia; species Paraburkholderia sp. BR10923. The sequence goes on along the minus strand of NZ_JBFPKO010000008.1, from coordinate 277,721 downwards.
CCACGCCCGAACATTGGACGCGTCTCATGTCGGTCAACCTGCGCGGCGTATTTCTTTCGATGCAGCACGAGATCCAGGCCATGCTGGAAAGCGGAGGTGCGATCGTCAACGTGTCGTCGCGCACGGGCTTGGTGGGCAAGCCGCGGCACGCGATCTATACGGCCGGCAAGCATGGCGTGCTCGGACTGACGCGATCGGCTGCCGTCGATTACGCGCGACACGGCATACGCGTCAACGCCGTCTGCCCGGGACTCGTGCGCACCCCTTTCGTCGAGCGAAAGTTCGGTGACCGCCTGGGTGAGCTGGCAGCTACGATGAATCCAATGGGGCGCATCGGCGAGCCCGAAGAGATCGCTGAATGCATCGCGTGGCTGTGTTCCGATGCGGCGAGCTTCGTCACGGGCATCGCCTTGCCGGTGGATGGGGGCGCGGTGGCCTGATCACGCCGCGCCCGCCGCCCCTCATGCTTCCGTGACCTGCGTGCGCATTCACAGGAACAAGGCTCTGAGACTCGCGGTGAGCCGTTCGACCGGCAATTCGTCCAGCGCCATGACCACGTCCGTCACTTCGCGCACCGCGCGCTGAAGTTCCTCCGGGCCGCCGCCTGCCGCATCGAGCCCGGCCATCACGCCGAACTTGCTGCGGACTTGCGCGTCCGAGAAACGCGTCGTTTCGGTCCAGGGGTCGCCCGTCGCGTTATCGGAGGTCGCGCTGAAGACGGTGCCGCGCGCATGAATATCGACGCCGCCAGGCACCCCGCGCCATTGTCCGCCCGTCATCCATTCTGCGATGTTCGAAGAAGACGGCTCGGCGGTGACCGTCACGCGTTCGCGGAACGCCGCGATGCGCGAGTCATTCATTGTTGTCGATTCGTACCAGCGTGGACCCGGCGGAATCGCGTGGGCGAGGGCGGCGAGTGCGTGCGCATGGCTGAACTCGGCGCTGAGAAGATCCTTCGGCTGCTGTTCACGGAAGATGGGCGTGAGCGCGAACGGATTCGCCCGCACCACGACACGCGTGATTTCATCGGGCCGCAGCGCGTGCTGTTCAAGCAGTTGCGCGAACGCGGTCAGGGGGTGGTGGATCCAGCGGCAGCACGGCCAGGGCTTGTAGGTCGTATTGAGAATCTGCCAGTCGTCGCCGAGGCCGGCGAGTAGCGCGCGATCGTCGTGGCCCGGCGAACCGTAGAACTTCCAGAATGCATTTTCGCCGTCGAGTATGTCCGTGAACCCCGTGCTGCCGAGTCGCGCAAGCAACGCGGACGATACGCCAATTTCCGCGCACCAACCGGCATCGGCGTATTTGTACATCGGCTGCTCGACGGATTCCGCCCATTTGCGCAGCGTAGGCTGCGGCGAATTGCTGCCGCCGATACCGAACGCGTGATTGGCCTGCCTACCGTCCAGACCCGCGATGTGCACCGACGCGCCGATAGCTGCCCACGTGATGGTCGCAGCAGGTCCGCCGAGCTCGTTCCAGCCGATCACCTTGCCGTTTTCGATCTGCATCGGCGCGCCCATCCAGCTGCCGATCCGTGCGCCGACATCGAAGCCCACGGCGATCGCGCCGAGCAGATCGCGGCCGCTGCGACTGTCGAGTTCGGCCAGCGCTAGCGCGGAGAACACCGTGGCGTTGCCGAAGTGTGTCGACGTGGGAAAAGTGTCGTCGGCGTCGAGCACATTGGCGAGGCGCGCGTTGGCGTACGCGGCCGCCGTCGCCGAGCTGCGCCGTGCCGAGCCGACGACGCTCGCATGCGGCGCGCCACCGAGCATGTCGACATAGTCGAGCGCGATTTTTCCGCTTGGCGTATCGACGGCGCCGAGCGCGCAGCCGATCGTATCGAGCAGCAGGCGCTTCGTTTCATGCACGACGGGCCCGGGAAGATCGTCGAAGCGCGTCTGAACAGTGAAATCGGCCAATGTCTGCGTGAGCGAGGTCATGCGAAAACTCCTGAATGAACGATGAACAAACGCGCGTCAAAGCGCGTCCTGCAGTTGCGGCAGCGCCTCGAACAGATCGCCGACGAGGCCATAGTCCGCCACTTGGAAGATAGGCGCGTCGGCATCCTTATTGATCGCGACGATCACCTTCGAGTCTTTCATCCCGGCGAGATGCTGGATCGCGCCCGAGATGCCGATGGCGACATACAGTTGCGGCGCAACGATCTTTCCGGTCTGCCCGACCTGCAGATCGTTCGGCGCGAAACCCGCATCGACGGCCGCACGCGACGCCCCTACGGCGGCGCCTAACTTGTCCGCGAGCGGATAGAGCAGCTCGAACAGCTCCGCGCTGCGCATGCCGCGCCCGCCGCTCACCACGATGTCCGCAGCGCCGAGGTCCGGGCGATCCGAGCGCGCCATTTTCTCGCCAACGAAGACTGAGGTCCCGCTATCCACAGCGCCCGTGACGGGCACGATGTCGGCGCTTCCGCCGGTTGCATCGACGGGCGCGAAGGCAGTCGCGCGCACGGTTGCGCATTTGATCGCCGCGCCCGACTGTACGGTCGCGATCGCGTTACCTGCATGAATGGGGCGCTTGAACGTGTCGGCGGAAAGGACCGCGACAATATCGGAAACGGGGTCCGAGTCAAGCAACGCGGCGATGCGCGGCAGCAGGTTCTTTCCGTGGGAGCTCGCCGCACACAGGACGTGGCTAAAGCCGACTGCCAGCGACACGACGAGCGGTGCGAGGTTTTCCGGCAACTGATGCGCATACTCAGAGTGATCGGCGACGAGCACGGTTTTCACATGTGCGATGCAGCGCGCTTGCGCCGCCACGTCCTGCACTAAGTGCCCGGCCACGAGCAGCGTGATGTCGCCGCCGATCGCCCGAGCGGCCGCGATCGTGTTCAATGTGGCCGCGCCGAGCGCGCCGTTCGAATGTTCTGCGATTACGAGAATGGCCATCAGATCACCTTTGCTTCGGTCTTGAGCTTGTCGACAAGTTGCGCGACGGACGTCACCTTTACGCCGCCCTTGCGTTCGGCGGGCGGCTCGACACGCAGTGTTTCGAGCGTCGTCCCGACCGAAACGCCGAGCGCGCTCGCCGCTAGCGTTTCGAATGGTTTCTTCTTCGCCTTCATGATGCTGGGCAGCGTCGTGTAACGTGGCTCGTTAAGACGCAAGTCGGCCGTGACGACGGCGGGCAGTCGCAGTTGTACCGTCTGCAGGCCACCGTCCACTTCGCGCGTCACTGTCACGCGATGCGCGTCGACGTCGACGGCGACGTCGACGTCGACGCTCGAGGCAAACGTGCCTTGCGGCCAGTTCGTGAGCGCGGCAAGCATCTGGCCCGTCTGATTGTTGTCGCTGTCGATCGCCTGCTTGCCGAGCAGGACGAGCTGCGGTGCTTCGCGTTCGACGACCGCCTTCAACAGCTTCGCGACGGCGAGCGCGCCGGGCGTCCCGGTCGTCTCGACCAGAATCGCCCGGTCCGCGCCGATCGCGAGCGCCGTGCGCAATTGCTCCTGTGCAGCGGCGGGGCCGACTGACACCGCGACGATTTCTGTCGCGATACCTTTTTCCTTCAGACGAACGGCCTCTTCGACGGCGATTTCACAGAACGGATTGATCGACATCTTCACGTTGTCGAGTTCGACGCCGCTATGATCGGATTTGACGCGCACCTTCACGTTGTGATCGACGGCGCGTTTGACCGTAACCAATACCTTCATGCTGATGACCTCATTGTCTGATTCCTCATCGACGGGATAGCAAAACCGCAAAGCGAGCGAGTACGGGGCCTCAGTGCATCAACTGCGGACCGCCGACTTCCACGTAACCGTCACCGCGCGTTTCGGCATTGAAGCGCTCGAGCTCCGCATGGGCATCTGCTTCGCCCTGCAACAGTGAGCGGGTCGCGAACAGCAGCGCGCCGATCGAAACGGGCAGCACACCGATCGCGATGAGAATCGCGAGTCTCAGATCGCCAGATGCATCGCTGACGATGCCGACGAAGTACGGCCCGAGCCCCAGCCCGAAAATGTTCGGCCCGAGCGAAAATGCGGCGAACGCCGTGCCGCGCAGTCGCGGAATGACGAGATCCTGCGTGGTCGCCTGAAGCGGACCGAACCACATCGGGACGAAGAATGTCGCGACTGCATAGGCGCAATAGAACACCGTGACGTTTTGCGTCAGGTACTGCACCACGCTCGCCGCGCTGAACGCGGTCGCGGTCACGCAGACGAAATAAAGGCGGCCGAATGCGTGCTTGCGCTTGGCCCAGTCGCACAGGTAGCCGCTCACGCTGATGCCCGATCCGCCCGCAATGATCGCGATAACGCCCAGATGCAGGCCGGCGCTAGCGGTCAGGCCGAGCGTGCGGCTCGCGTAGACGAACACGAAGGCGTTGACCGCATTCATCGCGAACGCGAGGAAAGCGCCCGCGACGGTGACGGCCGCGAAGGTCCGCGATCCCGTGATGAGGCGGTGCGCGTACGCGTCGCTGAGCCGCGTGGCCTGATACCAGTTGGAGCACACGTAAAACGCAACCGCGATGGCGACCCATTGCACGAGGTTACTCGTGATATCGAAGCCGCCGACCGTCGCGATCACGGCCTTGCGGCCTGCCGAAAGCACTTGGTTCGTGCCCCACGTGGCGACGATCACGAGCGCGACGGAAATGAGCAGATAGACGAAGTTGCGCGCGTATTCGCGGCGCGGGGCGCCAAGCGCCTGAAGCCGCAGCCAGCTCCACGGCGGAATCATCGAGCCGAGATCCCGCACGGCGCTCGCGAACGGATGCGGGTCCTTCCTGGCAGGCACGGTGTCGAGCCGGCCGCGCGTCGGCTCGCGAACCGTCAGCATCACGATCAGCGCGAACAGCATGCCCGGCACGCCGACGCCGATGAAGGACGCCTGCCAGCCCGTCAGTCCGAGCGGCGCATTGCCGTGCCCGAAGGAGCGCTCCCATGCCGACACGATTGAGCCGCCAATCGCGAGCGATGCGCCCGCACCGACATACACGCCGACGGAATAGAGCGCGAGCACCGTACCGCGCCGCGCGCGCTCGAAGTAGTCGCCGAGCAGCGAGACGGCGGCAGGCGTGGCGCTTGCCTCGCCGATGCCCACCCCGATGCGCGCCGTGCCCAGTTGCACGAAGTTGCGCGACAACCCGGACAGCGCCGTCATCAGCGACCAGAACGACAGCCCGAGCGCGAGCGTGCGCACGCGGCTCCAGCCGTCGGCGAGACGCGCGAGCGGAATGCCGAACACGCAGTAGAACAGCGCAAAAGATGTGCCGTAGAGCAGGCCGAGCTGCGCGTCGGACACGCCCAGATCCTTCTTCAGATAGGGCGCGAGGATGGTCACGATCTGCCGGTCGACGTAGCCGAAGGCGTAGATCAGCGTCAGGATGAACAGCACATACCAGCGATACCAGGGACGTTCGGGGGTGGTCATGGTGAACCTTTGAAATGCGGCGCCGCAAACGGAAAATGCGCGGCGCGGATGCGAATCGACGGCCATGCATCCGGACTTGCGGACAGGCCGGCCTCGTTGAAGAACCGTCGCGAGGCGCGATTAGTCGGTGCGGATGGCGGGCATGGTGTCGTGTCTCCTGATGTTGGCTTTTGTCGGCTGCCGAAGCGTCTCGGCCTATCGGCTGCTTCACAGGATAGCCACGCATATGGGCCAGAAACCAATACGTTTTTCCGATCCATTGAGAGGAAGAAACTTGGGTGCATATCAGAGGGAAATCCTCTGAATTCCTCTGCAAACAGTATTGGTCGAGGCACGGGGGTGCTTGCTAGAGTGGCTTCACATCGAGGTGCCGCTGTCGAAAAGCAAGGCGGTGCGACGTAGGTTCTAACGACACGTGGAGCATGATGGAGCATTCAGCTATGGCGCAAATCGAAGCGAGCGGGCACGCCCCGGTCGTCATTATTGGAGCGGGGCCGATCGGCCTTTCCCTCGCAGGCGATCTCGGGTGGCGAGGCGTTCCTTGCGTGCTCATCGAACGCAGCGACGGCACCGTGTCGCAGCCCAAGATGGACATGGTCGGCATCCGCACGATGGAGTTCTGCCGCCGCTGGGGCATCGTCGAGGATGTCGAGAACGCGGGCTACAACCGGGACTATCCGCAGGACTACGCCTGGGTATCGCAACTGGCGGGCGGCTATGAATTCGGCCGCGAGCAGTTTCCGAGCGTGCGGGATGAAGCGCGCCCCGAGCAGAGCCCGCAAAAACGCGAGCGCTGCCCGCAGAATTTCTTCGACCCCGTGCTGACGCGCTTCGCGCAGAAGACGGGTAAGGTGCAGTTCCGCTATTGCACCGAATACGTATCGCATGAAGAGCATGACGACGGCGTTTGCGTGACCGTGCGCGACCTGGGATCGGGCAAGGAAGATACGATCGAGTGCCAATATCTCGTCGGTTGCGACGGCGGCGCGAGCCGCGTGAAGGAGAACCTCGGGATCCGCATGACCGGTACGCCCGCGCTGACTTATACAACCAACGCGATTATCGAATGCAAGGGGCTCGAAGCGCTGCACGACAAGAAGCCTGGCTATCGCTACATCTTCATCGGACCAGAAGGCACATGGAGCACGGTGGTCGCGATCAATGGGCGGGACCAGTGGCGCTTTTCAATCGTCGGCGACGGCACGATGCGCACGCTCTCAGAAGAGGATGTGGCGAAGGCTTTCCGGCGCGCTGTAGGCCGCGATGACTTCGATTTCAGGATCTTGTCGGTGATGCCGTGGATTCGTCGCCAGCTTGTCGCGGACAACTACGGCACCGCGCGCGTGAAGATCGCAGGCGACGCCGCCCACCTGACTTCACCCACTGGGGGCTTCGGCATGAACATGGGCATCCAGGACTCCGTGGACCTCGGCTGGAAGCTGCAGGCGATGGTCGAGGGGTGGGGCGGCGAACATCTGCTCGATACGTACGAGTTTGAACGCCGTCCGGTTGCCATCCGCAACGTCAACGAGGCGACCAACAATCTCAAGCTCATGCTCACGCCACGCAAGAATCTGAGCCCCGCCGTGTTCGAGTCGGGCGAAGCGGGCGATGAGGCGCGCCGTGTTTTCGGCGATGCCTACACGGCGATGATGAAGCGCGAGTGGTACACGATCGGTATTCATTTGGGCTTCCGGTACGAAGGCTCGTCGATCGTTGTCCCCGATGGCACGCCGGAGCCCGAGGACACGATCAGCACCTATGTGCAGACTTCGCGTCCGGGCCATCGCGCGCCGCATGTGTGGCTCGCGCCCGGCCGCTCCACGCTCGACCTGTTCGGCCAGAGTTTCGTGCTGCTGCGCTTCGACGCATCGCTCGATGTGGAAACGCTGCGCGACGCGGCGCAACGCGCGGGCGTGCCTTTCACGGTCGTCGATATCGGCAATGACGCGGCACGTGCCGTGTACGAGCGCGCACTCGTGCTCGTGCGTCCGGATGGGCACGTGGCATGGCGCGCCGACGCGGCACCCGAAGATGCGCAGGCGTTGATCGACGTGATTCGCGGCGTGTATCCGGTGAAGCCCGAGGCGGTCGTCACCGAAGAGGTGGCCACGCGATGAAGCTCGTCACATTCGATCAAGGCCGTATCGGCATGGTGGATGGCGAGCGTGTCATCGATATCACCGATCTTGCGGGCGCAGAACCGGGCACATGGCCGCCCATCGGCATGGTGCGCCTGATCGCCGACTGGCAGACGCGCAGCCCCGCGCTGCACGATGCACTGACACGACGCGAAAGCAGGCCGCTCGCCGAGGTTCGGCTCGAAGCGCCCGTGCAGTGGCCGAACAAGATCATCGCGTTTCCCGCGAACTATCTCGCGCATATCGACGAGATGAAGCATGGCTCCGGCAGCGGCGTGATCTCGACCTACAAGGCGAGCGGCCAGGGCTTCTTCCTGAAGGCGAACTCTAGTCTGAGCGGTCCCGCGGACGACATCGTCCTGCCGCCTCTCGCTGGCCGCGAGATTCATCACGAGTGCGAGCTCGGCGTTGTGATCGGCAGGCGAGGGCGCGGCGTGACGCGGGCCGATGCGCGCGACTATGTGTTCGGCTTCACGTGTCTGCTCGACATGGTCGTGCGCGGCAAGGAGGAGCGTGTGATGCGCAAGTCCTTCGACACGTTCTGCCCGACCGGGCCTTGGATCACGACCGCCGATGAAATCGCCGATTTCGACAACATCGAGATGCGTCTCTTCGTGAACGGCGAGGAACGTCAGTCGGCTTCGACGCGCAATCTGATCGTCGACATTCCCGAGATGATCGCGATGTCCTCGGCCGTGATGACGCTCGAACCGGGCGACATCATCGCGAGCGGCACGCCGGCTGGCGTCGGTCCCGTCGAGGACGGCGACGTGCTGGAGATCGTGATCGACGGCGTCGGCTCGATGACGCTCGACGTGCGTCAGGGTGAACTCGGCATGCACGCCGTGTGGGACAAGGCGAAAGCCGGTCTGGCGGTATAACGCGCGCCGCTTCGTATGCAGACAAACGAACAGGGAGCAGCAATGTCGCACACGGTCACACAGGCGCCCGCCGCGCCTCAAGGTTACTTTGATGACTTGCAGGCCCGCGCGCTCTCGCCGGGCTGGGCGAAGAAAGTGCCGCAGATGTGGCCGGCGCCACGGCCGCGTTTCGTGCCCGCAGTGTGGCGCTATGCCGATGCCCGCGCCGCGCTCGATGCCGCGTGTGCCTTCGTCTCGCCCGAGCAGGCGGAGCGGCGCAATCTGATCATGGTCGATCCGATTGCCGACAACATCTACCCGACCTGCCGCAATCTGGTGGCCGCGTATCAGCTTGTGCTGCCCGGCGAGACCGCGCGTTCGCACCGGCATTCGCCCAACGCACTGCGCCTGATTCTCGATGCGGGCGAGCGCACTTTCACGATCGTCAACGGCGTGCAGATCGACGTCGCGCCGGGCGATGTGGTGCTCACACCGTCGTGGCACTGGCACGGCCACAGCAACTTCGGCGACGAGCCCGCTTTCTGGATCGACTTTCTCGATGTGCCGCTGGTGCAGAACCTCGAATGCATGTTCTTCGAGGATCATCCGCGGCGCAACGAACCGGTGACGTCGCACGAACCGGATTCGCCGATGCGTCACAAGCGCGCCGACCTGGAGCGCGGCGCGCGCGAACACGGCACTTTCGAACTCGCCACCGATTGTCTGAAGACCATCGGCGTGCAGTCGATCGGCCTGGCGCGTGGCGCACGCGAGGAACAGCGACCGCGCATCGACAACAACCTGTACACGGTCATGAGCGGGCACGTGCGGATCACCGTCGAGCCGCTGGGCGCCGTCGAGCTCACGCGCGGCGATGTGATCGCCATTCCCTGCTGGCACGCGTTCACGATCGAGAGCCTGTCCGAACAGGCGCAACTGATTTGCGTGAGCGACGAGCCTGCGATGCGCGCGCTCGGCTTTCGCGACGTGACGCTGCCGTGACGCAACGCATATGAGGAGAACAAGGTGAAGTTCAGCGAAGAACAGGAAATGTTGCGCGACATGGTGCGCAGGGTCGCGGACGAACAGGTGCGCCCCCTCGTCGCGGAAATGGAGGAGACGCGTGATTTTCCGGATGCGCTCGTCGAAGTGTTCGGCGATCTCGGCCTCTTGCAGATGTGGATACCGGAGGAATACGGCGGACCGGGCGGCAATCTGACCTCGGTGTGCATCGCGAAGGAGGAGATCGGCAAGGTGTCGCTGGCCGCCTCGACGCTGTGTGCGAACAACTCGATCGGCCTCATTCTGCCGTTGCTGCATTTCGGCACCGACGCACAAAGGGCGCGCTATCTGCCGGAAGCCGCGAAGGGCCGCACGATCTCGTCGGTCGCGATCACGGAGCCGGAGGCCGGTTCCGACGTCTCCGCGATCCGCACCACGGCCCGCCGCGACGGCGCGTCGTATGTGATCGACGGACAGAAGAGCTGGATAACGTGGGCCGCGCAAGCGCACTTCATGCTCGTTTTCGCGCGTACGTCGGAAGGGCGCGGGCACGAGGGCATCAGCGTGTTCCTCGTCGATACGAAGACGCCGGGCCTCAAGGTCGGCCGCAAGGAAGTGAAAATGGGCCGCCACGGCTCGCCGACCTATCAGGTGTTCTTCGAGAACATGCGCGTCGATGCCGATTGCCTGCTCGGCGAGGAAGGCCACGGATTCAAGGCCTGCATGCGGATTCTCGACCTGAACCGGCCTTCGGTCGCGGCGTCGTCGCTCGGGCTCGCGCAGGCGGCGCTCGACGAGTCGGTGCAATACGCGAAGGACCGCCGCCAGTTCGGCAAGCGGATCGGCGACTTTCAGGCGATCCAGTTCAAGCTCGCCGACATGGCGATGAAGATCGAGGCCGCGCGCACGCTGCTCTACACGAGCACGCAGGAAATCGACGCGGGCGACACGAGCCGCCTCACGCTGCTTTCGTCGATGGCGAAGTGCTATGTCACCGACGTCGCCATGGAAGCCGCGCTCGAAGCTGTGCAGGTGCACGGCTCATACGGCTACTCGACCGAATATCCCGTCGAGCGCTTCATGCGCGACGCGAAGCTGAACCAGATTCTCGAAGGCACCAACGAGATTCATCGGCTGATCATCGCGCGGCAGCTGCTCGGCAAGTGACGTGGGACAACGACATTGACCATGAAGGACACTGACATGACGACGAGTTTTCATCCGGCGCTGCGTGAGGCGGCCCGCGACTTCCTTTCGCGCGAACACGGACTGCTGATCGACGGCCGCATGATTGCATCCGATGGAGGCAAGCGCACCGACATCCTCGATCCCGCGACGGGCGAAGTGATCGCCACGGTCGCGGAAGCGACCGCCACCGACGTGGATCGCGCCGTCGAAGCCGCACGTCGCGCGCTGGAAGGACCGTGGCGCAAGATCACGCCATCGGAACGCACGCGCATGATGCTGCGCTTCGCCGATCTGATCGAAGCGCACGGCGACGAGCTCGCGCAGCTCGAATGCATCAACAGCGGCAAGCCGCTGCCGTTCTGCCGCAACGGCGACGTGGTGGGCATCATCGAGATGCTGCGCTACATGGCCGGCTGGACCACCAAGATGAGCGGCGAGACACCGAACGTGTCGCTGCCGGGCGAATGGCACGCATACACGCTGCGCGAACCGGTGGGTGTGGTTGGGCAGATCATTCCGTGGAATTTTCCGCTCAACATGGCGATGTGGAAGATCGCGCCCGCCCTCGCAGCGGGTTGCGTGGTCGTTATGAAGCCGTCGGAGCAGACCCCTCTCACGGCGCTCAGGCTAGGCGAACTCGCGCTGGAAGCCGGGATTCCGCCAGGCGTGCTGAACATCGTGACTGGCTTCGGCAATCCTGTCGGCTCCGCGATCGCCGCTCATCCGGGCATCGACAAGGTCGCGTTCACGGGCTCCGGCGAGACGGGACGGCGCATTTTGCAGGCAGCGAGCGGCAACCTCAAGCGCGTCTCACTGGAACTGGGCGGCAAGTCTCCCGTGATCGTCTTTCCCGACGCGAACCTCGAAGCCGCGGCCGCGGGCGTGTGCTCGTCGATCTTCTTTCATGCCGGGCAGATTTGCGCGGCGGGTTCGCGGCTCTACGTCCACGAACGCGTGTTCGAGCCAATGCTGGAGCTCATCGCCAAGCGCGCGAACGGCATGAAGATGGGCCACGGCCTCGACGCTGGCACGGACATGGGTCCCGTCATCTCGCGGCGCCAGCTCGATCGCGTCGCGGGCTACATCCACAGCGGACAGGAAGAGGGCGCAACGCTCTACGCGGGTGGCGGCTCGTCGGGCGAACGCGGCTACTTCGTGCAACCCACCGTTCTGACCGGCGTCAAGCCCGGCATGAAGGTGCATGACGAGGAAATCTTCGGGCCGGTGCTGTGCGCGATGTCCTTCGACGACGACGACCTCGAGCGCATTTCCGCGACCGCGAATGCGTCGACATACGGGCTCGCGGCCAGCATCTGGACGAAGGACATCGGCCGCGCGCACAAGATGGCGCGCCGCATGCAGGCGGGCATCGTCAACGTGAACGCGCTCTCGTCGCCCGACGCGACCCTGCCCTACGGCGGCTACAAGCAATCGGGCTGGGGCCGCGAACGCGGCTTCGAGGCGATCGAGCTCTACACCGAGGTCAAGGCGGTCGCGATCAATCTGAACAACTGACGCAGACCACACAGGACAGGAGAATACCCATGACAGGCAGCATCGACTACATCGCGAAGGACGGCCGGGCCTACATCACGATCAACCGCCCGGAGAAGAAAAACGCGATGACGAGCGCCATGCTCGATCAACTCATGGACGGCTACGACCGGGCCGAAGCCGACGACGACGTGCGCGTGGTCGTGCTGCAAGGCGCTGGCGAAGACTTCACGACCGGCCACGATCTGGCTGAAGTCGGCACCGAATACGGAGAGACCACGTACGACGACAAGGGGCGTCCGCGCAAGCCGAGCCAGCGTGCGCGGCTGTTGCACGACAAGCGCTATATCGAACGCTTTGAGCGGATTTTCAAGTTTCTCAAGCCAACGCTGTCGCTGGTCAAGGGCTATTGTCTCGGCGGAGGTTTGTACCTGGCCGAAGCGTCGGATCTCGTCATCGCGGCTGACACCGCGAAGATGGGACATCCGGAGCAGAAGCTCGGGCTGTCAGGCGCTGCCTACTTCGCCGCCTGGGAGATGATGACGCTCGGTCCGCGCAAGGCGCGCGAACTATTGCTGATGGCTGACGTCTGGGACGCGCAAACCTGTCTCGCGAACGGTTTCGTCAACAAGGTCGTGCCACGCGCGTCGCTCCTCGAAGCGGGCGAGGAATGGGCGGAGCGCATCGTACGTTTGCCACGCGACGGCATCGTAATGGGCAAGGCCGCGACGAATCTGGCGATGAATGCGCTCGGCATCGACGCCCAGTTCTCCTACGGTCACGTTCTGCATACACTCGCCACCAACGTGCGTTACGAAGCCGACGAGTACAACTTCATGAAGCAGCGCCGCGACAAGGGCGTGCGTGCGTCGAACCACGAGCGCGAAGCGTTCTACACCGAAAAGGACAAAGCATGAAGACGGCGCTGCAGGGCCTGAAGGTGCTCGATTTCACGCAGATGATGACCGGCCCGTTCGCGACGATGATGCTCGGCGATTGCGGCGCCGACGTGATCAAGGTCGAGCAGCCGGAAGGCGATCCGTTCCGCCGCTCTGGCGAGACAACGCTCAACGGCGACGGCGCGTTCTTTCTTGGCGTGAATCGCAACAAGCGCGGCATCGTGCTCGATCTGAAGACGGAGGAAGGACAGGCTGCCGCGCGTGCGCTCGCCGCCGAGGCCGACGTGCTGGTTGAAAATTTTCGACCGGGCTTTACGGAACGCGTCGGCATCGGCTATGAAGCGCTACGCGAACTGAACCCGCGCCTCGTCTACTGCTCGATCTCGGGCTTCGACCGCAACGGCCCCGACCGCAATCGCCCTGCGCTCGATATGATCATTCAGGCCATCTCGGGCGTGATGCAGGTCACGGGTACGCAAGAATCCGGTCCGCTCAAGACGGGATTTCCTTTCTCGGATCTTGTTACCGCGCTGCTCGCGGCGATCGGCATGCTCACCGCGTTGCAGGCGCGCGAGCGCACAGGCGAAGGACAGCGCGTCGACCTGTCAATGCTCGACGCGAGCATATTCAGCCAGGTGCCGCGCGATGTGTATTTCGATCTGACTTCGAAGACACCCTTGCGCATGGGCAACCAGCACTGGGACATCGTGCCGAACAACACGTACGCGACGTCCGACGGCCGCGACATCATGATCATCACGATCAACGACAAGTTCTGGCAGGTGCTGTGCGACGCGCTCGATGCACCGGAGCTCAAGACCGACGAGCGCTTCGCGACGAAGGCTGCACGTCTTGCGAATCGTGAACTCGTCAACGAACGGCTCGCCGCGATCTTCTCGACCCGGGATCTCGACGCGTGGGAAGGGAGGCTGTCTGCGGCGGGCGCGATCTACGGCGCGGTGCGCACGTGGCCCGAAGTGTTCAGCGATCCGCACGTCGTCGACAACTTGTTGAAGACGCTGCCGCACCCGAAGGGCGGCGAATTCAAGATCATCAATAATCCGCTGAACTTCTCCGCCACGCCGACGCGGATCGACCGCTCGCCGCCGATGCTTGGCGAACACAACGAGGAAGTGCTAAAGCAGCACGGCGGCGCATGGCCTGTGGTGGTCGCATGAGACGGGATCGGCGATAGCAAGGAGGCATCGTGGAAAGGACCTGCATCATCGTCGGCGCGAGCCATGCGGCGGCGCAACTTGCGCCGAGCCTTCGGCAAGAAGGGTGGCAAGGGCGCATCATTGTGGTCGGCGACGAAGCCCATTTGCCGTATCATCGGCCGCCATTGTCGAAGGCGTATTTGCTGGGCGAAAAGAGCAGCAACGATCTGCTGATCCGGGCCGAGGACGCTTACGGCAAACTCGGCATCGAGTTTTGTCTGGGCGAGCGGGTCGTCGCGATCGATCGGGAGCGCAAGTCAGTGATGCTGCGCGATGGCGCATCGCTCGCCTACGACAAGCTCGCGCTCTGCACCGGTACACGTGTGCGGACCGTTGCGCTCCCCGGCGCGCAACTCGAAGGCGTACATTACCTGCGCGGCATCGCAGACATCGATCGTATTCGCCGCCACGTGCAGCCGGGCGGGTACGCTGCAATTGTCGGCGGCGGCTACATCGGGCTGGAGACGGCGGCTGTGCTCAGGCGTCTCGGTATGCATGTAACCGTGCTGGAAATGGCGCCGCGCGTGCTCGCGCGTGTCACTGCGCCGGAGGTGTCTGGCTTCTTCGAGCGCGTGCATCGGGAAGAGGGTGTCGATATCCGCACGAGTGTCACCGTCGATCGTTTCGAGGGCGATGGGCACGTCAAGCGGATCGTGCTAAACGACGGCACGGCGCTCCCTGCGAGCCTGGTCGTGATCGGCGTTGGCGTGGTGCCTAATGTCGAGCTCGCACAAGCGGCCGGGCTCGATGTCGATAACGGCATCGTCGTCGATGAGTGCGCGCGGACCTCAGACCCGGACATCGTCGCGGCGGGCGACTGCACGCTACATCCGTCGCCGTACTACGGCCGCATCCGACTTGAATCGGTCCCCAACGCGACTGAACAGGCGAAAGCAGCCGCCGCGGCGCTGTGCGGCAAGGATAAGCCGTATCGTGCGACACCGTGGTTCTGGTCCGACCAATACGACATCAAGCTGCAGATTGCGGGCCTCAACACGGGTTACGACCAGGTCGTTGTGCGCGGGACGCGCGACACAGGCCGCAGTTTCAGCGCCTTCTACCTGAAGGAAGGGCGGCTCCTCGCAGTCGATTGCATCAATCGCGCGCAGGATTTTATGCTCAGCAAGCGCGTGATCTCCGAAGCCGTGCCACTCGATCCGGCATGCCTGGCCGACGAAGCGTTTTCATTGAAGTCGCTGTTCGAAACGGCGCAACACTAGTCCGATCAAGTTAGACAGAGAGGTGTGCAATGCCAGTCATCAAATACGTACAGGTAAGCGGTGAGACCACGGAAGTCGACGTACCGCTCGGCAGTTCCGTGATGCAGGGTGCCGTCGACAACATGATCGCGGGTATCGTCGCCGAATGCGGCGGCGCGTGCAGTTGCGCGACCTGCGAAGTCTATGTCGACGATGCGTGGATGGGCGTGGTCGGCGAAGCGTGCGATGTCGAGCGCGAAATGCTCGAAGGTCTCGGAGAGCCGCGCAGCAATAGCCGCCTGAGCTGCCAGATCGAGATCACGCCGGAGCTGGACGGCCTCGTCGTCGCGATTCCTGGCTGACGGGAGGGCGTATGGCGCTGACGGTGAGCGATCTGCTGTCGGTCCTTCGGGTGCGCGAGGAAAGTCGTCACGTATTCGCGGGCGACTCGCTCTTCGATGGCGTGCGGCGCATTTACGGCGGACAAATGCTCGCCCAGTCGATCATGGCGATGGGGCGAACCGTGCGCGAGGCGCACGGCCTGCATTCGATGCAGGGTTATTTCGTACACCCTGGGGACGTGTCGAAGCGCATCCGCTTCGACGTGCAACTGGTGCGCGATGGCCGCAGCTTCAGCACGCGCCGGGTGACCGTCACGCAGAGCGAGCGCGTGGTGTTCATCGGCGCGGCCTCGTTTCAGGCGTCAGAGGGCGATCACGAGCGTCTCGCACGGATGCCGGACGTGCCATCGCCCGAACACATGCCCGCCGAAGCGGAGTTCTACGCGCGCGAAGCCCATCTGCTGGAGCGACGCCGCTCGCACGTATCGACAATCATGAGGCTCTTCGAGCGGCGCAGCGAGATGTGGCGGCCCTGGCTCGATCCGGGCGCAATGGCGCCCGCCAACGGGCTTTGGTGCCGGTTGCGCGAGCCGTGCGGCGACGATCCTCTGCTCTGTCATGCCGTGCTCGCCTATGCGTGCGATCTCGACCTGATGACCACCGCGATGCGTCCGCGCGGCCACGGCACGATGGACCGCCGCGCGCGCTCGGCGAGCCTCGATCACGCGATGTGGTTCCATGCGCCCGTGCGCCCCGATGCGTGGTTCTACTACGACATGAGCGGGCCGTGCGCGACCAACAATCGCGGGCTTGGCGCGGGCGCGTTGTATCAGGACGGGCGGCGGATCGGTACGGCGATGCAGGAAGGGCTGATGCGCGTCAATGAGGATGAGAGTCTTGCGTGACGCCGTCGCGCAACCTATGAATGAATCAGGGTGAGCGACACGATGGGTCAGTGGGATGACAAGTTCGAACGCGCCGCGCGGAGATGGGCCGAATGGACGATGCACGAGTACGCGCAGTCCGAGCGCGTGATCGGCCATATCATCGAGGACAAGGCGCGGCGACATCCGCATCATGAAGTGTTCCGGTTTCGCGACCGGACCGTTACGTTCGACGAGCTGAATGCATCGTCGAATCGCGCGGCGAATGGCTTTCGCGCGCTCGGCATCGAGTCTGGCGACAAGGTCGCGCTGATGCTTTCGAACCGCGTCGAATTCCTGTTCGCGTGGTTCGGGCTTAACAGAATTGGCGCGGTTTGCGTGCCGATCAACGTCGCGCTGAAAGGCGAAGGCCTCGCGTATCAGATCGATCATGCAGATTGCGTTGCGCTCGTCGCCGAGCCCGCCTACGCCGGGACGTTAGGCGCCATCGCGGACCGGCTGCCGAAGCTGAATCACACGATTGTCGTGGATGCGCGCACGACGCCGCATCGCGCAGACTGGCCAGGGCGCGAAGCGCTGCACTTCGACGAACTCATGTCCCGCGCGGAGACCGCGCCCGGCGTTGCGGTGGACTTCAGGCAGTTATCGACTATCTCGTACACATCCGGCACGACGGGGCGCTCGAAGGGCGTGCTGATCAGCCATCACTACTGGTACGAAATCTGGTCGCAGGCGGTGAAGTACTCGCGCTATACAGACGAAGACGTTCTCTACACCGGCCTGCCGTTCTTTCACACGAGCGCGCACGGGACGACCGGTCCCGCAATCCTTGCCGATGCGCAGGCGGTGTTCGTCGATCGCTTCTCGGCGAGCCGCATGCTCGACGATTGCCGCCGGTGGAACTGCACGTCGGCGAAATTCATCGGCGGGATGCTGTCGATCCTGATGAAGCAGGCGCCATCGCCGCTCGATGCCGACAATCCGCTTCGCTTGATGGTGGGCGCCGCCGCGCCGCCGCATCTTTGGCATGCTTTCGAGGCGCGCTTCAACACGCGCCTGCTTGAACTGTACGGCATGACCGAATGCAGCAGCTGTCTGGTGAATCCGTACGACGACCGCCGCGCGGGCGCGTGTGGAAGGGCGATCACGGGCTACGACGTACGTATCGTGGATGATTTGGACAATGAAGTAGAACGCGGCACGACCGGCGAATTGATCGCGAGACCGCAACGCCCGTTTCTCGGCACGAGCGGCTATTACAAGGACCCCGCCGCGACGCTCGATCTGTTCCGGAATCTATGGATTCACACGGGCGACCTCGCGCGGCAGGACGACGACGGTTATTTCCACTTCGTCGACAGAAAGAAGCAGGCGCTACGAAGGCGCGGTGAAAACATCTCGTCGTTCGAGGTTGAAGCCGTCATCGGGGCACATCCGGCGGTGCTCGAATCGTGCGTGGTCGGCGTACCGGCCGAGATGGGCGAAGACGACGTGAAGGTCGTCATCGTGCTCAGACACGGCGAGCGACTCACGGAAGCGGAGCTGATTCGCTGGTGCGAGCCGCGTCTCGCGTATTTCGCCATTCCCCGTTATGTCGCGTTTCGCGACAGCCTACCGAAGACGCCGAGCCAGCGCGTCGAGAAGTATCGGCTGCGCGCGGAAGGCGTCACCGCCGACTGCTGGGATCGCGAACGCGCGGGTATCGTCATTCAGCGCTGATGCGCGCCGTCACGAAGCGGCAACGATAGGAAATCGGTCTCACTTTCTCGCAAAACAGTATTGGACCTGCATCGCCAGCCGGGCGAATCTTGAGCCTGAGCCGCTCGACGTGGAGCGTGCATGAAGATGATCCGGGTTCAAGTCCATATCGTGAGAAGAGATGACACATGACCACTAGCGTTGCAGTTGTTACGGGCTCGAACGGCCTGACGGGACAAGCCATTTGCAAGAACTTGAGTGAGCGCGGCTACAAGGTCGTCGGACTCGACATCGCCGAGTCGGGCAAGGGCGAGTACGCCTACCGCAAGTGCGACGTCACAGATATCGAACAGATTCGCGCGGCCGTCGAAGCGATCGATGCGGAGCACGGCACGATCCGCGTGCTCATCAACAATGCGGGCGTCTGGCACGGGAAAACGTTCTTCGACATTTCTCCTGCCGACTACGACTTCACCTACGGCGTCAACGCACGCGCGCCGTTCTTCCTGAGCCAGGAAGTGGCGAAGCGTCTCGTGAAAGCGGGCGGCGGCGGCGTGATCGTGAACCTCGCGTCGATCGTGGCGACGGCGGGCAGCGGCGTGACGGACTACGGCGGTTCGAAGGCGGCGGTCATCAACCTGACGAAGAGCCTCGCAAAGCCCCTTGGCCCGCATGGCATTCGTGTCACGGCCGTCTCGCCGGGGACCATCAACACCGCAATGGGCGAAAAGGTGCCCAAGGAGATCCGTGACAAACTCATCGCGGGCTCAGGCCTGCAGCGCGCCGCGGAACCGGAAGAGATCGCATCGGCCATCGGCTTTCTCGTGAGCGACGACGCACGCTACGTCACCGGCGCGACACTCGACGTCAATGGCGGTCTGTAAGCGGCTTGCCGACATGAACTCAAGCATTCAATTGATCTGACGGGAGGCGCGATGTCTGGATGTCCTTTCAGCAAGCCGGCGTTCCCCATGCCACGGCAATGTCCTTTCGTTCCGCCCGCAGAGTACCGTGATTTTCAGCAGCAGCCGGGACCGGTAAAAGTGCAAATGTGGGACGGCCGGGACGCCTGGCTCTTCACGCGTTACGACGATGTGCGCGCCGTGCTCGGCGATAACCGCTTCAGCGGCGACCCGCATGTAAGCGGCTTCCCGAGCCTCTCGCCCGCGCGCAATGCCGTCCTCGATCTGGAGCCCGCGTTCATTCGCATGGACCCGCCGCAGCACGGCCACTATCGGCGCATGCTGACGAAAGAATTCATGATCAAACGGGTCAGCGAGCTTCGCCCGCGCATCGATTCGATTTTTAATCGACTCATTGATGAGCTGCTCGAAAAGGGACCGCCCGCTAATCTGGTCGAAGACCTCTTCCTGCCGCTGACGTCGGAAGTAATCGCCGGCCTGCTCGATGTACCGGCGAGCGATCACGGCTTCTTTCAGGAACAAAGCCGGCTCAAGGTGCTGCTCGACGTCGATCCGTCGATTCCGAAGGCGGCGTCAGACCGCATCCTCGCGTATCTCGACCGGCTAATCACCGCGCGTGCGAAAGATGCGGAAAACCGCACGGACCTGCTGAGCCGGCTCATCGTCGAGCAGGTGCGGCCGGGGCATTTGACGCATCGCGAACTGGTGATCATGGCTGAGCTGCTGCTGATGGCCGGCCACGAAACGACCGCGAACCAGATGGCGCTCGGCGTGTTCAGCTTCCTCACCAACCCGGACCAGCTGCGCTTGCTGCGTGAGAACCCTTCGCTGCTGCGCAATGCGGTCGAGGAAATGCTGCGCTTTCATACTATCGTTCACTACAACGCGTTCCGGGTCGCAACGGAAGACGTCGAAGTGGCGGGGCAGATGATCCGCAAGGGCGAGGGCGTAATCGCGCTGATTTCCGGTGCGAATCACGACGCCGCGGCGTTCGAGCAGCCGGATCGCTTCGACATCACGCGCAAGGCCGATCATCACGTCGCGTTCAGCTACGGCATTCACCAGTGTCTAGGTCAGCCGCTTGCGCGCGTCGAGTTGCAGGTCGTGTTCGCGACGCTCTTCGAACGCATGCCGGGCTTGCGCTTTGCCGTGCCGCTCGAAGAGATCAAGGGCAAGGGCGATCATTTCGTGCAAGGTCTCGAAGCCTTGCCGGTTACCTGGTAATCAACTGGAGCGCGCTCATTGTAGCGATGAAGGAGAGTAGGGCATGACAAACGGAAACTTCAAACTGCGCGTCGCAGTGGATCAGGACGTGTGTGTCGGCGCGGGACTGTGCGTGCTGTCGACTGCCGAGGTGTTCGACCAGCGCGACGAGGACGGTGTCGTTAAGCTGTTGCAGACAGAACCGGACGAGGCACTATATGAAAAGGTGCTCGGCGCAGCACGCAAATGCCCGTCAAAGGCGATCAAGGTCGAGAAGTTGACAGACGATGCAGACACGCAGGAGAGCGGGCAGTGAACGCGCGGCCCGAATCGGTGGTGATCGTCGGCGCGGGGCAGGCCGGCCTGCAGACCGCGGCCTCCTTGCGCGACGAAGGGTACGAAGGCGCGATCCGGCTCATCGGCGACGAAGCGGGGCTGCCGTATCAAAGGCCGCCACTGTCCAAGAGCTTCCTGACCGGTGATGTCGCGGCGGACGAACTGAGTCTTGAAGAATCCCACTGGTTCGACAATGCGCGCATCGAACTGCTGGCCGGCGAGCGCGTCGGCGCGATCGATCGCCGGCGTCAGAGGCTTTCGTTGCTGTCAGGGCGCATCGTGCCCTACGATCATCTCGTTCTCGCGACGGGATCGCGCAACCGCTCGCTACCATTTGCGACGCAACCGGCGCATGGCGTCGTGTCGCTGCGCTCGGTGTGCGATGCGCAACTGCTCAAAGCGCGCCTCGGCGATGCGCGGCGCGTCGTCGTGATCGGCGCGGGATTTCTCGGCCTGGAGGTCGCGAGCATCGCGGCGGCGCGCGGCTGTGACGTGCATGTCGTCGAATCCGTGGATCGCGTGATGAAGCGCGCGATTTCCGCGGAAATGTCGGCTGCGTACGGCGCGCATCATCAGGCGTCGGGCGTGCGCTTTTTCTTCAATGCGCGCGTCGAGCGCATCCTCTGCCGCGATGATCAAGTCTGCGCTGTCGAACTGGCGGACGGCACGCGGCTCGACGCCGATCTCGTGCTCGTGGCCGCCGGCGTGGTGCCGAACAGCGAACTCGCGACGGCGTGCGGCCTGTCAGGGTTCAACGGCATCATCGTCGATGAGCGCCTGCGCACATCGGATCCGGCAATCTCCGCCATCGGCGATTGCGCGGCGTTTCCATACGCGTTCGACGGCGGCGATCTGCTGCGCCTCGAATCGGTGCAGAACGCGGTCGATCAGGCGCGCCATGTGGCGCGCGCTCTGCTCGGCGATGCGGCGCCCTACAACCAGACGCCTGTCTTCTGGAGCGATCAAGGCGGCGCGCGGCTGCAGATAGCGGGCGTCGCACGCAGGCTTGACAGCAGCGTCGTGCGCGGCGATCCCGAGTCCGGCGCGTTTTCGGTGTTCCGCTACCGGCATCACCGGCTGACCGGCGTCGAATCGTGCAACCGACCCGCCGAACACATGGCCGCGCGGCGGTTGTTGCAAAGGCGTATCAGTCCGACGCGCGAGCAGGCCGCGGATCCTTCGTTCGATCTGAAGCTGTTGCTGACGCTTGAGGAAGCGGTCTGAAATCCGTTGCGGAGAAATACATTCATGGCTGCATCGCCCATTCTCGACGGCATCCGCATTCTCGACATGACGTCGGTGATCTTCGGCCCATATTGCACGGCGACACTTGCCGAAATGGGCGCGGATGTCATCAAGATCGAGCCACTCGGCGGCGACGAGATCAGGCGCGTCGGGCGGCCCGCGAAGACGCGCGGCATGGGACCGGCGCACATGACGCTCAATCGCGGCAAACGCTCCGTCGTATGGGACCTGAAGACGCCGCGCGGGAAGGCATCGCTGTTGCGTCTGCTTTCCCGCTGCGACGTGTTCATTCATAACCTGCGGCGGGAGGCGATCGAGCGGCTCGGCCTTGGCTATGATGCGATCCGCACCCGGTTTCCTCGTCTCGTCTATGTGCATTGCACGGGCTTCGGTGAAGGCGGTCCGTACTCAGGCCGGCCCGCGTACGACGACATCATCCAGGCTGCATCGGGGGCGGCAAGCCTTCTTCCGCGCGCCGACGGCAACCCCGCGCCGCGCTATCTCCCGATGGCGATGGCCGACAAGGTCGCCGGCCTGCATGCGACGTACGCCGTGCTCGGCGCATTGCTGCATCGCGAGCGGACCGGGCAGGGGCAGGCCGTCGAGGTGCCCATGTTCGAGAGCTTTACGCATTTCCTGTTGCAGGAGCATCTCTATGGCCGTGCGTTCATTCCGCCGACCGATGCCGCTGGCTACCCGCGTCAGCTCGATCCGCTGCGCCAGCCGCTGAAGTGTCTCGACGGCTATATCGCAGTCGCGCCTTACACCGACGAGCGCTGGGTGCGCTTCTTCGACGTGACGGGGCATGCGGACTTCCTCGAACAGGAAAAGCTATGCACGGCGCGCGAGCGCTTCCTCGCGCTCGACCGAATGCACGCGGAAATGGCCCGCATCGTGGCGGACAGGCCGTTGCGCCACTGGCTCATGCTCTTTGCCGAATGCGATATTCCCGCGTCAGAGGTCCGGGATCTCGAAGGTGTACTCACGGATCCTCATCTGATGTCGGTGGGATTCTTTGAGCAAAGAACCCATCCGTCGGAGGGTGGCACGTTGCAGATGCGCCTGCCGGTGCGCTTTCACGACACTCGGCCGGCCGAGATGCGCGCAGCGCCCTGTCTCGGCGAGCACAGCGAAGAGATAGAGGCCTGGTTGAAGCAGGAGGGCGACACGCCGCGCTGAGCGCGTCAGGCCGCGGCAGCTTCGACGAGACTCGGCGAAGATGTATCGATGAAGTACTGTGGATGACGCGCGATCAGTTGCGCCGCGTTCGCGCGCGCGGCCTCGCGCCATGCGTTGAGAAGGGGGGGCACGCGATCCTTGTGCCAGGCGAGCGACAGCGAGACGCCCGCGGTTTCGACGGCGAGCGGCCGATAGGCGACGCCGTGCGGCTGCATCAGTTGCATGATGGCGGGGACGACCGCAACGCCCACACCTGCCGCGACGAGACACGCGGACGTATGCATGTCGTAGGCCTCTTTCGCGATGTTGGGCTTGAGGTTCGCGTCCTCAAAGATGTCGAGAATCTTGTCGCCGTAACCGCGTTCCGTCGCCGTGCCACGCGCGACGGCGATGAGCGGCCACTTCGCGAGATCGCGCAGATTGACCGGTCCGGGAACGTCATATTCGCTTCCGGCGGGCACGGCCACCACAAGCAACTCGCGATAGAGCAGCTCGGTCACGATGTTGTGATCGAAGACATGGCCGCGCACAAGCCCGACTTCGATCAGGCCTTCCTTGAGGCCCGCGATCTGCTGAGAGATGGTCATTTCCTGCAGGCTCACGTCCGAGTTCGGTGCGAGCGTGTTGAAGATCCGCAGCGTGTTAGGCAGAAAGCAGTAGATCGCCGTGTAGATCGAGCCGACGATCAGATGCGCGCGCGCCCCGCGGCCCGATGCACGCACCGCCGCGATGGCCGCCGACGCCGTGTTGAGCACGCGCTGCGCGTGCTCGACGAGAATCTCCCCAGCCGGCGTGAGCAATACTTTGCGTTTCTCGCGCGTGAAGAGCGGAGTGCCCAGTTCGTCTTCAAGGGCGATGATCTGTGCACTCAATGCGGGCTGGGCGATGTTCACGCGCTCGGAAGCGCGCGTGAAGTTCAGCTCGGCGGCCACGGCGAGGAAATACTGGAGTTGGCGCATGTTCATGTCAGCGTTCCTTCCTTGCTGTTCGCGCGTAGGCGATCGCGACGATCGGTCCACGCAGATTCGATTCCAGCTCGCCGAGATATCGGGCGACCAGGCGCTCGTCGGCGCCTTGGCGGATCGGGTCGGTCATATACAGGGCGAGGGTTAGCGCGTGCGTCAGGCGACGCGCGAACGTCGATGTTTCGCCGCGCCTGTTCGTCGCTCGCATCGGGTCACCGCGTTCGCGTTCAGTGGACGCCGCGCCATGCGAGCGTGCCCGCGTCGACGCTGAAGATGCCGCCTGTCGAGAACGACGCCTCGTCGGACGCGAGGAAGCACACGAGCTTCGCGACTTCTTCGGGACGTCCCAGACGTTTGAGCAGATGTGTGCCCCACAGACGCGCGCGGGCCTTCTCGCGGTCCTGCGCGTGCTCGACGCTGCGGGACAGCATCGGCGTGTCGATCGCCCCTGGCGCGTAGGCGTTGCAGCGAATGCCGGCGTCGGCGAGATCGAGTGCGATCGCCTTGGTCAGCATCACGACGCCGCCTTTGCTCGCCGCGTACGCGGGCAAACCCGGATAGGCGACGCTGCCGGCGACGGACGCGCCATTAACGATGGCGGGACCCTTGGTGGATTTCCGCAGCCACGGCGCGGCAAACTTGCTCGCAAGCCACATCGCCTTGAGATTCACGTTCATGACCTTGTCCCACACGGCTTCGGGCAGGTCTTCGATCGTCGGGGCGCGGCCGGTCAGTCCGTCGTCGGTGACGCCGGCGTTGTTGACGAGGACGTCGATGCCACCCGCGAGGCGCGCGGTCTCGTCGATCATGTGGCGGATCGCGTCCGTATCTGACAGATCTGTGCGGATAAAGCAGGCTTTCGCGCCGGCCTCTTCGACCTCGTGTGCGGCGGTCGTGCCGCGGTCCTCCTGCAGGTCCGCGAGCGTGACCCATGCGGCACCCTGGAGCGCTGCCTCGATCGCGATTGCGCGGCCCATTCCCTGCGCCGCGCCTGTGACCACGACGACTCGATCCTTGAGCTTCATTGCGTGTCTCCGTTCTGTTCTCGCCCGGATTGGGGCTTCTTTGCCGGCGTCTCGTCCGCTGAAAGCGTGCGCCGGTCGTTGAGAAAAAACTTAACGCAACTAAATGAGTTAATCTATAACAGCCTGTCTATGAAAGTTTATCGATCGTCTCAACATGGACATCCTGACCGATATCATTCGACTTATGCGACCCCAGGCGATCAGTTGGAGAACGGTCGACGTGCAGGGCCGATGGGGTATGAGCGTGCCGTGCCGGGATATACCCGTGTTCTTCCTCGTCGTCACGGGACAATGCTGGTACGTGCCGCGCCACGGCCAGCCACTCCTGCTACGGCAGGGCGACTATCTACTGATGCGCGCGACGGCCCGCTACTGCCTCGTCAGCGATCCCGACGCCATCGAGACCCTGCATGCGATGGAAACACACGTCGCTAGCGATCAATATGTGCGCTGGGACGACGGGCTTGGCGGCGACAAAGTGCGTATCGTTGGCGGCTACTTCGAAATCGGCCCCGAGCATACCGCGCTGTTCTCCGGGATGTTGCCGGACTTCCTGCACATCCGTTCGTCGGATGAGGAGGCGGGGCGACTCTCGCGCCTCATCGCGCTGATCGGAGAAGAGTCGGGCTCGGGTCTGCCGGGGCACGATCTTGTGATGAGCCGCCTCGTCGAGATCATGCTGGTCGAAGTGTGGCGCCGTCCGCTGACGAGGATCGACTCGCGCGAGGCGGGCTGGTTCAGCGGAATGGCAGATCCAAACATCCACCTCGCGCTGCAGAGGATGCACTCGGATGTGGCGCGTCACTGGACCGTCGGCACGCTTGCAAAGGAGGTCGGAATGTCGCGCGCCGCATTTGCGCGGCGTTTCGCCGAACGTGTCGGCGTTGCGCCCGCGACGTATCTGTCGAACTGGCGCATCGCGTTGGCCAAGGATGCGCTAATCAACAGCGAGCGTTCGATGATCGATATCGCACTGTCCATCGGCTATTACTCGGACAGCGCTTTTAGTACGGCTTTCAGCCGTGCCGTGGGTGTCGCGCCCGCGGCCTTCAGGCGCGCAAGACGAAGTGAACAGCCCGCGCAATAGCGGGCTTTCTCAGCTATACGCCGATCTGCTTGAATCATCGTTTTTTAGTATTTCCCCTCTTGCATTGGTCGCCCGTATCTTGTGCTCATCGCAGGCGTCTGCGGTCGCTTCTCTCCGAAGCGATGCAAGGCGCGGTTCACCCGATTCGCAAGAGAGCGCAATATGCTGAGGGTATGCATTTTCGGTGGCGGGGCAATCGGCGGCTATCTGGCGGCGCATCTCACGCGCGCCGGACGCTGCGAGGTAAGTGTCGTCGCGCGGGGCAGGACGCTCGACGCCATTCGCAGCCACGGGCTTCGCGTCAGAACCGCGAGCGAGGCGTTCACGGTGCCCGTGCGCGCCACCTCCGACACACGCGAGCTGGGCGTGCAGGACTACGTGTTCATCACGCTCAAGGCGCATCAGGTCGAAGGGGCTCTCGAACAGATCGCGCCGCTGATCGGCCCCGATACCGCGGTGCTGCCGCCGACCACAGGCATTCCCTACTATTTCTTTCACGCGTTCCCCGGACCTTTCGACGGCCGGCAACTCCCCGCGCTCGACCGCGAGGGGCGTCAATGGCGCGTGATTCCGCCCACGCAGGTGTTGGGCTGCGTCTACTGGATCGGCGCACATGCGAGCGCGCCGGGCGTCATCGTGCAGGACGGCGCGAAGGCCGGCTGTCCAATCGGTGAGCTCGACGGCAGCGACTCGCCTCGCGTGCGCGCGTTGAGCGAACTGCTATGCGCGAGCGGAATCGATTCGAAGGTAAACAAGGACATCCGCTCCGCGATCTGGATGAAGTTCGTCAACAGTCTCGCGTTCAATCCCGTTGCGCTGCTCACGCAGGGCACATTGGGAGAGATGGCCGAGGCGAGCGGCGTGCTGAACATCGTGCGCACGATGATGACCGA
The DNA here is from genome assembly GCF_040948765.1 of Paraburkholderia sp. BR10923. NCBI lineage: Bacteria > Pseudomonadati > Pseudomonadota > Betaproteobacteria > Burkholderiales > Burkholderiaceae > Paraburkholderia > Paraburkholderia sp. BR10923. Next base: position 250,543 of record NZ_JBFPKO010000008.1, on the reverse strand, counting down.
AGCTGATGCCATGGCCGTGCAACTGGGGCTTGCGATCGGGCCGGCCCCCGACAGGCGTATCGCGCTGACGGTCAGTGCATCGAACCACAAAATGTCGATGCTGCAGGATCTCGAGGCGGGCCGTCCGCTCGAACTCGAACCGCTGAGCCGCTCGATTCGCGCGCTGCGCGATCTCAAAGACGTGGCCACCCCCGTTCTCGACGCCGTGCTCGCGATGGCTCAGCTGCGTTCAGTCACGGCGGCGCATGCAATCAACACACAGGAGCAACACGCATGACACACGCATCAACGACGGCCGCGACGCAAGACGACAGCGACTTCAGACGCCCGCTCGCCGGCGTGAAAGTCGTCGAGGCATGCAGCTATATCTCAGGTCCATTCTGCGCGCAGATGCTGTCCGACCTCGGCGCCGAAGTCATCAAGGTTGAGCCGCCAACGGGCGATCCCTATCGCAACTTCGGCCACGGCTGGAAGGGTGTGGGCACGGTCTGGACCAACTCGAATCGCGGCAAGCGTAGTGTCACGCTCGACCTCAAGGCCGCCGAAGATCTCGCGAGATTCAAGACGCTTTTGCGTGACGCGGACCTGTACATCGAGAACTGGCGTCCGCATGTGTCGGCGTCGCTCGGCCTGAGCTTCGAGGCGGTGAGCGCGCTGAATCCGCGCATCGTTCAGCTTTCGATCACGGGATATGGCGCGGATGGCGAGCTCGCGGCGGAGCCGGCCTTCGACGCGCTGATTCAGGGGCGCACCGGCCTGCTCAGCTACGAAGCTGCGGGCGGCCGGCCGCGTGCGACGAACACTTTCGTCGCTGACAAGGTCGCCGCGATCTTCGCCGCGCAGATGGCGCTCTCGGGATTGATCGCGCGCGATTCCGCTCAGAAGGCAATTCACCTCGAGACGTCGATGCTCGACATGCTGTCCTACTACAACTTTCCGGATATGTTCCACAACCGCGCTTTCGTCGACGACAGATCGTCCGAAACGCTTGCGCCGCAGCCCGTGCTTGCGACGAGTGACGGGTATCTGGTGATTTCGCCCGTGTCAGGAAAGCAGTTGAGCCGGACGCTCGAAGCCGTCGGGCATCCCGAATGGAAAGACGAGCTGAAGAAGATCACCAGTAAGCGCGACATGACACATGCCTTTTTCGAGCGCATCGCGGCGCCGCTCAAAGAGAAGACGACCGCGCATTGGCTCGTGCGCTTTCGCGAACTCGATGTGCCGGCCGGTCCCGTCAATGCGCCCGATGCGCATCTGAACGACCCGCAGGTGCGGCATAACCAGTTGTATTCGGAGCTGGAGACGCCCGCGGGTGCAGTCCGGGCAATCCGCTACCCGGCGCGCTTCAACGGGCACCTGCTCAAACCTCGCCAGGCCGCGCCCGCGCTCGGCGAAGGCAATGCTGAACTGTTCGGCTCGTGAAAAGAGCTGGCGGTCGAACGTCCCCGACACGGAGAAACCAGTGCCCATCATCCTAAGCGGCGTCGACGGCATCCGTGCCTGCCTTGGCATGCACCTGGGCTACAGCGACTGGATCGAGGTCGATCAGGCCACGCTCGAGCGCTTTGAATCATTGACCGAAGATCGGTCACCGGGTGACATCGACGGTGCGGAACACGCGTTCGTGCCGGGCAGCGTTGTGCTCGCCTTGTTGATTCCAATGCTTCAGCAGATCTACATGCTCGAGGACACGCTTAATGTCGCGCTTCACAGGATCGAACAACTGCATTTCGCCGCACCCGTTCCGACCGGTTCTGGTCTAAGGGTCGGCGCGACCGTCAGAGCGATTCAGCCAGCGGGAGACCACTGGCACCTGAATCTCGAATGCGTAATGGACTGCGATGTCGTGACCGGACCGGTGTTGCGTGCGAACGTGCTGTACCGGTTCCGCCCTGCCGTTGTTGCAGGCATGCCGAATCCGTCTTTGCGCGCACACGGTCTGATCTGCGGTTGAGTACGAAGAGGGCATTGAAGCGACCAAGTTGCATTAGCCGAATTGGGTTTTTCAAGAAGTACTACAAATCAAAAGTCCTGAAGGTATGAGACATGGAGACAGCAATGAAATATTGGAGATGGCCGGCAACCGCCGCGGTGTTGTTCGTGTCAGCGCAGGCGTCGGCGCAAAGCAACGTGATGATTTACGGGATCATCGATTACGGTCTGAACTTTGTCAACAATGCGCAGACGGCGACGCATGGTGGACGCACGGGTAGTCAGCAGTACGCGATGAGCAGCAGCATCATGCAGGGCAACCGGCTGGGGTTTCGCGGAACTGAAGAACTCGGCGGCGGCTATCAGGCAATCTTCGTATTGGAGAACGGCTTCGACGTCGGCACGGGCGCGCTCGGTCAGGGTGGCAACATATTCGGCCGACAAGCGTATGTCGGTCTCGCGTCGCCATACGGCACAGTGACAATGGGTCGGCAGTACGACTCAGTGGTCGACTACCTCGGACCGATCACCGGATCAGTTGGTAACGGCACCTACTCGCTGCACGGAAACGACATCAACAACTTCGGCAACACGTACCGGGTGAACAACGCGGTCAAATTCACCAGCAACACGTATGGGGGGTTCAAGTTCGGCGGGCTGTATAGCTTTGGCGGCGTCGCGGGTTCGTTCGGCACGAACAGCATCTACTCCGCGGGCGCTTCCTATTCCAGCGGCTCGTTCATTGGCGCTGTGGCGTATCTGCGTGCCCGCGATCCGAACCGCTCGCTCTTCGGCAACAACCCGAACAGTTCGACCACGGCCAATAACCTCGGCGCTACAAGTGGCGTTCAGACGAACCCGGTGTATGGTGCCTTCGCGTCGGCGGCGTATTACCAGGTAATAGGCGCGGCGTTTCAATACGCGGTGCAGAGCGCGATCGTTGGATTCAACTATTCGCACATCACGTTCGGCGATCTGAACTCACCTTCGTCGGGTAATCTCGCGCTGACCAATCCACGCGGTTATACGGGCAGCGCTGCATTTAACAGCTACAACGTGTTTGCGCGTTACGCGATCACGCCGTTCCTGTGGCTCAACGGCTCGTATGACTATCTCGTGGGCGGGGCGATCGACGGCAAGGAGAGCGCAAAGTACCACACGTTCAATGCGACGCTTGACTACTTTCTCTCGAAAAGGACAGACGTTTATTTCATGGCGAACTATCAGATCGCGTCGGGTGTGGATTCGACCGGCCAACCCGCCGTGGCGTCCTTCCTGACGATCACGCCTTCCAATACGCCGCATCAGGTCGTGCTGCGGGTCGGCATGCGGCACCGGTTCTAGACAGATATCGAGGCAGCGTTTCTCCATCAAACATCGAGGAAGGAATGGACACAACCGAAACCACCCTCACATGCCCATTCGCGACGGAACACTTTCCGTGGCCGCGAGACGGCGCCGCGCCGTTGGTTCCGCCGCGTCAGTATGCTCTGTTGCGCGAGCAGGCCCCCGTCGTTCAGGTCAGTTTGTGGGACGGCAGTCTGGCGTGGCTCGTCACGGACATGAAGCACTTCCGCGAAGTCATGACGTGCCCGCACTTCAGTGCGTCGCCGTTGACGCCCGGTTTTCCGTTCGTCTCGCCGTCGCGGGCCGCGCAGTCGAAGTCGTATCAGACCTTCATCACGATGGACCCGCCCGAGCACGGCCAGTATCGCCGGACGCTGACGAAGGAATTCATGGCAAAGCGCATGCAGGAGTTGCGTCCGCTGGTCCAGAGTTCCCTCGATCAGCTTCTCGACAGCATGGAGCGTCACGGCGCGCCAGCCGACTTCATCGCGGCTGTCGCATTGCCGCTTCCGTCACTTGTCATTTCGATCATGCTCGGCGTGCCCTACGAGGATCACGACAAGCTGCAGAAATGGAGCGGTGACCGAATGGATATGTCGATTGCGCCCGAAGCGCTGACGCAGTCTGCAATGCATATGACTCAATACATTGACGCGCTGCTGCTTCAAAAGGAGCGCGACCCGGGTGACGGTAGCGACCTGTTGAGCCGGATGGCGATCGAGTGGATCAATCCCGGCAAGGTGTCGCATGCTGAGGCCGTGCAGATGGCGACGCTGCTCTACCTGGCCGGACACGAGACGACCGCGAATCAGATCGGCCTCGGGCTGCTGAGCCTCTTTCAGCATCCCGAGCAACGCGCGGCATTGATGGACGACGCGTCGCTCGTCAAAGGCGCCGTTGAAGAGATGCTGCGCTTTCATTCGATCACGCACATGAACTCGAACCGGATCGCGACGGAAGACGTCATGATCGGCGGTAAGTTGATCCGGAAGGGCGAGGGCGTGTTAGCGCTGCTCCACGGCGCGAATCATGATCCGCTTGCGTTCCCTGAACCCGAGCGCTTCGACATCCGCCGGGATACGAAAGACCAATCACATGTCGCGTTCTCGTTTGGTATTCACCAGTGCCTCGGTCAGCCGCTTGCAAGGCTCGAACTTCAAGTGGTGTTCGAAACGATCTTTAAACGCTTTCCGCACCTGGAGCTTGCAGTACCCGAGGATGCATTGCGTTACAAGGACAGGTCCTTCGTCTACGGATTGAAGGCACTGCCTGTCCGTTGGTAGATGGAGGAAGAGATGAAGGCTCATTCGTTTGTGAAAAGTATGCGAGAAACGCTTGACACGCTGATCGCGATTCTCGCCAGTCTGGCGATGGCGGCATAGTCAAGCGTCATCGAGCAATAAGGGGAGCAACTAAATGGATCGGAAGCTAGCCGGAAAGGCAGCGTTGGTCACGGGCGGCGCGTCGGGCATCGGCCGGGCCACGGCGATCGCATTCGCCCACAACGGTGCGGCTGTCGTCGTCGCGGACGCTGATGCAGCGGGGGGACATGAGACGGTCGAGTTCATCGAGACACACTGTGACGCACGAGCGATGTTCGTTCAGGTGGACGTTACTGATGCCGACTCAGTCAAGACAATGGTGCGTTCGGCCGTCGACAGCTTCGGCAGGATCGACATGGCTTTCAACAATGCAGGGGTGCCGGATCGCGCCGCTAGCCTCCATGTCTCTACGCAGGAGAACTGGGACCGCGTGATGTCCGTGAATCTGGAAGGCGTCTGGCACTGCATGAAGGCTGAACTCGATCACATGCTGGTCGCGGGGAAGGGTGCGATCGTCAACAATTCATCGCGCTCGGGTCTCGTCGGCGTACCCTCCGACGGTGTATATGGCGCGGCAAAACACGGTGTCATCGGACTGACGAAGGCAGCAGCAATCGAATTTGCCGCCAGGGGCATTCGCATTAATGCGGTGTGTCCCGGGCTCGTCGAAACAGCGCTCACGCGCGCCCGCTTCGGCGACGAACTGTCCGCGCGTGCGGCGACAGCCAATCCGCTTGGTCGGATAGCGCAACCCGAAGAAATCGCGAATGCCGTCGTGTGGTTGTGTTCCGATGCGGCATCTTTCGTCGTCGGTGTGGCGCTGCCCGTTGACGGGGGCGCTACTGCGCGCTAAACGAAAGCAGTTATTCAATTCGAGAAGGCACCTTGATGACCAACGATACTTCCGTCCATCCATGTCCAATGGACGTAGACACCTTCCCGTGGCCCCGCGCCGCGGAGTGCCCGCTGCATCCGCCACCCCGCTACGCGATCGTTCGTGAGAGTGATCCCATCAAGCGGGTAACGGCATGGGACGGCAGCACCGTATGGCTCGTGACGAAGATGAAGGACTTCCGTGAGGTACTGACGAGCCCGCATTTTAGTGCATCGCCGGAGACACCTGGATACCCTTCAGTGTCGCCCGCGCGCGCGGCGCAGTCGAGGTCCTATCGGACATTCATCACGATGGACCCACCGGAGCATGGTCAGTATCGACGCACGCTGACCAAAGAATTCATGATGAAGCGAATCGACGAGTTGCGGCCATTTGTGCAAAAGACGCTCGATGATTTGCTCGATCAGATGATCGAGAAGGGGGCACCCGTCGACTTCATTCAGGATGTTGCGCTGCCGCTTCCCTCGATGGTCATCTCCATCATGCTCGGTGTACCTTATCAAGATCACGCGCGGTTGCAGATGCTAAGCAGCAATCGTATGAATCTCGACATCAGCCCGGAATTGCTCAGGCGGTCTGCTCAGGAGATGGAGCAATATCTTGACCGCCTTCTACGCGAGAAGGAGGAGAATCCTGGTGAAGGAAGCGACCTGCTGAGTCGTCTCGCCATTGAGTGGATCAACCCAGGCAAGCTGTCGCACTCCGACGCTGTGCAAATGGGCGCTTTGCTGTACCTCGCCGGACACGAAACCACCGCGAACCAGATTGGCCTTGGTTTGCTAAGCTTGCTGCAGGAACCCGAGCAAGTGGCAGCGCTTAATGCGGACCCCTCGCTGGTGCGGAGCGCGGTGGAGGAGATGCTGCGCTTTCATTCGATTACGCATATGAATTCCGCCCGTGTGGCGACCGCCGATGTCATGATCGGGGGCCAGCTCATTCGCAAGGGCGAGGGTGTCTTCGCACCGGTGCAGGCGGCGAATCACGATCCCGAGGCATTTTCGGAGCCCAACCGGTTCGATATTCGTCGTGATAGCAAGGGTGCATCCCATGTCGCGTTCTCGTTCGGCGTGCACCAGTGCTTGGGGCAACCGCTTGCGCGCCTTGAACTTCAGGTGTTGTTCGAGACGCTGTTCAAGCGGCTACCAACACTGCGTCTCGCTGTGCCTTTCGACGCACTCGAGTTCAAGCATAACGGCAATGTGTTCGGACTGGTTTCATTGCCGGTCGAGTGGTAGTTTCAATCGAAGGTACAACATGACACGATCCGGCCAAGCTATCCTCTGTGCGACGCTTACCATACGCGAATGCGACGAAGAAAACTTCGTCGCTTGGCACACGCGCGAGCATTTTCCGGAGCGCCTTGCAATTCCTGGATTTCTACGCGGCCGGCGCTTCGAGCGCACGGATGCAAAACGGTGCTATTTGATTCTCTACGATGTCGAGTGTCTTTCCGTGCTTTCCCGGCCGGATTATCTCGAACGTCTGAATAACCCCACTACCTGGACTCGCGCCACCCTTCCGACCTTCCAAGATGGCCAGCGCTCAGCATACCGGTTGCTGGCGGATTCTGGGAACGCGGAAGCAGCGTTTGTGATGATGGTCCGCGTACGATCGCTTGATGCACTGGCGTTAAAGGAAGAGATCACGTCGGAGCTACTAAACGATTGGTGCAGACGGCCCGGCATTGTGCGAATTGCTTTCGCAGAGCCTGACCAGATAGCTTCAACGCATGTAACGGAAGAAAGTCGTCAAAGCGGCAATCGCTTTGCCGAAGACTGGATTTTGTTGGTCGAAGGACTCTCTGAAAAGCATCTGCGGGATTTCGCACGCGATGAATTCACTGCGTCACGCTGCCGCCAATGGGGCTTGGTCGGGGATGAATGCTGGAAGACCTATGGTTTGCAGGTGCGTGTCGCCAACAACTGATTCGTGACTAACTTCCCGTCACCGATCGAGTAGTGCATCGACCTAAGGCAAGCGCATATGCTCGTGACTTTATATGACGATATCCGTTCACAGGCGGGTCAACATGCGAACAGAGAGGACACTTCGCTGTGGCGCTGGTTCTCCGCACTGTACCAAGATGGAAGAATTCAATGGTGCAAATCCCCGAATGGCTGGCTGGTCAGTATCGGTCACCGCATCTAGCCACTGAATCGGATTTCTACGCCGCGATTCACATGAGTAGGCCTTCCACGCAGCATGCGCATTACTGCCTGCCCCCTGCCAATTCGCGAAACAGCGCCACCCAATCCGTTGCTAGACCGCATGTATCATGCATCGAGCCGCGCTGGACATAGCGCTGGTTCCAGGACAACGCCTCATCAAGCAGATGCGGAGTGTGTTTGCCATAGCTTTCGCGGCAGGACCGATCGAAATAGTCTTGCAGCATAGGGCGGTAGTCGGGATGCGCGTATTGCGCGATGACCTGCCGAGCCCGTTGCTTCGGCGAAAGCCCGCGCAGATCGGCAAGCCCCTGCTCGGTGACGAGCACAGCCACGTCGTGCCCGCTATCACTACTTGATGTCACCATCGTCGGCAATGGGCCACATTGCCGACATAGACCCCGTCCGCTCGAATGTCGGCAATGGCCGATCTACTGTCACTGAAACGCCGGCCCGGATGTCCGCACTGCTCCGTCAGCTGCCCCGGAAGGCCGGACGGGGCGCCGGCGGCAGTGGGGCGCACTTGCTGCCCCGGCGGGCGTCGGGATCAGCCTGGCATGCGTGGGCGGGACGGGGGCCGGCGGATCGCGGCGATAACCGGAATTATCGCGGCTACGGCGCAACCGCCAGGCTAATAATTCCGGTAAACGCAGCAGCGGAGCACACACTGCACTGCGTTGTTCCGTCCGGCTTCTCGTGCAGCGCCTTCGACAGCAGTTCTGTTTCCGCTTCATCAGCGTGCGCGCGGCCGCCCCGGGCGTGCTGCGTGATGCAGGCTCGAACGCGCGGGAAAGCGGACCACTTCGCCAGCTGCGCGAGAACGGGATTCCAAAGCGTGATGCGGGTGCCCGGATGGACGGCTCCTACTCTTCATCACCAATGACCGCATGTTTTCGCGGCGCTTTTGCCGGCGCGTTGACGAGAGATGCCTTCGCGCCTACGCTCGATTCCCTGACGACGAGTTCCGGCACCGCAAAGTATTGCACTGGCGGCTTCTCGTCTTCTGATGGTTCGCTCAGTCGGGCCAACAGTGTCTCGCTTGCAATGGTGCCGAGCTTGTCCGCACCTGCGAACAGAGTGGTCAAAGGCGGATTGGTGTGCTCAGCCGCGACGATGTTGTCACAACCCACGACCGCCAGAGCCTTACCCGCGCGCTTGCCCATTCTGTCGAGCTCGTGCAGCACGCCGATTGCGACCTGGTCGTTGTAGCAAACCACCGCCGTCGGCCGCGGCTTCATGTCGAAGATCGCACGGACCGCATCGCGCCCACCCTCCGGTGTCAAAGGGACATCGATGATCCAGTCGTCATTGACGGGCAGAGAGTGCTTCGCCATCGTGGACAGATAACCCTGTCTGCGCTGGTTGGCGACCGCGTAGCCCTTCCGGTTGCCGGCGAAAGCGATGCGCGTATGTCCTTGCCCGACCAGATGCTCGGTAGCCAGCGCAAATCCATAGCTGTTGTCGACACCGATCGTATCGACGTCCGGTCCCATCGGGCGCATGACGAGTACCAGCGGAATTCCCCACGACTGGATCTCGGCAGGCAACTCATCTGTCGTTCCTAGCGCGGGAGACATGATCAGGCCAGCAACATTCTGCTCACGCATGGATTTTAGAACCCTCGTCTGGGTCTCGAGACTTTCCGCAGTGTGGGCCATCAGCGTTGTATATCCGGCCTGGGCCAGCACGCGCTCGATTGCCACCAGCAGTTCAACAAAAAACGGGTTGGTCAGATCATTGATCACCATGCCGATCGTCGTGCTGCGCTTGCCCCGCAGGTTGGCCGCCCCGCGGTTGTACACATAACCGAGCGCGCGAGCCGCCTCGCGCACCTTCTCCGCGGTCTCGGCCTTGATGAGCGGACTTTCTTGCAAAACTAGCGACACCGTCGATTTCGATACGCCAGCTACGGCGGCTATGTCCTGTATGGTCGGGCCTGATTTCATGTTGCTCTGCACAATTGGAACGTTCCAAAAAGTGTTTGACACCGTGAAACGAGTCTACTACATTTAATTGGAACGATCCAACGCAAGCCAATTGGAACGTTCCAATTAAGAGGAGGGTGCGATCTACACGCCACAGGGCGCTGATCGGCGCCAGCACCGAAGCAGGCGGGCACGTGACGGTGCCATCCCGTTTCGCCGAATAAAAGTTTGTGGAGACTGACTGTGCGTTCCAGCAAGGTTGTTTCATTGGCCCATGCGGCGAGCCTGATCGACGATGACGACACTGTCACCGTCAGTTCGTCGAGCGGTCTGGGTTGCCCCGACGCGATGCTTGCCGCCATCGGCGCACGCTTCGAGGCGCAAGGCCATCCGCGCAATCTGACGATGCTGCACCCGATCGCGGCCGGCGACATGTACGGCATCAAGGGCATCGACCACATCGCGAAGAAAGGGCTGATCCAGACGATCATCGCCGGCTCGTTTCCGAGCGGCCCTTCGAGCCTGCGGATGCCCGACATCTGGCATCTGATCACCGATAACGACATTCGTGCATACAACCTGCCGAGCGGCGTCCTGTTCGACATGCATCGTGAAGTTGCGGCGAAACGTCCAGGCGTGCTGACCAAGGTCGGACTCGACACCTACGTCGATCCCGACCGCCAGGGCGGCGCGATGAACGCACAGGCCGCCGAATATCCGATCGTCGAAAAAGTGACGTTCGCGGGTGACGAGTGGCTGCACTACAAGAACTTCGTGCCGCGCATTGCAATCGTGCGCGCAACGACCGCCGATGAACGCGGCAACCTGTCGTTCGAACATGAAGGCGCTCTGCTTGGCGGTCGCGATCAGGCGCTGGCCGTGCGAAACAACGGCGGCATCGTGATCGCGCAGGTGAAGCGCGTCGTGAAGGCCGGTTCCCTGCACACGCAGCAGGTGCACATTCCGTGCAACCTCGTCGACTACGTGGTCGTCGATCCCGCGCAGAAACAGACCACGCAGATCGAATACGACCCGGAGATCAGCGGTGAAGTGAAGCTGCCCGATAGCGCGTTCGCGTTCGCTGAATGGCACGCCGACAAGGTCATCGCACGCCGGGCAGCGATGGAACTCGCACAGAACGACGCGGTGAATCTGGGCTTCGGCATCTCCGCAAACGTGCCGCGCGTTCTGCTCGAGGAGGGCTGCCGCGACGACGTCACGTGGGTCATCGAACAAGGCGCTGTCGGCGGCGTGCCGTTGCTCGGTTTCGCCTTTGGATGCTCCGGCAATGCCGACGCGATCATGCCTTCGCCTTCGCAGTTCGTGTACTTCCAGGGCGGCGGCTTCGATGTATCGCTGCTGTCGTTCCTGCAAGTGGACCGATTCGGCAACGTGAACGTGTCGAGGCTGCCGAGCAAGCCGTATCTCACTGCCGGATGCGGCGGCTTTATCGACATCACGACGCATGCGAAGCGCGTCGTCTTTTGCGGCTATTTCACGGCAGGCGCAAAGATCGAAGTGGGCGATGGTCGTCTGAAGATCGTGAAGGAGGGCAAGAAGAAGTTCATCGCCGATGTCGATCACGTGACCTTCAGCGGACGCATGGGACAAAAGCGCGATCAGCAAGCGCTGTATGTCACGGAACGGTGCGTGATTGAACTCGGCAACAACGGTCTCGAAGTGATCGAGATCGCGCCCGGCATCGATCTGCAAAAGGACGTGCTCGATCAGTGCGATATCGGACTCACCGTATCCCCCTCCCTGAAGACCATGGATGAGTCCATTTTCACTGACTCTCCCTTCGGTCTGAAGCTGAAGGAGGCGCGTCATGGCTGACCACGGATTGATCCAGATCGAGAAGACCAACGCCGTTGCCGTCGTCACGCTCAATCGCCCGGAGAAGCTCAATGCGCTGACACCGGAGATGCTCGATCAACTCGAAGGTGCGGCTGCGCAGCTCGAGTCGGATCCGAACGTGCGGGCTGTCGTGCTGACTGGCGCCGGTGAACGCGCGTTCTGCGTGGGCGCGGACATTAACCAATGGTCGGCACTCGCCCCGCTCGACATGTGGCGAGTATGGGTCTCGCGCGGCCATCGCATCTTCGACCGCTGGGCTGGATTGCGTCTGCCTGTCGTCGCGGCGATCAACGGTCCCGCGTTCGGTGGCGGTCTCGAGTTGGCAGCAGTGGCCGATGTACGCGTCGCGGATCCGGTTGCCACGTTCGCGCTTCCCGAAGCGAGCATCGCAACCTGCCCGGGCTGGTCCGGCACGCAGCGGCTGGTTTCGCTGCTTGGTCCGAGCCACGTGAAATCGCTCGCGCTGACCGCGAAGCGGATCGATGCGCAACGCGCGTACACGATCGGTTTGATCGACGAAATCTCCGCGCCGAAAGCGTCGGTCACTACAGCTGTCGCACTCGCTGAAAAGATCGCGACGCTTGCGCCCGTCTCCGTGCAACTGACGAAGCAACTGATCAACGCCGCCTCGGGATTCGGGGCTGGCGCAACGCTTGAAGCCATGGCGGGCGCGCTGTCCGCGACGACGCACGACGCCCGCGAAGGCATGGCCAGTTTCCGTGAACGGCGCCCAGCGCAATACGAGGGTCAATGACATGACGTACGACACTGAAATTCCTGCTGCAACTGCGCTTCTGGCGAGCGAAAAAGCACCCGCGCACGAAGCTTTCAACGGCCGCATGTACATCGACGGAGCGTGGACCGAATCAGCGGGCCAGCAGCGCTTCGAGCGCCGTAGTCCCGCGCATGGCCACGTTGTCAGCTCGTTTCCCGAAGCGACGCCGGCGGACGTCGAGCGAGCGATCAAGGCCGCTGACGTTGCCTTCCGTCACGGTCCATGGCCGAAGCTCAAGGGCGCAGAACGTGCGCGGATTCTGCTCGCGATCGCTGACGGCATCAAGGCACGCGTCGACAGGATGTCGCTGCTCGAATCGCTCGAAACGGGCAAACCGCTTGCGCAGGCACGCGGCGAAGTCGCCGGCTGCATCGATCTCTGGCAATACGCAGCGAGTCTTGCCCGCACGACGAGTGGCGAGGCATACGACACGCTTGGCGAAGACATGCTCGGCATCGTGCTGCGCCAGCCGATCGGCGTCGTCGGACTCATCACGCCGTGGAATTTCCCGCTCTGGATTCTTTCTCAGAAGCTGCCGTTTGCACTCGCGGCAGGCTGCACGTGCGTCGTCAAACCAAGTGAGCTCACGTCGAGCACGACCGTCATGTTGATGGAGATTCTCGAACAGGCCGGTGTCCCGAATGGCGTCGTCAACGTGGTGACGGGAAAAGGTCCGTCCGTCGGACAGCCGCTGGCGGAGCACGACGTTATCGACATGCTGTCGTTCACTGGTTCGACGCGTGTGGGTAGTCTGCTCGGCGGACTCGCGTCGAAGAAGCTGAAGAAGGTTGCGCTCGAACTCGGTGGCAAGAATCCGCAAATCGTCTTCCCCGATTGCGACTGGGACGCGATGATCGATGCCGTCGTGTTCGGGGTGTATTTCAACGCGGGCGAATGCTGTAACAGCGGAAGCAGGGTGCTCGTGCACGAATCGATCGCAGAGCGCTTCGCGCAGGCGGTAGTGGAGCGCGCGCGCCAGGTGCCGGTTGGCGACCCGCTGCACCCCGAATGCAAGATCGGCGCGATCGTCAGCGAGAACCAGCTGGTCGAGATTCTCGGCAACATCGAAAAGGGCGTCGCGGCAGGCGCTCGGCTGCGCCTGGGTGGCAAACGCTATGACGCGAATGGCCTGTATCTGGAGCCGACTGTCATCAGCGATGTCGCGCCCGACATGAGCATCGCGCGCGAAGAAATTTTCGGCCCTGTGCTCGCGATCATTCCTTTCTCAGACGCGCAGAACGCGATCGATATCGCAAACGACACGGCCTATGGGCTCTCCGCTGCCGTCTGGAGCAACGACATCAACACCTGCCTGACCGTCGCCCGCGGCGTCGACGCGGGGACCGTTTGGGTCAACACCTTCCTCGACGGTTACCCCGAGCTGCCGTTCGGCGGCTTCAAATCGAGCGGTGTGGGACGCGAACTCGGCAAGCAGGCCGTCGAGGACTACACGGAGACGAAGACGGTGCAGCTTCACATCGGAGCGCGCAAGAACTGGTGGCTGCCGCGTCAACCCGCCTGATTACGAATCTACCCAGATCGCTCCACGGCATACCCGCCGTGAAGTCCACAAGAAAGCCCGTTAAGAGAGCCTCATCAAGGAGACGAAAATGTTCAAGAAGCGTATTGCTGCAATCGCAGTCGGCCTCGTTGCCTGCCACGTGCTGTCCGCTGCAGCAGCCGACACGAAGACTGTCGAAGTCATGCACTGGTGGACTTCCGGCGGCGAAGCGAAGGCACTCACCGTCCTCAAAGACGGCCTGAAGGCCAAGGGCTATGCATGGAAGGACAGTCCGATCGCGGGCGGCGGCGGAGAGGCCGCACGCACCGTGCTGAAGGCGCGCGTCGCATCGGGCAATCCGCCGGATGCAATCCAGATGCTTGGCTTCACGATCCCCGAGTACGCGCAGGAGGATTATCTCCAGAACCTCGATGCAGTCGCATCGAAGGAAGGCTGGGACAAACTCGTGCCCGCGCCGATCCAGAAGTTCTCGAAAGTCGATGGTCACTGGGTCGCCACGCCTGTCGATGTGCACCGCACGAACTGGATCTGGGCCAACAAAAAGATCTTCGATCAATTGAAGCTGACGCCGCCGAAGACCTTCGATGAACTCGTCGCGGACGCGGACAAGATCCGCAAAGCCGGCTACGTTCCGCTCGCGCACGGCGGCCAGGCATGGCAGGAAGCGACGATCTTCGATAGCGCGGTGATGTCAGCCGGCGGCCCCAAGTTCTACCAGCAGGCGCTCGTCAAGCTCGACCCCAGCGCACTTGGCTCGAAGACGATGGAGAAGGCCTTCGACCAGATGCGTGCGTTGCGCGGCATGGTCGACCCGAACTTCCCCGGCCGTGACTGGAACCTTGCGACGTCGATGGTGATCACCGGCAAGGCAGCCATGCAGATCATGGGCGACTGGGCGAAGGGCGAGTTCGCATCGGCAGGCAAGCAGCCGAACGTCGACTATCTCTGCTTCAACTATCCCGGAACCGATGGCGCATTCATCTTCAACACCGATCAGTTTGCGGGCTTCAAGAAGGGCGACGCGAGTCTGCCGGGCGAGTACGCGTTCGCGTCGACGATCATGGACAAGGGCGTCCAGGCGAAATTCAACCAGATCAAGGGCTCGATTCCCGCGCGGCTCGATGTGCCGGAGGACGGCTTCGACGATTGCGGCAAGAAGTCGATGAACGACATGCGCGCGGCGCTCAAGACCGACTCGATGGTCGGGAGCTTCGCGCACGGACACGCGATGCCCGACGGTCCGAAGAACGCCGTCTATGACGTCGTCACGCACTTCTTCAATTCGAATCAGTCGTCCGCGGATGCCGTCAAGGCACTCGTCGCGGCAGTGAAGAACTCGCAGTAAGCCAACTGGTCCTCATGCGGATGCGGCACCGTACGCCGTGCTCCGCGAGGCCCGTCATCTCCGACGGTAGGTGTTGCCATGCTATTGCACAATCGCGCCCATGCGGCGACCAGTCTTGAAGATCTGAACAACGGCTCGGGCGATAGTCCGACGCGAAAGCGATCAACGTTGCGAAACCGCTTCGAAGCGGTTTTACCCAAGCTCGTGCTGAGCCCGACGCTGATCATCACGCTGATCTTCGTCTACGGCTTTATCGCGTGGACGACGGTGCTCTCGTTCACCCGGTCACGCGCGTTCGCCAACTTCCACTGGGCCGGTCTGCTTCAGTACGGCCGCGTGTGGGAGCACCCGCGCTGGCACGTGGCGATCGGCAACCTCGGCATCTACGCGTCGCTTTATGTCGTGCTGTGCATGGCGATCGGTCTCGGGCTCGCCATCCTGCTCGATCAACGGATTCGCGCGGAAGGAGGCCTGCGGGCGCTGTTCCTCTACCCGATGGCGCTTTCGTTCATCGTCACCGGCACCGCATGGAAATGGATTCTCAATCCGGGGCTGGGCCTGACCAAGCTGTTCCATGACTGGGGCTGGTCGAGCTTCCAGTTCGACTGGATCATCAACGACGACATGGCGATCTATACCGTCGTCATCGCCGCTGTCTGGCAGGCGTCGGGCTTCGTGATGGCGATGTTTCTGGCGGGGCTGCGCGGCATCGACCAGGAACAGGTCAAGGCAGCTTCGATCGACGGCGCCCGCATGCCTTCAATCTACCGGCGAATCATCATCCCGCAATTGCGGCCCGTGTTCGTATCGGCATTCGTGATTCTCGTGCACCTCGCCGTCAAGAGCTATGAGCTCGTGATCGCATTGACGGGCGCCGGCCCTGGCTACTCGACCGAACTGCCGTCCACGTTCATGTATTCGTTCACCTTCACCCGTAACGAACTCGGCATGGGCGCGGCGAGCGCGGTGATGATGCTTTGCACGGTGGCGGCAATCATGGTGCCGTACCTCTACTCCGAAATGAGACCACGCCGAAAGAGCGGCGGCCATTGAATTCGACCCATAGCCCTTAGGAGACAAAGATGGCTACCAGAACATGGGATTCACCGCAGATGGTGGTGGGCAAGCATAACTATCTCTCGCGAATCGTCATTTATTCAATGCTTGCGGTCGTGGCGGTGGTCTACCTCGTACCGCTGCTCGTGATGCTGCTGACCTCGTTCAAGCCGCTGCCCGAAGTCTATTCAGGCAATATCCTCGCGCTGCCGCACCAGTGGACGCTCGATGCATGGCAAAAAGCGTGGGGATCGGCGTGTGTGGGACTTGAATGCTCCGGCGTCAAAGGCTTCTTCTGGAATTCTTTCCGGATGGTCTTCTCAGCGGTCGCGATCTCCACGCTGCTCGGTGCACTGAACGGCTACGTGCTGACCAAATGGCGCTTCAAAGGCGACAACCTGCTGTTCGGACTGGTGCTGTTCGGGTGCTTCATTCCGTTCCAGATCGTGCTGATTCCGATGGCGTCGTTCCTCGGCAAGGTGGGTCTCGCGCAATCGATCAGCGGGCTGGTGTTCGTGCACGTCGTCTATGGCCTCTGTTTCACTACTCTGTACTTCCGGAACTACTACATCGCTTTTCCCGATGAACTCGTGAAAGCCGCGATGATCGACGGTGCGCGCTTCTTCCGTATCTTCTTCCGCATCCTGCTTCCCAACTCGGTGCCGATCATCACGGTCACGGTGATCTGGCAATTCACGAACATCTGGAACGACTTCCTGTTCGGCGCTTCATTCACGACAGGCAGCTCCGCGCCCATCACCGTCGCACTGAACAACATCGTCAATACGTCGACAGGCGTCAAGGAATACAACGTCAACATGGCCACGGCCATGATCGCCGCACTGCCGACGCTGCTCGTCTATGTGATCGGTGGTCGCTACTTCGTACGCGGTCTGATGGCCGGCTCGGTCAAGGGGTAAATCATGTCTTCACTGCACGTATCCAATGTTCGCAAAGCCTACGGCTCCACTGAAATACTGAAGGAGATCAACATCGATGTCGAAGATGGCGATTT
Source organism: Paraburkholderia sp. BR10923 (assembly GCF_040948765.1). NCBI lineage: Bacteria > Pseudomonadati > Pseudomonadota > Betaproteobacteria > Burkholderiales > Burkholderiaceae > Paraburkholderia > Paraburkholderia sp. BR10923. Next base: position 233,387 of record NZ_JBFPKO010000008.1, on the reverse strand, counting down.
TCTGGTTCTGGTCGGGCCATCGGGCTGCGGGAAGTCGACGCTCCTTTCCCTGATCGCCGGACTCGACACGCTGTCGGGCGGCGAAATCCGCATCGGTAACGACAAGGTCAACGACCTGCATCCGAGCGAGCGCGATATCGCGATGGTGTTTCAGAGCTATGCGTTGTATCCGAACATGTCCGTCGGGCAGAACATCAGCTTCGGCCTGGAGATGCGCAAAGTTTCGAAGCCCGACCGCGAGAAGGCAGTGAATGATGCCGCCCGTCTGCTGCAGATCGAGCATCTGCTCGATCGGCGTCCGGGCCAGCTATCAGGGGGGCAACGCCAGCGTGTCGCGATGGGCCGCGCGCTGGTGCGTCATCCGAAGATCTTCCTGTTCGATGAACCATTGTCGAACCTCGATGCAAAGCTGCGCGTCGATATGCGCACCGAGATCAAGAAGCTTCATCAGCGCCTGGGTGCGACCATCGTCTACGTCACGCATGACCAGATCGAAGCGATGACACTCGCCACGCGTATTGCCGTGATGAAGGGCGGCGTGCTGCAGCAGCTCGGCACGCCCGGCGAGGTCTACAACACGCCCGCCAACACGTTCGTCGCGACCTTCATGGGCTCACCTTCGATGAACCTGATTCCGGCGCGCATCGAGCGTATGAATGGCGCGCTGCATCTGAAAGTGGGCGAAGGCCAGAAGGCCATCGATCTTGCGTTGCCGCCGCAACCTGCCGCTGTCGAGCGCTACATCGGCAAGAAGGTGATCGCGGGGTTGCGCCCCGAGGCAATCGGCGTGGAAAACGAGCGTGCAACGTCGGCGCTGCGTACCGTGCCCGTCACGATCAACGTGCTCGAACCGACGGGCCCCGATACGCTGGCGGTGCTCGACCTCGGCGGCATGGAAGTCTCCGCGCGGCTCGGCGCCGACATGCCGCACGCGTCCGGAGAACGATGCGAACTGCGCATCGACCTGTCGAAGCTCGTGCTGTTTGACACCGACACGGAAGTCCGGATTCACTGAGCGCCCAGCGCAACGATAGATGGTGCAACCATGAGCAAGATAGCTGGAAAGTTTCCAACCGCTTTGGTAACGGGCGCGCGACGCGGCATTGGCCGTTCGATCTGCGTCGCGCTCGCGCGGCGCGGCTTCGACGTTGTGCTGACCGATGTCGTGAACGACGAGGACGCGGCGACGACCTGCGCACTCGTGCGCGACGAAGGTCAGGACGCGCTGTTCATTCAGAGCGATCTGAGTGACATCGCTTCGCATGACAACGTCGTCGAGCAAGCCGTGCGCTTCAATGGAAGCATTGAATGCCTCGTCAACAACGCGGGCATCGGTTCGCCGAGCCGCGGCGATCTGCTCGACGTATCGCCGCAAGCATTCGATGCCGTGCTCGGCGTCAATCTGCGCGGCACGTTCTTCATGACGCAGGCCGTCGCCCGCCACATGGACTCGACGGCCTCCAGTTTTGCGCGGGCAATCGTCACGGTCTCCTCCGTTTCGGCCGAAATGGCATCGACCGAGCGTGCCGAATATTGCCTGTCGAAGTCGGCGCTGCCCATGATCACCCGACTTTTTGCCCTTCGACTCGCGAAAGCGAATATCGGCGTGTTCGAGGTGAGACCCGGCATCATCCGCACCCCGATGACGGCAGGTGTCGCGGAGAAATACGAGGCGCGATTCCGCGAGGGCCTGGTGCCCGCCGGACGCTGGGGTGAAAGCGACGAAGTGGGCCAGGTGGTCGCGACGCTCGCCGGCGGTCTGCTGCCGTTTGGAACAGGCAGCGTGGTCAACGTGGATGGTGGCCTGTCCATCCCAACATTCTGAGCCAGACGCCATGAAAGCGACGACATATGACTACGTGATCGTGGGCGGCGGCTCGGCTGGCTGTGTACTGGCCAATCGCCTGAGCGCCGATCCCTCAATCAAGGTTCTACTACTGGAAGCAGGCGGTTCCGATCGCCACCCGTTCTTCTCGATGCCCGCCGGCTTTGCGAAAATGACGCGCGGCATTGGTTCGTGGGGCTGGTTCACGGTGCCGCAAAAGCATCTGAACAATCGCGTGCTGCGCTTTACACAGGCGAAAGTGATTGGCGGCGGATCGTCGATCAATGCGCAGATCTACACGCGCGGCGTTCCCGCGGACTACGATGATTGGGAGCAGAAAGCGGGCGCGACAGGATGGTCTTATCGCGAAGTGCTGCCTTACTTCAAAAAGTCCGAGAATAACCAGCGCTTCGCGAACGAATATCACAGCTATGGCGGCCCGCTCGGCGTATCGAACCCGATCAGCCCGTTGCCGATCTGCGAGGCGTTCTTTCAGGCGGGACAGGAACTTGGCATTCCCTTCAATCCGGACTTCAATGGTGCGACCCAGGAAGGTCTCGGCTACTATCAGCTAACGCAACTGGACGCGCGGCGGTCATCGACGGCGGCAGGCTTCATCCGTCCCGTGCTCGGGAGGCCGAATCTGACGGTCTGCATGCAGACGAGGACGCTGCGCGTGATCGTCGAAGGAACCCGCGCGACAGGCGTCGAATACGTGACTGGCGAGAGCCGCGATCCGCAGACCGTGCGTGCGTCACGTGAAGTCATCGTGTCTTCGGGCGCGATCGGCTCACCGAAACTGTTGATGCAGTCGGGCATCGGTCCCGCCGATCATCTCCAGTCGGTTGGGATCAAGCCGATCCACGATCTTCGCGGCGTTGGCTCGAATCTGCAGGATCACCTCGACCTCTTCGTCATCGCGGAGTGCACGGGCGATCACACCTACGACAAGTACAACAAGCTGCACAACGCTGCGTGGGCCGCATTGCAATATCTGTTGCTGAAGAAGGGGCCGGTAGCGTCGAGTCTCTTTGAAACGGGCGGCTTCTGGTATGCCGATGACGACGCGCGCGACCGGTCTCCGGACATCCAGTTTCATCTCGGCCTTGGGTCCGGAATCGAAGCGGGCATGGCGAAGCTGAACAATGCTGGCGTCACGCTGAACACCGCGTATCTTCGTCCGCGCTCGCGCGGCACAGTCCGCCTTGCCAGCGCGGACCCCGCCGCCGCGCCGCTGCTCGATCCGAACTACTGGGCCGATCCATACGATCGCGACATGGCGATCAAGGGTCTACGAGTGGCGCGCGACATCCTTCGCGCCCCCGCGATGAAGCGCTATGTACAAAGCGAAGTTCTGCCAGGCGCGCGCGTGAACAGCGATCAGGAGCTGTTCGAATACGCATGCGCGAATGCGAAGACCGATCACCATCCTGTCGGTACCTGCCGCATCGGACAATCTGGAGACCCCGACAGCGTGGTCACGCCAGACCTGCGTCTCATTGGAATCGAAGGCTTGCGGGTCGTCGATGCGTCTGTCATGCCGTATCTGCCCTCGTGCAACACAAATGCACCGACGATCATGGTCGCCGAAAAAGCCGCCGACATGATCATTCAACCCTCAACATCGAGAGGATCGTATGAAGATCAAACTGCCTACATCGGACGGCACAATCCTGGAATACGCGATGCAGCAGCAGGAAGACCAACTTCCGCCGTCCACCGCGCCGACCTTTAACCGCATCGCTTATGCGGCGGCCCACGTTGTCGTCGACCCCGCTCATGCCTATGAGCCTTGGAGTGATGCGCCACGAGTCGACTGGGACGCCACGCTTGAATTTCGCAGCTACCTGTATGGGTTGGGATTCAAGGTGGCCGAAGCGATGGATACCGCGCAACGCGGCATGGGCATCGGCTGGCCGACGGCCGCGGAGTTGATCCGCCGCAGTATCGCTCACGCGCGCAGCATCCCCGGCGCGGATCTGGCTTGCGGCGCTGGTACCGATCATCTCGATGACGCGCGTGACCATACGCTTGCAGACATTGTCGCGGGCTATCAGGAGCAGTTCGAGGTGATCGAATCGGCAGGCGGCCGGCCGATCATGATGGCGAGCCGCGCGCTATGTGCGGCAGCGCGTTCCGCCGACGACTACAAGCACGTCTATGACGCGGTGATCTCCGCCTCACGCAACAAGGTCGTGTTGCATTGGCTCGGCGATGCGTTCGACGCTTCGCTCACCGGGTACTGGGGCAGCCGCGACGTACCGACGGCGATGGCGACCGTGCTCGACATCATCCGTCTTCATCAGGACAAGATCGAAGGCATCAAGATTTCGCTGCTCAACGCGGAATACGAGCGGCAACTCAGGTCGCAGTTGCCCGAGGGTGTCGCGATGTTTACGGGCGACGACTACAACTACGGCGAACTCATCGCAGGCGACAGCACCGGTCATTCGCACGCGTTGCTCGGCATCTTCGATCCGATCGCGCCTGTCGCGTCGCGCGCGTTGTCGAAGCTCGCGGCTGGAGACACGAATGCATATCGACAGCTGATCGATCCGACGGTTGCGCTGTCGCGCGAGTTGTTCCGTGCGCCCACGCAGTACTACAAGGCGGGCGTCGTGTTTCTCGCATGGCTCAACGGCCATCAGGATCATTTTTCGATGGCGGGCGGCATGGAGTCCGCACGGTCCCTGCAACATTTTGCGGAGGTGTTCCGCAAGGCAGACGCGGCAGGTGTATTGATCCGGCCGCAGCTGGCAGCCGAGCGTATGGCGCGCTTGCTGAGCGTGCGCGCGGGTTTGTCGCAGTGAGAGCGGTCGTTGAGCCGAGGAGACAGGAAATGACACGACGCAATGGGACTAGGCGAAACGAAACATTCGATGAGCAGGCACGGCGTACGAAGCTGCCGGTCTTCAATGCGGAGGTCGCGCGCAGGCTGGGAGAGATAGTCGTCAATATCGCGGGGCGCCGCAGCCTGCCGATCGCGGTGGGTGTCGCGCTGCCGGATCGACCGCTGTATTTCTGCGCACTCGAAGGCAGCAATGCGGAGAACGTCGACTGGATCCGGCGCAAGGAGAACACCGTCTTCCACTTTGAGCGCAGTTCGCTCGAGGTGGGCGTGATGCTGGAACGGAATGAACAACGCCTCGCGTCGCTCGGTCTGCCGGAGCAGCGCTTCACGGCTTTGGGCGGCGGCGTGCCGCTACGCGTGGTGAACGACGGCATCGTCGGTGCCATGTGCGTGTCGGGACTCGATCACGTGGCCGATCACGAACTCGTGGTGGAGGCGCTGTGCTGGCACCTGGGCGTGCCGCACTTCAACGCGATCCTGTCGGATGCCGCGGCTGCATCGCGACAGCACACGAGCCATCCGTCCGAACGGCGCGCGGCCAGCGCCTGAACGACAACACAGATCAACAAGCCAGAACGACACAGGAGACGTTTTCATGGAAGCGAACGCAATACACAGCGTGGCGCCACACACGCATACAGCCGAGAACGCAGGCACCGCCGATCTGGTCCGCGTGATTGCAGCGAGCACGGCCGGCAGCGCGATGGAGTGGTACGACTTCAGCATCTACGGGACCGCGTCCGCGCTGATCTTCGCCGATCTGTTCTTTCCTGGGCTCAGCAAGGCCGCGGGTCTACTCGCGATTTTCGGTGCCTACGCGGCGGGATTCTTTGCGCGACCTGTAGGCGGCCTGTTCTTCGGCTGGCTAGGCGACCGGCTCGGGCGCAAGGTCGTGCTGGTCGCGACCGTGCTGCTGATGGGCGGCTCGACGTTCTGCATTGGCTTGCTGCCAACCTATGTGAGTGCGGGCGTGTGGTCGACGGTGGGTCTCGTGGCGTTGCGGCTGTTGCAGGGTTTTGGCGCGGGTGCGGAGCAGGCGGGCGCTTCGCTAATCGTCTCCGAGTTCGCGCCGGCCGAACGACGCGGTTTCTATGCCGCGCTGCCGTTTGCGGGCTGCATCATCGGCATCCTGCTGGCTGGTGCGATGTTTACCTGGGTGCAACATCTGCCGAAGGACGTTTTCTACGCGTACGGCTGGCGCATTCCGTTTCTCTTCAGTGCGCTGGTCGTGATCGCGGGCATCGTGATCCGGATGCGCGTGAAGGAGAGTCCCGTGTTCGAGGAGATCCAGCGACAAGGGCATACCAGCAAACAACCTGTACGCGATCTGCTGACCGATTCGCGCCGCACGCTGCTCGTGGCCTTCGGGTTGCGCGTGGGCGAGAACGGTTCGTCGTACCTGTATCAGGTGTTTGCGCTCAGCTATCTGACGAAGGTGCTGCTCGTCGACAAGTCGGTCGGCACACTGGGTATCACCGTTGCGGCAGGTCTGGCCGTAGTGACGATCCCGCTGATGGGCTGGTTGTCCGATCGTTTTGGCCGCCGGATCATGTATCGGCTGGCAGCGCTCTTTACCTGCGCATGGGCGTTTCCGGCCTTCTGGCTGTTCAACACGAAAGATCCCGTGTGGATCATCGTCGGCATGAGCGTGGCGATCGGCGTTGGCGTGTTCGGCATGTACGGCATTCAGGGTGCGTATTTCCCTGAATTGTTCAGTGCGCGCTATCGCTATACCGGTGTCGCGGTCAGCAAGGAGTTCGCGGCGGTGGCCTCGGGGGGCGTCGCGCCTTTCATTGCGGCGGCGTTGATTGGCTGGTCGGGTGGCGCGTATTGGCCGATCGCAACGTATATCGTCGTGTTGGCGGGTGTGACTTTCCTGTCGACGTTCTTTGCGCCAGAGACGCGAGGTTGCGATCTCGCCGGATGAGCGGTCAATTGCCGTAGCGCCTGAATGACGCCTAGTGCTTTTCCAGCGAAGGCGACCTGGTTTCGAGGGACAACGAATCCTCCGGGGCCGGGTTCGTTCCCGCAAACGCTTCGCGATAAGCGGCTGGCGTCGTCTGCTTCACGGCGCGGAATTGCCGGTTGAAGTTGGCGACGTTCGGAAACCCCGATCGCGAAGCAATGAGGGAGACCGGCCACGACGTCGTGGCGAGCATCCGGCACGCGTGGCCGATGCGCACCCGATTCAGGTATTTGCCGACGCTCTCGCCCAGATGCTGAACGAAGTACCGGTTGAGCGTGCGCTCGGACAGCGTCGCCGCTTCGGCCAGTTCCTGCAGCGTCAGGCGCTCGGCAAAACGTGCGTCGATGACGCTCAACGCGCGATTCAGGCGTTCGGGTTCGTGGCCCGACGGCCGGCCCACCTGCCCCTGGTTGAAGGCGGCCGGGGAAGCGAGTGGCGTCGCGTCCCTGTCGGCCAGTCCGCACAACAGATCGAGCGCGGCGCTCAAGCGCTGCCTCGGCGATTTGGATAGCAGGGCTTCAAGTTGCTGACTCACTGCCAATCCGGCTTCCGATGAAAAGGCGAGGCCGGATGCGCCCCGGCGCAAGAGCGTGCGGAGCGGTTCGTATTCTGGGCAGCAGTCCGCGATCCGTCTGGCCCAGTCGCCGCTAAACCAGATCACGATCGCCACCTGCGGTGCCGCAGCGTCGATCGACTTGTTCGAGGCCCATGTATGGGGCAGATCCGGCGGAACGAGCACCAGGTCGTTGCCTTCATAGTCGGCGACCGAATCACCGATGTATCGCTTGCCACGGCTATTCATCGTGAGCGTAAGTTCGTACTCCGGATGGTGATGCCATTCGAACGGGATGCGGGCGAGCTTACGGTGATAGACCCGGATGGAACATCCGGCATCCATCGTGACGTGTTCGTATGCTGGTTTCATGGCCGGATACGCGAACAGATTGTCCAAATTGTATCTCTTCTCGAGCACGACGGCGGCTAAGATTTGGACACTGCAGCACACGCGGAGACGCATCATGGAATCCCTGCACATTGAAGATCTGCCGGCGGCGATCCGGTCGGTGAAGAAGCAGCTGCGCCAGAGACTTCCCAACTACAGGGAAGTGTTCGAGCAGGTCGACGCCGAAATCAGGCGCAAGGTCGAGGTGATTGCGCAGGAGCGCCAGCACGGCGACGCGGTGATCCCCGAGATCCAGTATGCGGACATTGCTGAAGGACGCGTGAGCGCAGCAACGATTGCGACGATCAAGGACCGTGGCGCGTGTGTCGTGCGCGGTGTGTTCAGCGCGGAACGCGCCGGGGCGTGGGACGAAGAAATCGCGCAGTACGTCGAGCGTAATCGCCTCGACGACAAACTCGCCCACCGGGCCGAGGACAAGTTTTTCGGCACCCTCGCATCGAGCAAGCCGCAAATTTATGGCATTTACTGGTCTGGTCCTCAAGTGGAGGCACGTCAGTCTGCCGAACTCACTGAGACACGCGTCTTCCTGAACAGGCTCTGGAAGTGGGAGAGTGAAGGCCGGATTCACTTTGATCCGGACAGGGTTCCGGTCTACGCGGACCGCCTGCGCCGGCGTCCTCCGGGTTCTGAGTCGTTGGGGCTCTCCGCACATTGCGATGGCGGGTCGGTGGAGCGCTGGCTCGATGACAACTTCCGGTGCGTCTATCGGCACGTCTTCAGCGGCGACTGGCGCCGGTACGATGCGTTCGACGCGGCATGGCGGCCGCAAGCCCGGGAGATTCGTTCCCCGACTGTATGTTCGATGTTCCGCACTTTCCAGGGGTGGACCGCGCTCACTCCGCAGGGGCCAGGCGACGGCACCTTGCAGCTGGTGCCGATCGCGAACGCAATGGTGTACGTGTTGTTGCGGGCGCTTCAGGACGACGTCTCAGACGACGATCTATGTGGCGCAATGCCGGGCCGCGCCCTGTCGATCGATGCAAAGTGGCATGCACCGTTGCACGAAGCGCTTTCGTCGATTCCATTGATGCAGGCCGGCGACACCGTGTTCTGGCACAGCGATGTAATTCATGCAGTCGAGGACGCCCATCGTGGAACCGGATACAGCAACGTGATGTACATCGCGGCGGCACCCGGCTGCGCGAAAAATGACGAATACCTGAAACGGCAACTGCCGACCTTCCTGAGAGGCGAAAGCCCGCCCGATTTTCCGGCCGACAACTTCGAGACCGATTTCGTCGGCCGGGCAACCGAAGCCAGCCTGACGGATCTGGGCAAAACACAGCTCGGATTCGATCTCTGATCCGGCAACCCGGTCCGTAGCATCCCACGCGCGGCGAGCCACGCGAGGTCAGACTCGCACCGTGAAATCGTCACGACGAGCACGGCGAGGTCAATAGAAGATAGGGAGACTGCAATGCACGCCGACGTCGTCATCATCGGTTCGGGTGTAGGAGGGAGCGCCGTTGCGTGGCAACTGGCGCAGACGGACGCGCGCGTGCTGGTCATCGAACGCGGCGAAAATCTGCCGCGGGAGTTGGAGAACTGGGATGCCGAGGCCGTATTTGGGCAGCTTCGTTACCGGACGCGCGAAACCTGGCTGGACCGCGTGGGCCGACGGTATCGCCCAGGTCAATACTATTTCGTTGGCGGGCACACGAAATTCTTCGGGACGGCGATGTTTCGATTCAGAGAGGCGGATTTCGGGGAGGTGCAGCACGAAGAGGGCATTTCCCCCGCATGGCCGATCTCGTACGCCGACCTGGAACCCTACTACGACCTTGCCGAATCGCTGTTTGGAATAAGGGGAGACTCGAGCGCCGATCCGACGGAGCCGCCTCATTCTCGACCCTATCCGCATCCTCCGGTACCGGACGAACCGGCGATTGCGAGGCTGCGTCACGACTTCGAACGCCAGGGGCTGCATCCCTTCCATATGCCGACCTCTATCGATCTGGGCTCAGGGGGAGGCTGCATTCGTTGCGGGACCTGCGATGCCTTTCCTTGCCGCATCGATGCAAAGGGCGACGCGGAAAAATGCCTGTTGCGTCCGGCTCTGAGGCGCGGTTCAGTCACACTCATGACGGGCGCACGCGTCACCCGCCTGGTCACGGACGCGACGGGGAAAAGGATCGTATCGGCGGAAGTCGAAGCGCGCGAAGGGCGCAAGACTGTGACCGGCGATACCTTCATTCTCTCTGCCGGCGCAATCAACAGCGCCGCCTTGTTGCTCGCGTCGGCCAATTCACGTATGCCGCGGGGACTCGCGAACTCGTCGGGTAGTGTGGGGCGGTATTACATGAACCACAACTGCACGGCAATACTCGCGATCGACCCACGCCACGTGAACGACACCCGGTTTCCGAAAACGCTGTCCGTCAACGACTTCTATTTTGCTGGAAAACACGACGAGTGGCCGCTTGGCAATATCCAGATGCTCGGGAAGATTCGCGAAGCGATGCTGCGTGGCGCGATGCCCTACATGCCGAAGCGGGCGCTTCGATATCTGAGTGAGCACAGTGTCGATCTGTATGCGATGTCCGAGGATCTGCCGGATCACGATAGCCGGATCGAACTGACGGAGCAGGGCGAGATCAGGCTTCTGTGGAAACGCACGAATCTGAAGCCACATGCGCGACTTGTCAGCGAGACGAAGAAAATACTGCGTCGCTCAGGATTCCCTTTGGTCGTGAGCCGCCGATTTGGTGAAGACACGCCGTCGCATCAATGCGGCACAGTGCGCTTTGGCGACGATCCGGCGTCGTCGCCGCTGGATCCGCTGTGCAAGGCATACGACCACGACAACCTTTACGTAGTCGATGCCGGTTTCTTTCCATCGTCCGCCGCCTTGAATCCGGCGTTGACGATCGCTGCCCAGGCGTTGCGCGTGGGGGAATCACTGTGCCGCAGTCTTGGGCCGCCGGCCATTGCAAACCGGATTGTTGAACCGACCTGAAAGGAGACGGAAGATGGGAACTGCTGTTCAATGGGCGCTAGTCGGCGCCAGCACGATTGCAGAAGAATGGATGATCAACGCCATACGCGCTCAACCCGACGGAGCGATAAAGGCCATCGTCAGTGGCGACCTTGCGCGCGCCCGGCAGTTCGCGGACAAACATGCGATTCCGCAAGCGAGCGCGGACCTGAACGAAGTGCTTGCAGACCCGCAGATCGACGCGATCTATATCAGCAGCACCAACGAGAAGCATTTGCCACAGGTTCTCGCCGCGGCTGCCGCGGGCAAGCATGTTCTCTGTGAGAAGCCGCTCGCGCTCACTACCGACGACGCACGACAGATGATCGAAGCGTGTGGCAGTCATCAGGTCGTACTCGCAACCAATCACCATCTGCGCTGCGCGGCCACGCATCGACGCATGCGCGATCTGATCCGGGCAGGCGCGATCGGCACGCCGCTGTTTGCGCGCGTCTTTCACGCGGTGTCGTTGCCGCCGCACTTGCGCGGCTGGCGTATCGAACGGCCAGAGGCCGGCGGCGGCGTCGTGCTCGACATCTCGGTACACGATGTCGATACATTGCGCTTCCTGCTCGACGCCGAACCTGTCGAAGTGGGTGCCATGACCACGTCCGGCGGTTTGGGACAGGCGGGGCTCGCGGACGGCGTGATGGGCATCCTCCGCTTCGATAATGGGGTGCTTGCGCAGATCCACGATGCGTTTACCGTTCCCTTCGCGCCGACGGGACTCGAGGTGCACGGTGCTGAAGGCTCACTGATCGGGCGTGATGTGATGACCCAGCGGCCCGTCGGGGAAGTCACGCTGCGTACCGCACGAGGCGAAGAGCGGATCGAGGTCTCGCATGGTGACCTGTATGTCGCCGGGGTCGCCCAGTTTCATCGCGCCGTGACGGCAAATGAGAGTCCGGCTGCGAGCGGCCGTGATGGATATGTGTCTCTCGCTACGGCGCGCGCGCTCCAGGCTTCCGCCGTCAGCCGTAGCCACGTGACTGTTGAATCTCCGGACTTGCGATAAACAGACGGCCGTTCTGATGCGACGACAGGGGGCGCAAGGCCACGCGATAGACGTGCCGCCCACTGTTGTATCTGCTATCGCGTCAATCCGCGCGCCAGTGTCTCGCCTCTACATCCTTGTCTGATCCCCTTGTCGGAGAAGAGCCGCGCAGGTCGCGACTGGGCGACTGGCTGAATCGGGTCGAACAGTACGCACACGTTAAACTCGGCAGCAGTCGATAGTCGCCGGCCTTCGGCGAACGACTGGTGAGCGGCGGTGAGCAGGCGTATCGGCGTCGTCGCACGAACGTCAGTTGTGGCCGACCAGCCGCCGGTCGGCTCAGTTAGGCAGTTGTGACCTGACGGTATCGCAGACGGTATCAACCTCCGAAGTGAACTGGAGATGCATGGTTTAGACGATCTTTGTTAAGCAGGCGGTGCTGATTTTCCGATGCGGCCCACCCAAGGCCGTTGAGTGCCGGGCGGGAATGTCGGTATCGCTGACGGTATTGGCGGGCGCCATGGGGCCCGTGTCAGGCCCAGCGTTGGGTTTGCGGTGGGCAGTTGCTAATCGAGTGGGGATTCGCGGTCATCGGTATGCGCATTCGTGAGCGACATATCGTGCGAACCGCGGTCAATCGACTGCGCCACTTGCCGGCGTTGTTCTGCATAGTCCGTCGATATAGTCCGCCCACTCTTGCATCACGCGGCGACGATCGTCGTCGAAAGTTGTTCTGTCATAAGCCTTCTGTATGTCACCTCGTTTTGCATGCGCGAGTTGCGCTTCCAGGACGTCGATGTCGATGCCGAGTCGCTCCCGGCCAACGGTCCGCAGCATGCCCCGGAATCCGTGCGTAGCGTGCTTTCCTTTGAATCCCATCTCGCGCAAAGCCTTGCTTAACGCGTCTCGATGTAAATGCGGCGTTTTCTGGCGAGCGGGAGATGGAAACACATAGTGTCCGCGGCCTGTGAGCGACTGCAACTCGCCGAGCAACGTAACCGCTTGCTTAGGTAAGGGCACAATATGGTCGTGGCGCATCTTCATTCGTACGGCCAGAACATGCCATTCGCCCGCTTTCAGGTCAATTTCGTCCCACGGTGCGGCTGCGATCACTCCGGGGCGTAAGCCCGTGAGCATGGTCAGTTTCAGTGCGGCCCTGGTGATTGGTGACTTATAGGTATTGATGGCTTGCACCAGCGGGACGATATCCGTGGGTTTCGTAATCGCCGGGATGTGGCCTTTCTCGTGTCGCGGGATGACGCCGCGCAGCGACAACGGAACACCGTCCTCCCGCAGGCTATGGTGGATCGCGTACGTCACGATGCCGCCCACGTATTGGCGTGCCTTGGTTGCGAGGTTGGGAGCATGCTCCGCTATTGCTTCCAACACCGGTTTGACTTCCGATGTCGCGAGCGTCGAAATGGGCTTGTTGCGTAGTGGCGGGATCAGGTATTGCCGAACTACGAACTCCGCCTTGCGGTAAGTCTCGACGGCCCACTCCTTGCGCTTGAACGCGAGCCAATTCTCCGCGACGAGCTGGAACGCCCCTTCAGCGGCTCGTTTGCGTGCAGCGGCTTCGGCTCTGCGGTGCTCGACTGGATCAGTACCATCACGCACGAGACTACGCGTGATCGCAGCGGACTTGCGCGCGTCGACGAGTGCAACTTCGGGAGAGGGACCAAGACTGAGAAAATTTTCTTTGCCAGTACTCGGGCGGCGATAACGGAGCAGCCACGTTTTGCTTCCGTCCGGCCAGATGCGTAAGGCAAGCCCGTTCCCGTCTGAGAGCAGGTAAGGGCGCTTGCGCGGTTTGGCGACGCGAAATACGACTTCGGACCTCGGTTCGGCGCGTTTGGGCATCGCTCGGCACCTCGATTCCGTGTATACGCAAGAGTATACGCAAAAATCGCTGATGCCGCCGGTATATGGCGGTTGCCAGCGGAAACAAAAAACCCCGTAAGACCTTGATCTTACGGGGTTTCTCGGACTACTTCAGCTTTCGCCGGAACAACTGTTGGTGCCCAGGAGAGGACTCGAACCTCCACGGTGTTGCCACCGCTAGGACCTGAACCTAGTGCGTCTACCAATTCCGCCACCTGGGCACGTCTTCAAGCTAGACCGCTATTTTAGCAAGATGATTAAGTTTGTCAATCTCTGCTTCAAACAAACTTGCTTTTCTCATCCGCCCGGTTGAACGCGCAGCGAAGTGATGCAACCGCTGCCGAACCACCGTCCTGCTGATCCGGCAATCGAAATAGGAACAGCGATTTCGATTGCCAGGCCTTACACAAAAAAGAGAGCCGCCAGAAGGCGGCTCTACTTTCGAATCTGGTGCCCAAGAGAGGACTCGAACCTCCACAGTGTTGCCACCGCTAGGACCTGAACCTAGTGCGTCTACCAATTTCGCCACCTGGGCAGGTGATGAACTGCAAAGACCGCCATTATAGCGACCGATTCCGACCTGTCAAGCGATTCGCCGAACGCGTTTGAACCTCGCGGCGAGCCGGCGCACGACGCGTCCGAACCACCGGCGCAGGCCCGCGTGGCGCCCGACACGGGTGTTAGAATGCCTCGCAGTAGTTCGTTGGCACGATGCACATCCGGTGTCGCGACGCGAGTGTCGACATGCGATCAGCCAGACGCGCGCCGGCCTCGCGTTGAACGAGCCGAACCCAGGCAGTTTCCTGTGCTAATCGCAGTAGAGCAGTCGAGCAGAAGAGCAGCAAGCAGCAGGTGTAATGACCGAGGCAGCGCAGCTGCCTTACAGATGCAGCCGAGCGCAACTGCGCGCATTAAGCAAACGCCTTCCAGGCCGGACCACATCGCCGACCGACGTCCATGCAACGAGAAAAAATCATCGACAAGCCCTTGAGCAAATTTCCGTATCCGATTCCAAGCCGCGAAGAAATCCTCGGCGTGCTGCGCACGAGTGAAACGCCGCTTGCCGCGAACGACATCGCCGAAGCCCTGTCGATCAAGCGCCAGGAGCGCGAAGGATTTTTCAAGCGTCTCGGCGCGATGGAGCGCGACGGCCAGATCCGGCTCGATCAGCGCAATCTCTATCAACTGACTCATCCGTCGAACTTCGTCGCGGGCCGCGTGCAGGGCCATCGCGACGGCTACGGTTTCCTGATTCGCGACGACGGCCAGGACGACCTGTTCCTGCCCAACGGCGAGATGCAGAAGGTCATGCACAACGACCGCGTGCTCGCGCGCATCGTCGGCTATGACCGGCGTGGGCGGCCCGAAGGGCACATCGTCGAAGTCACGGACCGCGCGAACAAGCGCGTGATCGGGCGTCTGCTCAACGAGAACGGCGCGCTGATCGTCGCGCCCGAAGACAAGCGCATCGGCCACGACATCCTGATCACGCAGAACACCCGCAAGGCGAAGGTCGGCCAGGTCGTGGTGGTCGAGCTGACCGATTTCCCGAGCCGTCATTCGCAGCCGCTCGGCCGCGTGGTCGAAGTGCTTGGCGATATCGACGACCCCGGCATGGAAATCGAAATCGCGGTGCGCAAGTACGGCGTGCCGCACGAATTCAGCGAGGCCGCGCTCGGCGAAGCGGCCAAGCTGCCCGACGAAGTGCGCCCGGCCGACATCCGCCATCGCGTCGATCTGCGCGACGTGCCGCTCGTCACGATCGACGGCGAGGACGCGCGCGACTTCGACGACGCCGTCTATTGCGAGCCGGTCAAGGTGGGCCGCGGCGACGGCTTCCGCCTGATCGTCGCGATCGCGGACGTGTCGCATTACGTGCTGCCGCAAAGCGGGCTCGACACCGACGCGATCGAGCGCAGCACGTCGGTGTATTTCCCGCGCCGCGTGATCCCGATGCTGCCGGAGAAGCTGTCGAACGGACTGTGCTCGCTGAATCCGCAAGTCGACCGCTGCGTGCTCGTGTGTGACATGATCGTCACCGCGCGTGGCGACGTGAAGGCGTATCAGTTCTATCCGGGCGTCATGCATTCGGCCGCGCGGCTCACGTACACCGAAGTCGCCGCGGTGCTGACAAACACCAAGGGCCCCGAGGCGACCCGCCGCGCCGCATTGCTGCCGCAACTGCAGAATCTGTATGGCGTCTACAAGGCGCTGTTCGCGGCGCGCCAGAAGCGCGGCGCGATCGACTTCGATACGACGGAGACGTACATCGTCTGCAACGCGCAGGGCAAGATCGAGCAGATCGTGCCGCGCACGCGCAACGACGCGCACAAACTGATCGAGGAGTGCATGCTGGCCGCGAACGTGTGCGCGGCGGATTTCCTGAAACGCAACAAACACCCGGGCCTGTTCCGCGTGCATGCGGGTCCGAGCGCGGAAAAGCTCGAGAACCTGCGCACGTTCCTGCGCGGCATGGGCCTGACGCTCGGCGGCGGCGACACGCCGCACGCGAGCGACTACGCCGCACTGATGGCGCAGATCCGCGACCGGCCCGACGCCTCGATGCTGCAGACGATGCTGCTGCGCTCGATGCAGCAGGCGGTCTACAGCCCCGACAACATCGGGCACTTCGGTCTCGCCTACGAGGCCTACGCTCACTTCACGAGCCCGATTCGTCGCTATCCGGACCTGCTCACGCATCGCGCGATCTACGCGATCCTGCAAGGCCGCAAGTATCAGCCGCAGCCGCCGCACGGCGTCGAACTCAATACCGCGCTGTCGCCGCGCGCCCGCGCAATGCAGCAGGCCGACGAGGAAAAGCGCGGTGCCCGCGCTCGCACGAACAACGTGGCGATCTGGGAAGAGCTCGGGCTGCACTGCTCGGCCAACGAGCGCCGCGCGGACGAAGCATCGCGCGACGTCGAAGCGTGGCTCAAGTGCTATTTCATGCGCGACAAGCTCGGCGAAGAGTATGGCGGCATGGTCAACGGCGTCACGTCGTTTGGCATCTTCGTGCAGCTCGATTCGCTGTTCATCGAAGGTCTCGTGCATGTGACCGAACTCGGCTCGGACTACTTCCAGTACGACGAGATCAGGAACGAGCTGCGCGGCGAGCGCACCGGCATTCGTTACCGGCTGTCGGATCGTGTGCGCGTGCAGGTGAGCCGCGTCGATCTCGACGCACGCAAGATCGACTTCCGTCTCGTGCGCGATACGCCGATCAAGCCGCCTGCGGCGCGCGGTATGGCGGCGGACAAGGGTGACGGCGCTGGGCCGCGAGTGCGCGTGTTGCCGTCGGCGGAAAGCGGCGCGTCGTTGCCGGGGCCGCGGCGCAAGAAAGCCGCGCCCGCGCAGAGCGTGGCGGTCAAGGAAGCGCGCGCCGCGCGCGGCGCGGCGAGGAAGCATGGCGTCGCGAGCAAGGCGGCGTCGAAGCAGGCACGCAAGAAGCGCTGAGGCTTTCACAGCGCCGGGACCGCGCGCAGCGGGCACGTGAACGCGTGCCGGTTGCGCGCGGTCTGCCTTTTGGTTTCATCTTCATCACAGTGGCGCGCGTTGAATGCGCGTCCAATCAAAGGTTGTTCAGTCATGGCACGTCATAAGGTTTTATACGGTTTCCACGCAGTGACCGCGCGTATCCGGCACGATGCGTCGACGGTCGAGGATGTCTATTACGACGCGACGCGCAAGGACCGTCGTATGACCGAATTCCTGCAGGCCGCGAAGGACGCGGGCGTGCGTCTGATCGCCGCCGACGAAACCCGTCTGTGGGGTCTCGCGCGCACCGAGCGCCATCAAGGCGTGGTCGCGCGCGCGGGCGATCTGCCGCTCGCGCAGAACCTCGCCGAACTGCTCGACGGGATCAGCGGTTCGCCACTGATTCTCGTGCTCGACGGCGTGACCGATCCGCACAATCTCGGCGCCTGCCTGCGCGTCGCCGACGCGGCCGGCGCGCATGCGGTGATCGCGCCGCGCGATCGCGCGGTGGGACTGAACGCGACTGCCGCGAAGGTCGCGAGCGGCGCGGCCGACACGGTGCCGTACATCACGGTCACGAATCTGGCGCGCGCGCTGCGCGAACTGAAGGACGCGGGCGTTTGGGTGGTCGGCACGGCCGGCGACGCGCAGAAGAGCGTCTACGAAACGGAACTCGACGGGCCGGTGGCGCTCGTGATGGGCGCGGAAGGCGAGGGCATGCGGCGTCTGACGCGTGAAACCTGCGACGTCGTCATGAACATTCCGATGGCGGGGACGGTGGAGAGTTTGAATGTGTCCGTGGCCAGCGGGGTGTGTCTGTTTGAAGCGGTGCGGCAGCGGGCGGTGAAGAAGTAGTTCTTCTGTCGTCGTTCTTGTTGTTGGTCGATTGATGGCGCCCGGAACGCGGTGGTGGTTTCGGGCGCTTTGTTTTGCGTGCAAGGGATTGGCTATTCACGCAACAGGTTATGTAGTGAGAATTCTCGCTAATTCATCAAAGAAGGTGCTGGTTGTATATCCCCATAAAACGGGATCGAAATCATATCCACACGCCTCATCGAATTTTTCATCCAGTTTTTCACCTGCCTCCTGCCTGAATTTCTCTATTTCGGCCAACGTATCCTGGATCTCTTCGGGCGAACTGTCTCTTTTGAAGCAGGAGACGATCTCCTCCAGAGTGTCTCCCCATAGGTCCGAGTCCTGATTGAGATAGCCGCCAAACAATGCATAGAATTGTGGGTACGATGTTTCGTCGATCATTTCAGTAAGTACGATGTGAGAATGTAATAGGGCATTCCGTTGTATTCTTCAAATTTAATGGAAACTCGAACAGTACTCATGTCTTTAAGTTCCCCCGTTGCCCGGACGACTCCATAGCCCACCTTGCTCCCTACGTCCTGATAGAGAATCAAAAGACGCCTTGGGTTTGACTGAGCCCAATTCGTGATTTTTGACGTGTTGGACTCCATCACCTTGGAGATGGCCCATTCCGCGGCCGCCAAGTCCCGAAACGACGATACCACTCTTCTCTCCGATTCCAATCGCAGCCGCTCCCGCAACTGCGCCTCAGTCCTCCCCACATGCTTCAGTATCGTATGCCCACCGATCCGGCTACCGGCTTTGGCCTCATGCGCATCCAGACTAATCCGCCCCATCGTAATCCGCGCGACGCGCGCGGCTCTGATCGAGCCGATGAGTCCGAACGGCACCGCGATATCGAGCGACACGCCAATCTGATTAGCCAGGTCCGGGCGGGCTTTCAGCGACTCGGCGAGCTTCGTCGCGCTTTGCTGTGTCAGCGTAACCGTGTCCTGGCCCGTCAGTATCTGACGCAGACCGCTCGCCGCCGTGTCCGAGCCGTGCACGCCGAACATTACGCAACCGGCCTTGCTTGCCATCGTCGGTTCAGGCAGCGCGCATAGCGCTGCCGCTCCGACCATCTCCGCTACGCCTGCGGCGACCTGCAGGCCGCCCCAGAGCCGGTTGCTCAGCATCTCCGTCTGGCTGATCGATCCGCGCGTCAATATGGCGGCCAGCTGCGGCGCGCTGAGCACCACGCGCACGCCATCTCCATCGTATTCCTGCGACATTCCAGAATCCTCTGTGGTCTTGCGGGCCTAAAAACTAGCAAGCACCACAGCGGTTTGATATGGGCGATGGATGATTCTCATGACTCAATATGTGAAAAGCTGTCCGGCAAATCAGCGGGCTGCACGGCACAAAGCGCGCCCAAACCGAACCCTCCCCCCGCCGCTCCGGTAAACTATCGGTTTTTCACGCTTTTCCCGCCTCTCCCATGACTCAAGACGAACTCAAACAACTGGTCGGCCAGGCCGCCGCCGATTACGTGAACGCCAACGTGCCGCAAGGCTCGGTGATCGGCGTCGGCACGGGCTCCACCGCGAACTGCTTCATCGACGCGCTGGCCGCCACCAAATCCCGCTATCGCGGCGCGGTGTCGAGTTCGCTCGCCACCACCGCGCGGCTGCAATCGCACGGCTTCAAGGTGCTGGACCTGAACGAGATCGACTCGCTGCCGGTGTACGTCGACGGTGCCGACGAAATCGATCGCAGCGGTGCAATGATCAAGGGCGGCGGCGGCGCGCTGACGCGCGAGAAGATCGTCGCGTCGGTGTCGGAAGTATTCGTCTGCATCGCGGATGCGAGCAAGGTCGTCGAGACGCTCGGCAAGTTCCCGTTGCCGATCGAAGTCGTGCCGATGGCGCGTACCGCGATCGGCCGTCGCGTGACAGCGCTCGGCGGCGTGCCCGTCGTGCGCGTGACGAAAGAGGGCGCGCCGTTCATCACCGACAACGGCAACGAGATCATCGACGTGAAGGGCTTGAGCATCAGCGACCCGCGCACGCTCGAGGCGCATATCAACGCATGGCCCGGCGTCGTCACGGTCGGCCTGTTCGCGGGCCGCGGCGCGAATCTGTGCCTGCTCGGCACCGACACCGGCGTGCAAACGATCACGTACGGCCAGAATTAAGCGACTGCATTTCTGTTCGCTCTGACGCGTGTGAACCGTTCCAGCGGTTCACACGCGTTTTTTATTGCGCTCGCCCGCCGCGGGGGCAATCGCGCGCACCTGGCGGAAAGTGCCTGGACGCGCGCGCAGACCATTCGCCGTCGATGCTAGCCGCGCGCGATGCCCGCCACGTCAGGTGCCATTCGCCCGCGCAGCGCTCCGATCGCAACGCGTGACCAGGACTAGCGAGAAGAGGTGACGACGAAAACGTCAGCCGTGGTGCACGGACGAAACCTCAGCAATCAAGCCGTGATTTTGCAGACGCAAACGGACTCTGCGAATTACTCGCGAACTGTCGCACGTCGAATGTGTGCACGCGCACGCACAGTCAGAAACGTGGCACATACACTCTTCTCTAAGGCCAGGTGGCGTTTCGTGACAGATAGGGCGGAATATGAAAGTGGCGATCGTGCACGATTGGCTGGTCGCTCCCGGCGGCGCCGAGAAAGTGCTCGGGCAGATCATCGAGTGCTTTCCCGACGCCGATGTTTTCAGCGTCGTCGATTTTCTCGAAGATCGCACGCCACTAGCCGGTAAGCCGGTCACCGCGTCATTCATACAACGCCTGCCGTTTGCGCGCACCCGGTATCGCGCCTATTTGCCGTTGATGCCGCTTGCCGTCGAACGGTTCGATCTGTCGAACTATGACCTGATCATAAGCAGTTCTTGCGCGGTCGCGAAGGGTGTACTGGTCGGCCCACATCAGACGCACATCAGCTACGTGCATTCGCTGATGCGCTATGCGTGGGATCTGCAGCATCAGTATCTGCGCGACGCGAATCTGCTGCGCGGACCGAAGTCGTGGGCCGCGCGGGTGTTGCTGCATTATCTGCGCGGCTGGGACGCGCAGTCGACGAATGGTGTCGATCGTCTGATCGCGAATTCACAATCGGTCGCGCGGCGCATGCTGAAAACCTATCGGCGCGATGCCGCAGTGATTCCGCCGCCCGTCGACGTGAACGAATTCGAACTGCGCGCCGAGAAAGACGATTTCTATCTGAGCGTGTCGCGGATGGTGCCGCATCAACGCATCGATCTGATCGTCGAGACGTTCAACGCGACGCCGCAGCGCAAGCTGATCGTGATCGGCGATGGGCCGCAGATGGCGTCGATTCGCACGAAAGCCGGACCGAATGTGACGGTCCTCGGTTATCAGCCATTTGGCGTACTGAAGGATTATCTGGCGCGCGCGCGAGCCTTCGTGTTCGCCGCCGAGGAAGATTTCGGCATCGTGCCGCTCGAAGCGCAGGCCTGCGGCACACCGGTCATTGCGTTCGCCAAGGGCGGGGCGCTCGAAACGGTCGTGCCGGTCGGCGACCCGCATCCGACCGGTGTTTTCTTCGCGCGTCAGACGGCGGTGTCGCTGCTCGACGCGGTCAACCGCTTCGAGCGGCTGAGCGCGTACATCACGCCGGCGGCCTGCCGCGCGAATGCCGAACGGTTTTCGTCTCAGGTGTTCCGGCGGGCGTTCATGGCCGAGGTTACGCGCACGATTGCGGCGGTCGCTCAGGGTCTGCCGGCGGCGGAACTGGGGGAACAGGTGACGTGGGCGGAGTCCGATCTCGCGACCCGGGAACTCGGCATCGCTAGCGACACCGCGCCGAAAAGCAGGTGGAGGCAATGAGGTGAGGGTCTTTCGCTGTTCTCGCCTCGTGGAGTTTTCGATAGGAGAAGGAAGGGTCTTCGTCGTCATGCAGTGATTTCGCAACAGGCAGTAACGAGCCGTTCTGACCAACGCGTCCGGGCGGCTATTGGTGTGGGCGCGTCCGCTTCGCGCTTTGTGTCGGCAGTGCGTATCGCGTATCGCGCGAAACGCACCGCGCGTGCAAGGCGAGCCGCGGCCGGCCATTGTCAAGCAAGCAGGACTGGACTTCAAAAAATGACATCGGGGTGCGCGCCACGCGCTACGGGCGAGATATTCGCTGGCGCGGCATGCCTCGCGTGGCCATAACGACCTGAAGCAGACGTTCGCTATCGTGACCGCTGAATCACCTCACTGCGAAGTTCGCAGTGCTGGCAATTCGGCGTGCCACGGCGATTCACTACAACAGGCAGTCGTCATTCGCGCGTCACCGATTAACGCGCCGACGGCTTTTGGACGAGGACGAATTTAAACTCATGAATGCCGATCGCCTTCCGGGACCTTTTCCCGACATTGCCGCAACCTGGGCTGCGCTTAAGAGCCAGTTGCCGATCACGCCGATTCGCACCGAAGAGGATTATCACCAGATGGTGCGCATCGCAAACTCGCTGTCCGATCATCTAAGTGGCGAAGACAACGATCCGCTCGCGGATCTGCACGCGATCGTGAAGGAGCTGGTCGGTCACTGGCAAGCGCGCAACCTGGCGATTCCAAAAGCGGAGCCGCGCGAGGTCCTGCGCCATTTGCTGACCACGCATGGTCTCAAGCAGAAGGATCTGGCCGGCATCGCGTCGCCGACCGTGGTCAGCGATATTCTCGCGGGGCGCCGCGCGATCAGCAAGAAAGTCGCCAAGGCGCTCGCGGTACGGTTTCAGACCGACGTCAGCCAGTTCCTGTAGCGGCGGTGTCGCGCGGCGGGTCCGTCCATGACGGAGTCCGTCGCGGCTCTTTGTCTTGCGTCAACGATGGCGGCTGTCGATCGGGCCGCCGGAGTTGGCGTTTCCATTTGCAGCGCGCCGCGGCGCGGGCACGATGGCCGCCACCGTCGGAAGCGATCCGCTCGATCGCATGATCAGAACGCGTTGCGGCCGACGAAGCCCTTGAAAACCGTGATGAAGACGATCTTCATGTCGAACCAGAACGACCAGTTCTGGATATAGAAGAGATCGAATTTTATGCGCGCTTCCATCTTCTCGACCTTGGCGGTCGCGCCGCGATAGCCGTTGACCTGGGCCCAGCCGGTGATGCCGGGCTTGATGCGGTAGCGGTGCATGTAGCCGTACACCTGGTCTTTGTACAGATCATCGTGTTCGATCGCATGCGGGCGCGGACCCACCACCGACATCTGACCGAGCAGCACGTTCAGAAACTGCGGCAGCTCGTCGAGACTCGTGCGGCGCATGAAGCTGCCGAGCTTCGTCACGCGCGAGTCGTTGCGGGTCGCCTGCGTGATCTGGCCGTGCTCTTCCCGGTGCACGGTCATCGAGCGGAACTTGTAGATGCAGAATGGCTGACCATCGACGCCCTTGCGGATCTGCCGGAAAAACACGGGTCCCGGCGACGTGAGCTTGATGCCGATCGCGAGCACGACGAACACCGGCGCGAGTGCGAACAGCGCTAGCGCGGCGAACAGGCGGTCGAACATCAGCTTGGGCCACATCTGCGGCGGCGAGAACGGCGTCGCGCTCAGATTCAGCGTCGGCAAACCGACGACATCGACGATCGCATGATTGAACAGCGACAGACCGCGCACGTCGGGAATGAAGCGCAGATTGACGAAGTCGTGTCTGAAGGTGCGCGTGAAGCGGTAGATCGTGTGTTCTTCGCAAAGTGGCAACGCGAGCCACACTTCGTTGACGCGTTCGTCGCGCACCTTCGTCGCGAACGCTTCCAGATCGGTCAGCACGGGCAGGCGGGCCAGACGCGCGCCATACGCGTCGCGGCCTGCCACGCTAGTGTCGAACACGCACACCGGTTTGAAGCCCGCTTGCGGCGCATGCTCGAGATGCGCGAGCAGCGTGCGCGCAAAGCCCGGTGCGCCGACGATCGCGACGGTGCGCGCGTTCATCCCGCGGCGGCGCACGAAGCGCAGCACCACGTGCATGATGCAGCGGGTCGCAATGATCAGCGCGCCGGAGATCAGCGTCGAATATCCGAACCATAGGCGCGACACCGCATCCATCCGATGCAGTGTGAACGCGAGCACGAGCGAGGTCGCGACCACCACGACCCACGCGGCGGCGATTCTTGCGAGCACTGGCGCGAGCGCGTTGCCGCGCCACGTCTCATAGGCGCCGAAGCCCGGAAACAGCAGCAGAACCAGCACACAGTTGAACGCAATCAGAAGGCGCTCGGTATCGCCTAACGCGATTGGCGCGGGAAAGCGGATCCAGTGGGCTAGCAGACCGCCTGCAATCACGAAGAGCACGTCGAGACATCGAGAAGTAGCCCTAAACGTAGGCAAATCGACCCCGGTCATCGAACGGCGTCCCGCTTATTCGACGGTCTCCGCCTGGCGCAGGCGCGGCAGCAGACGATCGAATTCGCGTTTCACGAGGCCGTAGCATTCGCACGCGCGGGCTTCGAGGCCCTTGCGGTCGAGCACCTTGATATGACCGCGGCTATGATGGATCAGGCCTTCGTCGTGCAGCTTGCCGGCCGCTTCGGTGATCCCTTCGCGGCGCACGCCGAGCATGTCGGCGATCAGCTGCTGCGTGACGGTCAGATCGTTCGACGCGACGCGATCCACTTCGATCAGCAGCCAGCGGCACAGTTGCTTGTTGAGCGCGTGATGGCGGTTGCACGCGGCGGTCTGCGCGACCTGGGTCAGAAGCGCGTGCATATACAGCAGCATCAGGCGGCGCAGAAAGTCGGACCGCGCGAACTGCTGCTTGAGCGCCTGCGCGCTCATCCGGTAGGCGAAGCCCGCGCATTGCACCTGCACGCGGTTGGGCATGGTTTCGCCACCCGTCAGGACCGGCACGCCGGTCATGCCTTCGCGGCCGACCGCGGCGATCTCGACGGAGCTGCCGTCTTCCATCGTCGAGAGCATGGAGATGATCGCGGTGGTGGGGAAGTAAACATGATGGATCCGTTGACCCGAGTCGCACAGCAGCTGCTCGGTGCGCAGATGAACCAGTTCCAGGTGGGGGGCCAGCGCTTGCCATTCGTGCGAAGGCAATGCGCCCAGCAGATGGTTACCGTGCAAATCGGATTGAAGTGTCAACATGATCGGTCCTCGCATGAAAGCCGCGCCGCGCGCGACTCTCTCCGTTTATTTGATCCGATGCCCGCATCCTCGGGACAGGGCTGCCCGGCGGGCAGCTAGGATGACCAGCATCGGCCCCGTTATAGGCCTGTCTGCCACCGCCTCTGTTGTTGCGCTCGTGTGCGGTGGCACTCTGTTGCGTGAAGGTAATAGCGAGGACCGTGCCAACATAAGGGAAAACGTGTGCTGATGCGGCGCAGCGAACAAACCCGGAGTGCGTCGGCAGGGGAAAAGCGGCTTTTTGTTTCAGTTCTGCACACCCCCTCCGGATGGGGAATGCATCGTATGAAAGCTTTGGGTTTCGGGGAATCCCTTGATATCAAAGGCTTCACGGCCAAAAACAGGCGGGCTGTCGAAGCTGTCTCAGATTTGAACCTGGCGCCGCATGCACGTTTTGAAGCGCTCGACCTGAAGTGTCGGAAATGATTCAGAAGTGTTAAATGGAGTGCGTACGCTGTCGCACGCAAAGCCTTTTAGAGCCGCTAACAGTCGCGTTCGAGCCAACAGTGACTGCGCGGAGCCGACAGTTCGAGAGGTGCGAAGCGGGCTCTGGCGCGCCTCGCGGGCCTGCGACTAGTTCGGAATCACCACTAGCCGTAAAAGATGGCGGAAAGCGCATTGATCGCGCGGACTTCCCCTTGGGGCGCCGCGCTTGTTTCATCCACTTTAAAGGCCGCGTTTGATGCAGGAGCAACGACTTCTTGCGGCGACGCGGCGAACACGGTCGGCAACAGCGGTTCCAGCGGAAGCAGCGGCACGACACAGCGCCGGTTCGGCGCGAGATGGAACCAGTCGCGCGTCGCGCGATAGTGCGGGTCAATGATATGAACGAAGCGCGCAAAGCGCTTCGTTTCGATCGCGAGCTGCCAGCCGTTGCCGTCGCCACGACGTTCGACCTGAACGGTCATACCGAGGTCAGCTCGCGCGTGCACGCTACGCTCGGGCAGATGAAACGCCTCGGACACGATCTCGCCGCTCGCGGCATCGTATAACGTTGCAATCGTGACATCGTGCGCGCGCGGGCCGAAGCGGTACGCATGCGTCAGATCGAAGAACTGGCCGAGCAGCGCGGCCGCGCTGATGCGTTGCAGGCTGCGCGGCGCAAGCGTCAGCGCGCTGCGCGCGGACGTGACCTTCACGCTGCCGTCGCGCAGACAGACCAGTTCGAGTTCGCCGCTAAACGTTTGCGCGCGCTCGTTGATCAGATGGATATCGAGGCCGTTCAGGCCTTCGTCGGTCAGCGTGACCTGCAACGGCTGCAGTGTCTGCGCGAAGCCGTGCAGCGCGCTTTTCGGCCGTCCCATCGCGTCGATCACGCCCCAGCCCGCGCCCGCGCGCAGGTCCTGCAACTGCCACACGAGGCCGCCGCCGCACGGTGAGCCCGCGCGCCGCCACTCGGCGAACACGTCGCTGATCAGATCGGCAACCACCGCGCGCGACAGATCCAGATAGCGCGCCGTGTCTTCATAGCGCAAGCGCGCCGGCTCGACGCCGTAAAGCGCCTGCAGATAATGATCGCGCACGTCGTCGAAATCCCAGCCTGCGCCGGCATCGCGCGGCACGGCGGCTTTCCAGCGCGGGTCGTGCGTGTGGATCGTGCCGAGCGCGTCGTGCAGCGTCGCGTCGTCGGGGACGTTGGCGAATGCGAGGCATTCGGCGGCGAAGCGCACCTGTGCGCGCCGCACGTCGGCGAGCGGCCGCTGATACGCGCCGACGCCGTAGTAGTGCGTGACGCCCTCGTTAGTCGAAAACGGCCACGCGCCACCCGATGGCGAATTGCTGACATAGGGCACGTCCGCGCGTTCGCGCGCGACGAGCGCGGGCAGCAGCTCGGTAAACATCGGTTGCGCGCGCCGCGCCGCGGGCAGTCCGAACATCGCCGCCTGCTGATCGACCTCGCTGCCCCCGCATAGCACCGCGAGCGACGCGAAGCGACGCGTGCGGGTCAGGAACTGGCTCGCTTCGCGCTCGATCAGTGCGCTGAATGCGGCATCGTTCGGGTAGTCGAAATTCGCCAGCGCGAAGTCCTGCCAGATCAGCAGGCCGTACTCATCGGCGAGCGCATAAAACAGATCTGATTCATAGAGCATCGTGCCGCCGACGCGCAGCATGTTCATGCCGGTGGCGCGCGCGAGCTCGAACGTATGGCGCAATTGCGCTTCGGTGCCTGCTAGCGTGACGAGATCGGCGCTGGTCCAGCACGCGCCGCGACAGAACACGGGCACCTCATTCACGCGCAAGGTAAAGCCCGCAGCATCGGCGCCGCGATCCACTTCGATACGACGAAAGCCGATCGAGCCCAGAGACTGGCTGATCACGTTGCCGTCGGCGAGTTGCAACGTCAGAGGATATAAAGCGGGCTCTCCGTGCGTGTGCGGCCACCAGCGTTTCGCATCGGGCACGCGCACGTCGCCGGTGAGTGTATATGCATCGTGCCATTGCAAACACGAAACATGGTTGCCGCACGCGAGTGTCGCGCGGCAGGCGGCGTCGTGGGGGTGTACGAAACGTAACGTCAACGAAACAACCCCATCGTCATGCTCGAGCCGGCTGGTCAGATCAATCGTGTCGAATGCGTGCGGTGCGTCGCCGAGCATCTCGACTGGACGCCACGGCCCGACCGCATGGATCGACGGACACCAGCCGGGCATATGGCCGAGCAGGGTGGTGCGCACATTGCGAAGCGTCGGCGGCGACACGAGGCGTGGCCGCCAGCGCGCACGCGAGCGTTTGGCCGCCAGCGCCGGCGTCAGCGAGCGAAAGCACAGCACGAGCGTCGCACGGCCATTCAGTTCGATATCCACATCATGGGCGATGAACATCGATGCGCAATCGAGCCGCTTCACATCGTCGAGCCACACTTGCGCGAGCGTCGCGAGTCCATGAAAGCGCAGGCGGCGCCGACCGGTGCCGATCAGCGTGACGCGATACCAGTGATCGTCGAACGCGAGCGGTGGCGGGTGATCGACATCGAGCAGACCGGCGGCGCGCCGCGCGCTCGCGACGGTGCCGGGTACGGGCGCGGCGAGCCAGCCTTGCGCGGGCAGATCGGCCGGTGACGCATAGGCGTTGGGTGGGGTGCTCAGACAAGCCCAGCCGGTGTCGAGCCGTTGTGGCCATAGGGAGAGCGCGCCGTCCGCGCGCGGACGGCCGGCGCCGCTCTCGTCAGCCGCCGGATCGAGTGTCGATACATCCACGGTCAATTCCCGGAAAAACCGCGCGGCGCGAGGCACGCGCATCAACGCATTAGCGCACCAGAGCGGCTAGCGGCGGCAGCGTTTGTTCATAGGCGCTTTCAAGCACGTCGAAGCAGTCTTCGCAGCTATCGCGGCGACCACGCGCGAGCGCGCGAATCAGCCGGAACTGCATCACCATCGATTCCGACGCGATGCACTGCGCGGCGGCCGGTATCGTCGGCGGCATCTCGAAGCCTTGCGCGGACAGCCACTGCAGATACTTCGACAGAAACTCGAAGTTCGCACCGAGCTGCCGCATCAGATTGAACGAGTACAAATGGAAGTACGCCTCGTCGCGCTCGAACAGCGTATCGAGATGCGCTGGAAACGCGGCACGCCATTGCGAAATCGGATTGCTCAATGGACGCCGCTCCAGATGCGCGCACAGCAGTTGCGCCGACGCCTCCGCGAGCGCGGTGCCTTCGAGCGCGGGCCGCGCCTGCTTGGCGAACTCGACGTACGGAAACAGCAGATCGGGCTGGCCGGTGAAATGCGGCAGCTTGCGAAACACGCCGTCGTAGTCGTCGCCTTCGAGCTGGTGGTAGCCGGTGTTGTGGAAATAGCCGAGGCGGCGCGCGGCGGTATCGACGAAGTCGATGCCGATCGTGGTCTTCGGATGCTCGCTGCGATACGAGGTCGCGCGCGTATCGGGCAGGTAGTAGCCGTCGACTTCGACCAGCACGGTGTGGCCGCGCAATGTCTGCGCGAGCACGCGTTCTTCGAGCGAATCGTAGATCGCGAGCTCCTGCACCTGGGTGCCATACAGCCGTTCGAGATCATCGAGCGGAAACTTGAAGAACGTGAACTGATCGCCTTCGAAGTCCTGCGTGACCGTGAACGCGAGCGCCGCGCGCGGGTCGAGCCCGAAGCCGTGCAGCAGCTCGATCCACAGATCGACGTAGCAGTTGGTCTCCTGCCACACGCGTTCGCCCTGATGCAGCGCGTGCGCTACGTGCTCGCGCAGCTGCGTGCCGGCACGCGGCGCCGCGTGGGTCTGCTGAGGCGTCGGCGGATCGCCTGCGCGTCGCGGCAGCGACGAGTTGGCGAGCGAGCCGGCAAGCGCCGAAGTCGGCGATGAGTTCATGCGCGCTCTCCAGCCACGGCTGCGGTTTGCATAGATTGCGCCGCCTGCAGCGCATCCGCGACGCGGCTCCCGGTATCGCCCCACAGCAGCGCGCGCACGTCGTCGGGCCACGCGTCGACGTCGAGCCCATGATGACGGAACAGCGCGAGCGTGATGCGTTCCATGCCGAAGCCGACACAACCCGTATGCGCGGTCGTGCCGTCGTCGCAGGCGATCTTCCAGATCGCACCGAAGTGGTCCATGTGATAGTTGAACGACAGGCAGGCCGTCTTGCCGCGCGGATCGGCGACCGCGATCAGCAACTCGAACTTGAGCGCCTGCGCGCGCTGGCTATCGGCGACGATCTTGCCGCCGCGGCCGAAGAACGGATCGTTCGCAAGATCGACTTCGACGGGCAAGCCCAGCAGCTTCACGAGCAACGAGCCGCGCTCGATCCACATCTGCCGGAACGCCATCACCTGCTCGGGGCTGCCGAGACGCACGTATTCGCGTTGACGGAACATTTGCATCCGGCCCGGATCGAGCGACGGCTCATGGCGGAAGCAGTACGACAGCACGTCGATCGTGCGGCCGCCGGCGGGCAGGGGGCCGCGCCGCGCCATCACCGGATAGATCGGATAGCAGGCGGCCGGCGTCAGCACGACGCGCGTCGGTTTCTGTTGCGCTAGCCACGCGTCGCCGCGGTCGTCGTCGCTGTCGGCCATCGCCTCGTCGAGCGCGCGCAGCAGACGGTGATGGCCCATGTCGTCGCCGCAGAACGCATGGATGGTGCCCGCGAGATTCGGAAAGCTCTTCAGGTACTCGCTGTCCTCGAAGTCGGTGCGGCGCATCGCGGGCGGAAAACGCAGTACTTCGGCTTGCTGATCTTTGCCGAGATGCGTAATTGCCACGTTCAATCGATCGATCACGTCCTCGAAAATCTGGCTGCGGCCATACAGTCCGTTTTCGCCGGTGTCGATCAGCAGGCCGGCTGCCAGCATCTCGTCGCGCAGCGTGAGCGAAGGCCCCACGTCGGTGGCGGAGGCCGCCGCGGCAGTGGCAGCAGCGGCGGTATCGGTCATCAGCTTCATTCAGGGTCTCCCCGGCGCGGCAGGACGTTGCGCGAGCAGCAGACTCGCGGTGTTCTGCGCGATACGGTCGTTATTGATCATCAAGGGCGCCGAGTGCAGGTCGCGCAGATGGCGCCCGACGCTATAAGGTGTGCCGTTCTTGTAGCCCGCCATGCCGCAGATCATCAGCACTTCCTGTACGACCTGCAGCGCGGTGCTCGAGATGCTGGTCTTCAGCGTGTTCATGTCCGACGCGAAACCGAGCATCGCCGCGAGCGGGGCGTCCGCCTGGATCGCGCCCTCGCGTGCCTGATGCGCGGCGCGCGCGGCCTCCAGTGCAACCGACAGACGCGCCTGCATCATCTGCAGCAGCCCGACGGCTTCGGCAAGCCGCAGGCCCGCCGGCGGCATGGAGCCGGGCTTCGCGCGCGCCTGCGCGCGGAAGAACGCTTTCGCGCGATTGACCGCGTCGATCGCGATGCCGGTCCACACCGACGCCCACAGCGTGTGCGACACGGGCAGCATGGTCTGATCGGCGATGTCGGCGAACGGCGTCGCAAGAATCTGTTCGGCGAGTCCCGTCGCGACGAGCCGGAAGCCCTCGCTGCAGGTGCCGCGCATGCCCATCGCGTCCCAGCCGCCGCGTCGCTCGAGCTGCGTTTCGGCGCGCAGCGCGACGATCAGCACCTGGTCGGACGCGGCCGCTTCGGCGGTGCGCCGAGCGGTCACGAGGATGCCGTCGGCGTGCGCGCCGTACGAGATCGTCGGTGCGAGCTTCTCGATCCGGAAACGCGCGCCATCGAGCTCGACCGAGCACGCGCTCGTACGCATGTTGCCGCCGATCGTCTCTTCCGATGTCGCCGACGCGAGCAGCCATTGCTGCTCGGCCAGTTGCGCGAGCAGGCTCGCTTGCCAGGCCGAATTGCCGCGATGAGAGTCGATGCACGCGACCTGAATCTGATGCATCGCATAGATCATCGCCGTCGATGCACAGCCCTGGGCGAGCGTTTCGCAGATCGCGCCGATATCGGCAAGCGACAGGCCCGCGCCACCGTAGGCGGTCGGCACCATCGCCGACAACAAACGCTCGGCCCTCAGCGCGTCGAACGCCTCGACCGGAAAGCGCGCGTCACGGTCGACAGCGTCCGCGTATTGCGCGGCGATCGCCGCGCACCGATGCGCTGCAGCACGCCATTCGGGACCGCTGTCGAGCGCGGTCAGCGCCCCGGTGGCGGGGCTCTCGCCAGCGCCGGCCCGTGCGTCGGTAGTCGAGTTCGCGGCCGCCCCGCAGGCCGCCGCGGCGGCCTGATCCAGCAGCGGCGCGCTCATGCTGCCGCCTTGGCCTGCAGCAACTCCGTCATCGCGGCGGCCATCGAGTCGATGCTCGAGAACAGGCGGCGCGTCAGCATACGGTCAGGAATTTCGACGTTGAATTCGTCTTCCATGGCAAGCATCAGATGCACGGTCGCGAGCGATGAGAGTCCGGCAGCATAGAGGTCGGCGTCGTCGGCGAGGCTTTCCACCGGGACATCCAGGCGTGCGGATTCTGAAAGGATGCGTCTCAAAGCAGTTTTCATGCAGTGCTCCCCCTTATGCTCAAAGGTCTGCCGATGGGTGCCGGGATCGAATGATCGTGGGCGCCTGATTTTCGTGGGTAGGTTCGTGCGGTGCGAAGACCGCAATGTGTGTGCGCGATGGTGCGGTGCGGTGATGCAGGCGGGCTGTGTGAAGCCATCTGCGATACCGGGGCACGTGGTGAGACTGCGCTTCGTTGGCTCGTATTTAAGAATCGGCAACCCCGAGCGTCAGTGCGATGGCGCACGGAAGCACGTCTTTCGCGCAGGCTACCGTGTAGTCGATGATGAGGGACCGTCATGGATCGGCCGGCCGTCGCGCACGGCAGGCATCGCCGGTTTCGCCAGGTATTTTGACCGCCGGGGGCGTGATGAACTGGAAAACGCTGGAGTTCGATCAGCTATCTGCACGTGAGTTGTATATCGTGCTGCGTGCGCGCAGTGCGGTATTCGTCGTCGAGCAGTCGCATGTGTGCCTCGACGCGGACGGGCGCGACGAGCACGCTTTGCATGTGTTCGCGGTCGACGACATGGCACGTCCAATGCCGGTGCTCGCCTATGCGCGGGTGCAGCCCGGCGATTCGGAAGATCCGGAAGTGACGATCGACAAGGTGCTGACGAGTCCGCTGCGGCGCGGCGACGGCACCGCCGAGATGCTGATCGAGCGCGTGCTCGAAGCGGTCGCCGAACGCTGGCCGGGCCGCGCCACGCGCGTGAGTGCGCCGCTTGGCTTGCGCGGGTTCTACGAGCAGTTCGGCTTTCGCAAAACGGAGGGGCCGTACCTCGAACATGGAATGCCGTACATCGGTCTTACGCGTCAGGTGCGTGGCACTCAGGCGCGCTTCGGGCAGCGGCGGCGCGAGCGCGCCGGCGCATCGTTCGCCAACACGTTCGAACTGTTGTGATGCCGGGACTCAGCCTCGTGCCCGTCCGGACGACGGCACGAGACGCAGCCAGAGCCGGTAAAGCGCGGCGCGCAATTCGCTGGACCCGCGCAGCGATATGCCGAAGTTCGCTGCGCTCAACGCGAGCGCAGCGATGATCGCCAGCAGCAGCGCGTTGATCGAATCCGCGAGCGCGAGCGCGACGAGCAGAAACGCCAGATGCGCGAGCATGTTGCGCACGATCGTCCACGCATGCAGCCGTGAGAAGGCGAGCAACACCGAGTAATCGAACAGCGCCTTCAGCACGACGACGACCGCCGCGCCCATGATGCCGAACCATTGGATGCCGCACCACAACGCGCCGGTGAAGAACGGCAACTGAAGCCAGCTGACGCTTGCTACCGCCGCGGGATGGGTCTGCGCCTGCAACAGGCTGCCGAGGATGCTCGACTGGCCGCTCAGCCACACGCCGACGATCAGCACGCTCGCGACCGGCGCCGAGGCGGCAAGCTGCGGACCGAGCCACAGCAGCAGGAACGGCTTCAAGGCGAACAGCGCGACGATCACGCACGGCGTAAAAGCGCCATTGAGAAACGCGAGCGCGTGGTGCGCGAGCGCGTCCGCATCCTCGCGCGACGCGGCCGACAGACGCGGAAAGAGCGTGCGCACCATCGCGAGCGGCAGCAGGTTCAATCGATTGATCAGGTTTTGCGGCGTCGCGTAGTAGGTGACGAAGCGCGCGCCGAGCAGTCCGCCGACGAACACGCGGTCGAGGGTCGAGGCAATCATGTTGGCGCCGGAAAACATCAGCAGCCAACGGCCGTAGCGGAACAGCCCGATCATCAGGCGCCATTGCGGCAGCCGCATCCGGCGAATGCCGAGCGCGCGAATGGCGGCCACGCCGAGCATCAGGCCGGCGATGAAGCGCGCGATCACCGCGGCCGGAATCACGAACGCCAGCGACGGCGAAAAGCAGAAGACCGCCGCGATCGGCAGCAGCTGGAACAGCGCGGTGCCGAGCATCTGGTTGATGTTGTAGCTCGCGAAGCATTCGACGCCGGTAATCGCGCCCGCGAATACCCAAGTGACGTTCGCGATCGGCACCGCCACCGCGATCCACGGCAGGCTCGCCATCACTTCACGCTGGAACGCCGGCTCGATTTTCACGCCGTAGGTGATGTAGACGATGGTGCCGGCATAAATCAGCGCACCGCCGATGATGCCGGTGCCGAGATTCATGAACCACGCGCTCCAGAAAATCGGTTCGATCGAATCGTCGTTGGTCGCGCGCGCCTTGGCGATCTGGTTTTCCGTCGCGAGGCTGGTGCCCAGATCGAGGACGCTGAAGTAGCCGATCAGCGCCCACACCAGATTGATCACCCCATAGCGCTCGGCGCCCAGCAGATGAATGTAGGCCGGCACGGTCACGAGGGACACGAAGGTCGGCGCGACGGCTCCGGCAAAGTTGATGAAGATGTTCCTGACGATGCTTCGTTCCATGGTCCTCTTGTCCGGCCGGTGACGGGCGAGCCTATCGTATGACTTTCCCGTCGGCGCCGTCGCAGGTCTTGCATCTTGCCCCCAGGCGCCGCGTGACTGTGTGGGTGGCCGTACAGATGGCCGCGATCGGAGGGAGTTAAATGGCAATGGTCATAGGGTCGCGTGGTGGTTGGCCACGAGCCTTGGCGTCGCGCGCGGGCGCGCCCGCACCTTCTCCATCATCTGATGCTCGCGGCACGCACACCGCAGCCGCCGGCATTCAATACAGCGCATGAACGACGCGATCAGCCGCGTTTCGGTCCATGAGCGGGGCATGCTGCACTGCACAGCATGCTCATCGACACACGCGAGCCCAGCTCGATTCGGAGCCCAAACCAATGTGGCGGGACGCACATATGGGCGACAGCGCCTTTGTTGTAATCACATGAAAAGGAAGAAAACGTAAGGAGCGGACAGTGAGACCCATCGTCTTCGACGGCAACTTCGGCTGGTTGCATTCAGCCCACGGCCCGGATGGCGTTGTGATGTGTTCCCCGTTTGGCTATGACACGCTGTGCACGTATCGCGGCATGCGCCGGCTCGCCGAGCGCCTCGCCGCTCGCGGCATACCGGTGCTGCGCTTCGACTACCCGGCGAGCGGCGATTCGGCCGGCGATCCGACCGACGCCGGCCTGTGGCGCGCGTGGATCGACAGCGTCAAACAGGCGGTCGCGCAGCTGCGCGCAGCGACCGGTGTCGAGCGGGTCAGCTTGTGCGGTCTGCGTCTTGGCGGCATGCTGGCCGCGCTTGCCGCGCAGGAACTTGGCGACGTGCACGGTCTCGTGCTGATGTCGCCGGTGCTGTCGGGCAAGACTTATCAGCGCGAATTGCGCGCGCATTACCGGCAATGGTTGAACGATCCGGCCGCGATGGATTGCGTGGTCGAGCCCGATACCGACGAGTTCGTCGAAGCGTACGGCTTCCGCATGTATCGCGACACGCTGGAGAGCCTGCACACGGCGGATCTATATCGCGCGACGAGCCGGCCGGCCGCGCGCGTGCTGTTGCTCGATTCACTGAACCCCGTGCGCACCGGTGCGCTCGCCGCGCATTACAGTGAACATGGCGTCGAGCTCGAGCGTCACCCGTTCGACGAATACAGCCGCTTCATGATGGAGCCGCTCGAAAGCGAAATACCGCACGCCGCGTTCGAGACCATCGAGAACTGGCTGCTCGCGGGCAGCACGCGAATCAGCCCGGCGGTGGCGCGCGTGCCCGAGCGAGGCGAAGAGCCGGCGGGCGGCCACTATGTCGCGCCGACGCTGCACGAGACGCCGGTATGGCTGAACGACGGCAAGGTGTTCGGCATCTACTGCCGGCCCGACGGCGCCGCGGCGGCGCAGGCGCCGGCGGTGCTGCTGCTCAATACCGGCGCGGTGTCGCGGATCGGCAACGGGCGTTTCGGCGTACATTTCGCGCGGCGTCTTGCCCGTCAGGGGATCGCTTCGCTGCGCATCGACGTCGGCGGTGTCGGCGACAGCATGCCGTCGTGCGACACGCTGAGCCTCGACGCGCTGTACTCGCAATCGAGCGCCGCCGACGCCGCATGCGCATCGCGCTGGCTCGTCGCGCGCGGTCATGCGGGCGCGGTACCGGTCGGCATCTGCTCGGGCGCCTATACCGGCCTGCATGCCGCGACGCGCGAACCCGCCGTGGTGGGCGCGGTGATCGTCAACGTACAGAAGTTCAGATGGCACAACGTCTGCGACGAACACGGCAAGCCGATGATCCCGGTGTCCGCGTTCGGGTCGACGCGCAACTACATGCGCTCGATGAAGCAGCCGGGCAAATGGCTGCGCGTGCTCAAGGGCAAGACGGGCGGCTGGGGCCTCGTGCGCGAGCTGGTGGTACGGCAGCTCGCGAAGACCGGCGAAACGCTGGCCGACCGGATCGAGCGGTTGTGCGGCCTTGAACTCGGCGCGCGGGATGAGCGGCATCTGTTCGCCAACCTCGATGCGCGGGGCGTCGACACGCACCTGGTGTTCGGTGTGCTCGACGAAGGCGTCGAGGAGCTCGAGCGCTACTTCGGTGCGCGCGGCACGCGGCTCGCGCGCTTCACGCGCATTCACGTGGCCTTTTGCAAGCACACCGATCACGCGATCCTGTCGTCGGTGGCGCAGGAAAACATCATGTCCTACGTCGAGAACGTCTATCGCGGCGGCTTCACGAAGCTGCGTCAGCCCGACAGCGCCGCGCTCGACGGCGAACTGCACAGGCAGCACCCGGAACACGATGAGCATCGCGGCCCGGGGGCGTTGCGTCCGTTCGGAGAAGCATAGGGGAACACGCGGCGGACAGAGGGGCACGCGCGTACGACCAGAAACGATTGCGACCACGAGGCACCTGCCGGCGTCATGCCGGCCGGTGAACAGGAGTTGGATTCGAGAGGATCGCAAATGAACCGAATAGTAGAGCCAGGTAATCCGCTGGCGCCGGGGACTCGCGCCACCGGCGCGCTTCACGAACTGACCGTGCAACCGGTGATTCTCGTGGGCGACTCCGGTACGAGGCCGTGGCCGCTGTCGCGCGAACGCAATTCGAAGCGGCTGGCCGGTCCGATGGACGACCGCTGGCGGCTCGAAGCGACGCTGCGTTGGCTCGACGATGCATTCGACTCGGCCGCGCACGACGCGGCCCGTACCAGACCGTCCGCCGCGCCGCTGGTGGTCTGCCGCGACGAACCGCGGCTGCCTGCGCTAGAGCGAGTCGAGCGGCGGTACCGCAAGCCTGCGCGCTTGCTGCTCGAACCGATGGCGCGCAACACCGCGCCGGCGCTGAGCGTCGCGGCGCTCGCCGCGCGCGCGTCGGCCGTGGCTGGCGACGATCCGATCCTGGTCGTGCTGCCCACCGATCATCCGAGCGCCGATCACACTGCATTCGGTGCGGCGCTCAACGAGGCGCTCGCGCATGCCTCGCGCGGCGCGATCGTCGCGTTCGGGGTGCCACCGCAGCGTGCGGCGATCGGCTACAGCTATATCCGCACCGACGCGCCCTTGGGCAACCGTGGCGCGCGGACGATCGAGCGCTTTGTCGAGAAGCCCGATGCCGAGCTTGCCGAGCGCTACTTCGCAGCGGGCGAGTACTGGTGGAACTGCGGCATGTTCGTGGTGCGCGCGTCGGTATGGCTCGACGCGATCGGCTTGTGCCGTCCGCTGATCGCGGCGGCCTGCAAGGACGCATTCGCGGGCGCGAGCATCGACGATGCCGGCGCGGTGCATCTCGCGCGCGACGCGTTCGCCGCGTGTCCATCCGACTCGGTCGACCATGCGGTGATGGAGCGCATCGGTACCGACGCGCGTCTTCTCGGCGTGACGGTACCGCTCGGCGAGGGCTGGCCGGACGTCGCCGCGCCCAGGCGCGTCAATGCAGCTCAAGCCGATAAGCCAGCCGATGAAGCGCGGTCGCCGTCATTCGACGAGCGGCGCTTTCGTCATGCGCTCTCGCGCTTCGCAACCGGCGTGGTGGTGATCTCGACCGGCAGCGGCGACAGTCTTCACGCGATGACCGCCAACGCGTTCATGTCGGGGTCGCTGAAGCCGCCGCTGATCGTCGTGTCGGTCGGGCATCGTGCGCGCATGCATGCACGGCTGATGGATGCCGAGCTATTCGGCGTCAGCGTGCTGTCGGAGGCGCAGGAGTCGCACAGCCGCCATTTCGCGGGCGAGGCGCAAAGCCGCCTCACGCCGACTTGCGCACCGCGCTTCGCGGCGGTCGACGGCCTTGCCGGCGTCGTGCTGCTCGAGCACGCGGCCGCGCGCTTCGCCGCGCGCGTGGTGGACCGCCATCCGTGCGGCGACCATACGCTGTTCGTCGGCGAGGTGCTGGTGTTCTCGCTCGACGAGCACGCGCCGCTGCTGTTTTTCGGCGGCCGCTATGCGTCGGTGGCGGCGAGCGCGTCGAACGAGGATTCGGCGTGATGCGATTGCCATCGCATGTTTGTTCGCCCAAGCACGCAATCGCCGGACCACGTCCGTGCAGATCAGACAATTTCGTCTTGCCAACGTGCGAATGCGCACTAATTAAACCGGGTAACGCAGGCACGCTTTGACGGGCGAGCTTTGAGCCTGGCGGAACAGATTGCGTTACACGAACGAAACAAATCTTCAGAGGGATAACCCTGTCAGGAAGTGTCCCAACTGGCGCATCCGTTTCGAAGCTAGCAACGTATCGGAAAACGATCCTATTTGCATAGCAGATACGTACGGGCCCTTCATCAACAGGCCACGCGGGGTCAACACCGCTTCGGGGATATGTCATGGAACACGCAAACAAGGATCGCTCGCTGGTGAGCAAAGTAATGGACGGGCTCGTCAGCGGCATCGTCGAGGAAAAGTACGGCGCGATTCTGCCGCCGCAGGATGTGCTGTCGAAGGAATTCGACGTGAGCCGCACCGTGATGCGCGAGGCGCTATCGATGCTGCTCGCGCGCGACATGCTCGACGTGCGCCCGAAGATCGGCACGCGCATCCGGCCTATGAGCGATTGGCGCATGATCGACGAGGACGTCGTCAACTGGCGTTTTCGCGCGAAGCCCGATCCGATGTTTCTGCGTGACGTGATCGAGTTTCGCATCCTGATCGAACCACGCGCTGCGGCGCAGGCGGCCGCACGCGGCAGTGCCGCGGATGTCGCCGCGATTCGCGAGGCGTTCGAGGCGTTTCGCGTGATCCGTCCGGGCGAGCCCGCCTATCAGGAAGCCGACGAGCTGTTCCACACGCGTATCGTGATCGCGAGCGGCAACCAGTTCTTCAAGCAGATGGCCGCGATCATTCGCGGCGCGCTGTCGACCGTCACCCCGATCGTGCATGACCGGACCGGGGTGTGGGAGGGCGCGATCGCGTCGCATCAGCGCGTCGTCGAAGCGATCGAGCGGCGCGATCCGAAGGAGGCCGAGATCGCCTCGCTGGCGATGATCGATTACTCGGCCGAGGAGATCGGCGGCCGGTTTTCCGCGGAGCCGCCGGCGCGGGTTTGAGACTCGGTGTGAGCGTCGGTTTGAGCCTGGCTGCGTGAGTGCCTGGCCGCGACAGCGGCGGCGCGGGTGTCGAAGGTCGGTGCGCGGCTGCGATGTCGCATGGTTCGGATTGGCCGGGTTCGCCGCATTCTCAAACGGCATCGGCGACAATAGCGGCTGTTCCGAACCGCATGGACCCTCGCACAACGATGACAGACACGACAGCGGCACCGCAGGCAGCCACCGCCCAACCGACCAATCGGGCAACGCAGGACACCACTTCATCGCGTGAGATCCGTTGGGGGATCGTCGGCACTGGCCGAATTGCGCGCCGCTTTGCGCAAGGTCTCGCCTTCGTGCCGCGCGCGCGGCTCGCCGCGCTGTGGTCGCGTCGCGTGGAACCGGCTCAGGCGTTCGCCGATGAATTCGGCGGTACCGTTTGCGACAGTTTCGATACGCTGCTCGCGAGCGGCATCGACGCGCTCTATATCGCGACGCTGCAGGACAGCCACGCCGACTATGCGATCGCCGCGTTGCAAGCCGGGTTGCACGTGCTGTGCGAGAAACCCGCGTGTATCAATCGTGCGCAGCTCGAGCGCGTGCTCGAGACCGCGCGCGCTTCGCAACGGCTCTTCATGGAAGCGATGAAGCCGCCGTTCTATCCGCTTTACAGAAGGTTGCGCGAGCACCTCGCGGCCGATCCGATCGGCGAGGTCGGCCTCGTGCGCGCGGGCTGCTCAGTGCCGGGCGTGCCG
Organism: Paraburkholderia sp. BR10923; assembly: GCF_040948765.1. Lineage (NCBI taxonomy): Bacteria > Pseudomonadati > Pseudomonadota > Betaproteobacteria > Burkholderiales > Burkholderiaceae > Paraburkholderia > Paraburkholderia sp. BR10923. The sequence goes on along the minus strand of NZ_JBFPKO010000008.1, from coordinate 193,445 downwards.
GCCGATCATCCGTCGCTGTCGTTCGAGCATGCGGGCGGCGCGCTGCTCGATATCGGCATCTACGAGATGTTTCTTGCGGTGGATTGGCTCGGCGCCCCGCGCGACGTGCGGACCTTCGGCCGGCTCGGCGCCACCGGCGTGGATACGTTCGCGAGTCTGAACAGCCAGCACGAGCGCGGCGGCATCGCGCAGCTATTCTGCGGGCTCGATCTGCATGGCAAGGGCGATGCGCTGCTGATGGCCAAAGGCGGTCACGTGACGCTGCACGAGCCGTGGTGGAACCCGTCGCGCGCGACCATCCGTTACGCGGACGGCCGCGTCGTCGAACTCGACGAACCGTTCGAAGGCGGTGGTTTGAACTACGAGACCGCGCACTTTTGCGAGCTGATTCGCGCGGGTGTGCTGCAGAGTCCGCTGATGCCGCACGACACGTCGCGACAGATGATCGCGATGGCCGACGCGGCGCGCGCGGCGTTGGGGCTGAAGTTCGCTGGCGAATGAGCCGCGAGGGCAAAGAAAGGAGTGCGCGGCGCTCAGTGCCGCGTCGGTAGCGACAGCCGCCGCTCGTACCAGCGCTGCGCCCACTCGAGCACCTGGCACAGTACCCAGTACACGGCCGCGGCGGCCAGATAAAGCGGCAGCGGTTGGTAGGTCGACGCGATCATTTCCTGCGCGCTGCGCAGCAACTCGGTCACCGTGATCACGGACACGAGCGAGGTGTCCTTGACCAGGCTGATCAGGCTGTTCGACAGACTCGGCACCGCGATGCGCAGCGCCTGCGGCGCGATCACGTAGCGCAGCGTCTGGCGCCGCGACAGCCCAAGGCTGTACGACGCGAGCCACTGGCCCTGGTGAATGCCCAGAATCGCGCCGCGCATGCTCTCGGACAGATAGGCGGCGACGTTCGCCGACAGCGCGATTACGCCGGCCGGCGTCGGTTCGAGCGAAATGCCGAAGCTCGGCAGACCGTAGTAAATCACGAAGATCTGCACCAGCAGCGGCGTGCCGCGCATCACGCTCACATAAACGCGTGCGATCCAGTTCAGCGGCCGGCTGTGGCTGATCCCCATCAGTGCGAGCACGGCGCCGCCGATCAAGCCGAAGATCATCGACAGGATCGCGAACTTGATCGTCAGCAAGGCGCCTTGTGCGAGTACCGGCAGCGATTGGAGCAGCAGGGATGTGATGGACATGGGTAGTGTTCTTATTGACGCACAAAGCGCACATCATAAACTTTGGCGCGCGTTCAGGCGCGGGTCGCGCAATGCGGCTCGGGGTATACGTGACGCGCGGTTCGGGTCCAAGGCCCCGCGCGGGCCGCATAAACGCGAAGGGCGGCATCGTGATCGATGCCGCCCTTCGTTTGACTACACGGGTGTTACTTGATCGGCTTGCTGACGTCGATGCCGAACCATTTGTCCGAGATCTTCGTGAAGGTGCCGTCCGCTTCGAGCTGGGTCATCGCATCGTCGATCGCCTTTGCGAACTGCGGGTTGCCCTTCCGGAACGGAATGCCCGACGGGTTGCCCGGGCCGACGTTCGCGCCGGTGCGCAGCGGCAGGTTCGAGTTCTTCAGCAGGTACGCGAGCATCAGACGGTCGTTCAACGCCGCGTCGAGCCGGCCGGCGGCCAGGTCGCGCAGGTATTCGGGCGCGCCCGGATAGGTCTTCACGTCGATGCCGGGCACCGACTTCGCCATGTCCATGTAGTTCGTGCCGAGACCGACGCCGAGCTTCTTGCCCTTCAGGTCTTCGAGCGACGTGAACTGGCGCGTGTCGTCCTTGCGCTGGATCAGTTGCGCGGCCGAGTACGTGTACGCCGGCGAGAAGTCGAGGGTTTGCTTGCGCGCGTCGGTGATGCCGACCTGATTGACGATCACATCGAACTTGCCCGCCTGCAGACCGGCGATGATGCCGCTCCATTCGGTCGTGACGAACACCGGCTTCACGCCGAGCTTGGCCGCGACGGCCTTGGCGATGTCGACGTCATAGCCGACCAGCTCGCCCGACGGCGCTTTCGAGTTGAACGGCGGGAAGGTGCCTTCGAGACCGACGCGCAGCGTGCCGCGCTGCTTGACCTGGTCGAGCAGGTCTTCCGCGTGCGCGGCGACGGCGGTCAACGACGCGCCGATCAGCGCGGTGGCGAGGAGTTTCTTCAGCAGGCCAAATTTCATCGTGTTCCTTTGTACGTCTGACGTTTTGACGGTCGAGAGCATAGCAAACGAGACTATCGCAATCTAAATACCGTTTGTTTATGTCTATATGCACCGCGGGTGCGGATGCTTAGCGCAGCGCCTGCGCGCATTCGGCGACGAGCGCCGGACCGCGGTAGATGAAACCAGTATAAAGCTGCACCAGTGACGCGCCGGCCGCGAGCTTCGCTCGTGCGTCTTCCCCCGAGAAGATCCCGCCGACTCCGATGATCGGTACCGCCTCGCCGACTTCGGCGCGCAGCTTGCGGATCACTTCGTTCGACGCGTCGAATACCGGCTTGCCCGACAGGCCGCCGGCTTCGTCCGCATGCGGCATGCCGGTGACGGCAGCGCGCGACAGCGTCGTGTTGGTCGCGATTACGCCTTCGAATTGGTGGCGCAGCAAGGTGTCGGCGATCGACTTGATCTGCTCGTCGTCGAGGTCCGGAGCGATCTTGAGGGCGAGCGGCACCAGCTTGCCGTGCATGTCGGCGAGCCGTTGCTGCTTGTCCTTCAGCGCGGCGAGCAGCGCGTCGAGTTCGTCGGCGCCTTGCAGCTGGCGCAGGTTCTTCGTATTCGGCGACGAGATGTTGACCGTCACGTAGCTCGCGAACGGGTACACGCGCTCGAGGCAGTACAGGTAGTCTTCAGCGGCGCGCTCGATCGGCGTGTCGGCGTTCTTGCCGATGTTCAGACCGAGGATGCCGCGATAGCGCGCGGCCTGGACGTTCTTCACGAACTGGTCGACGCCGGCGTTGTTGAAGCCCATCCGGTTGATCACCGCGTTCGCTTGCGGCAGCCGGAACATGCGCGGGCGCGGATTGCCCGGCTGCGCGCGCGGCGTCACGGTGCCCACTTCGATGAAGCCGAAGCCGAGCGCCGCCAGACCGTCGATGCACGCGCCGTCCTTGTCGAGGCCGGCCGCGAGTCCGACCGGGTTGCGGAACGTGAGGCCCATCACGGTGCGCGGCGAATCCGGCACGCGCGCGGCGAGCGCGCCGGCGATGCCGGTGCGGCCGGCGGCGCCGAGCATGCGCAAAGTCAGATGGTGAGCGTCTTCCGCGTCCATGCGAAAGAGTTGGGCGCGAACGAGCGGATAAAGGGAACTGAACACGGGATGAAGCCGGACGGCCGGAAAATGGGAACCCGCTATTTTACCGGCTTTGGGCTTTGATGAGACTGTAGGGCGTTGCTGGCGGCGAGCAGGGCCCGGCGACGACTCGGCGGACGGCGCTTCGGCTACGGCCTGAGCGGACCGCGTCGTCCATGCATCGGCAGATCGACCGGCGGAAAGTCGATGCTGGCCGGATCGAGCACGCGCCACTCGCCGTCGATCAAGCCTTCGAGCGGCCGGAAATTCGCCTTGTACGCCATTTTCGGGCTTTCGCGAATCCAGTAGCCGAGATACACGTACGGCAGGTTCAGGCTGCGTGCCTGCTCGATCTGCCAGAAGATGTTGTACGTGCCGAAGCTCGCATGGGGCAGGCTCGGCTCGAAGAACGTGTAGACCGACGACAAGCCGTCGCCGAGGATATCGATCATGCTGATCATGCGCAGCGCGCCCTGTGCATCGGGGCGCGGATCGGGCCGTCCATCGGGACGCAGCGGCGCCGGCTCGCGAAACTCGACGAGCCGGGAGTTGATCCGGCTTTGCAGCAGGAACTGCTCGTACTGATCGCGGCTGTCGCGATCCATGCCGCCGCCTGCGTGGCGCGCCGACTGATAGCGCATATACAGCGCGTAATGCTCCTCGTCGTAATGCAGCGGCGCGACGGTCGCGATCAGCTCGCCGTGCTTTCTCCACACACGCCGCTGAGTGCGGTTCGGCTGAAAACGCTCGACCGGCACGCGCACCGGCACGCATGCGCGGCAGCCGTCGCAATACGGACGGTAGGTGAACACGCCCGAGCGCCGGAAGCCGGCCTTGACGAGATCCGTGTAGACGTCCGAATTGATCAGGTGACTGGGTGTGGCGACCTGCGAGCGCGCGATGCGGCCGTCCAGGTAACTGCAGGGATAGGGCGCCGTTGCATAAAATTGCAGCGCGGAAAGCGGCGAAAGAGGCAGCTCGTTGGGATGAGTCACGTTGGCAGCTCTCGAAGCGTCTCTGGTAATGCAAACCCGGCGCGCATGGCGGTTGATGCCGCGATTCGATGGGCGGCGGACCCGGATTCGGCCTGATTTTTCCTACGCCGCGCGCACGAGGATTTCGAGCAGGGCGGTCTTGTCGAAGCGCCAAGGAATGGCCGGTGCGCCGACAGACGCGCGAACATGCGCGACGAACGCCTTGCGCGCTATCTCGCGGCCGCCGAGCGACGCCAGATGCGACGTGTTCTGCTGGCAGTCTATCATTTCTATTTCGTGACGTCGCAAGTGGCCGACCAGCGCGGCCAGCGCCATTTTCGAGCCGTCGGTGACGTCGGTGTACATCGATTCGCCGAAGAACATGCGGCCGAGCGACACGCCATACAAACCGCCTACGCGCTTGCCCTCGAACCACGTTTCGATGCTGTGCGCGTCGCCGAGGCGATGCAGCGACGAATAGGCTTCGACGACGTCGGCGGTGATCCACGTGCCGCGCTGGCCGCGGCGCGGCGCCTGCGCGCAGGCGCGCATCACGGCGGCGAAATCCTGATCGACGCGGATTTCCCACGCGTCGTCGCGCAACATCCGCTTGAGCGTCTTGCGCAGCGACGGCGACAGCTTGAACTCGGCGGGGCGCAGGATCATGCGCGGATCGGGACTCCACCACAACACGGGCTGGCCGTCCGAATACCACGGGAAAATGCCGCGCTGGTAAGCGTCGATCAGACGCGACGGCAGCAGATCGCCGCTTGCCGCGAGCAGACCGGGCGCGCCGCTCGCGGCGCCGAGCGCGCGCTCGACGGGCGGAAACGGATCGTCAGCTCCGAGCCAGGGAACCATGCGCGCCGCTCAACCTTCGCGCAGGGAGCGGAAGATGTCGCCGGTATGCAGGCCGAAACTGCCGGCCGCGCGGTCGGCGAAAAAAAAGCGCAGCGTCTGGCCGACGGTTGGAAACGCGATCTCGTCCCACGGAATCTCGTGCTCCTCGAACAGCTTCACTTCGAGACTTTCTTCGCCGGCGGCAATGTCGAGATCGAGCAGCCGCGCCATGTAAAACAGATGCACCTGATGCACGTGCGGCACGTTCAGCAGCGAAAACAGGTTCTGCACCTCGACGCGCGCGCCGGCTTCCTCGAGCGTTTCGCGCGAGGCAGCTTCGGCAGTCGTTTCTCCCATTTCCATGAAGCCGGCGGGCAGCGTCCAGTAACCGTAGCGCGGCTCGATCGCGCGGCGGCACAGCAGCACTTTGTCGTCCCACACGGGAACGGTGCCGACCACGTTACGCGGATTCTGATAATGCACGGTGCCGCAACTGCTGCATACGAAGCGCTCGCGATTGTCGCCCGGCGGAATGCTCAGACTGACGCCGTGGCCGCAGACAGAACAGAATTTCATTGGAAAGGGGACGAGAAAGGGTGATAGGAGTTTATCACCCGGGCGGGCGATTACTGAGGCGCCGGCGGGGACTGCGCGATGGGAGGTTCGATGCGGGGAGCGCCGCCGCGTCTGACACGCTTGACAGTCGATTTTCGAATGCGCTCGTCAGATCGTGGCCACAAAAACAAAAAAGGGTTACACGCCAATGCGTTGTAACCCTTCAATGATTTCGTTGTGGTTGCGGGGGTAGGATTTGAACCTACGACCTTCGGGTTATGAGCCCGACGAGCTGCCAGACTGCTCCACCCCGCGTCCGTCGAAGAAAAGATTATAGACCAGCCAGACAGACAGCGCAATAGCCATGTAAGGATTGGCTTCATTGCGCTTTGCGCCGCGACCGCTACGTCACCTATCGGAAAGGCTCCGGAAAGCCGCGCGCGGACGCTGCGCTAGAATTCAGATTCTCCACGCGGCTCGCTGGATCTTCACGACGGCGACCTCTTCGACTCTTCTTCCGACCCGTTCTGAACCCCATGGATATCGCTCACGATCTGCAGGTCATCGCTCTTCAGGAAAAGACCCTCGTGTTTCCCCGTTTCGATGCCGACCGTGCGTGGCAAGTCGGCGCGTATCTGCACGAGGTCGCGAAAGCGCGCGGCATTGGCGCCGCGATCGACGTGCGCACATTTGGCCAGCCGCTGTTCTTCAGCCTTCTCGACGGCGCGACGCCCGACAACGTCGACTGGGCGCGCCGCAAGGGCAACACGGTTGCACAATTTCGCCGTAGCTCGTACGCGATCGGTTTGAAAATGCAGCTCGCGGGTGCGACGCTCGCCGACAAGCACGGTCTGCCGGCCACCGAGTACGCATCGCACGGCGGCGCGTTTCCGCTGACGGTGGAAGGCGCGGGCGTGATCGGTTCGATCACGGTGTCCGGTCTGCCGCAGCGCGCCGATCATGAGCTCGTGGTCGAAGCGCTGTGCGCGCATCTGGGTCACGATTACGGCAAGCTCGCGCTCGCGAAAAGCTGACGCGATGCGCGTACCCCCGTATGCGCTGCTCGCGACCGCGATCGTCGCCGAGGTCATTGCGACTTCGGCGATGCGGGCCTCGGACGGTTTCTCGCGGCTGCTGCCGTCGATGGTCGTCGTGCTCGGCTACGGCATCGCGTTCTATTGCCTGTCGCTGACGCTCAGGAGCATTCCGGTCGGCATCGTCTATGCGATCTGGTCCGGTGCCGGGATCGTGCTGATCACGCTGGTCGCGCTGGTGCTGTACCGGCAGGTACCCGACGTGCCGGCGATCATCGGGCTGGGATTGATCGTCGCTGGCGTCGCGGTGTTGAATCTCTTCTCGAAGATGCAGGCGCATTGAGCGCCCGCGCAAGCCGCCTCGGTTGCCGCACGGACCGTAAGTCGGCTTATTTGCAGCGCACGATCATCGAGCGGCCTTTCACATTCGCCGATGCCACGTTGGTGACGCTGCCGCCAGCGGTGCCACCCTCGTCGTTATCTTTCGACACGATGTCGTAGCCGGTCGCACCGCAGGCCTGCCCCGCTTGCACGTAGCACGAGGCCCAGCTCGAGCCGGCGTTGGCGCCGCTGCAGTTGACCGCGAAGCCGGTCTGGCCGTTCGGCAGATTGATCAGCGTGGTCGTGTTCGACGACGCGCAGCCGCCGAGCCCCGCGGCGAGCAGCAGCGCGGAGGGCAATGCGGCCGTCAGCGACGCGCGACGCAAGAAGGCAAGCGCGGCGCTGGAGCGGAGGCGGTGGAATCGGCCGGCGCGCCGCGGTTGCGTCGTGAAATGCATCGTGTTGTGTCCTTTCATTCAGATAGAGGTTGCTGCCGCGCTGGAGCCGGTCGGTGTGGAACGCGCGGGCGCGCGCCAAGGCTCAGGTCGCTTCGACGGTGATGCCCGCCGCGCTGACGAGCCGCCGGGCTTCCGCGCCTTCTTCAGTGGCCGCGTCTTCCCAGATGCTGATCGCTTTTGGGATGTCGATCCCATGACTTTCGGCGTACTCGAACCAGCGGTTCGCTGCATCCGGCTCGGGCAGTTCGTGATTCTGCAGAAAATATTTTCCCATATTGCGCTCGCTGGCCTCGAAATGGTGTCGTCATAGTACCTTTTAACAGCATGGAGTATGCCGATCTGGACCGTTCGACCAGCGCGCGTGGCTGACGTGCGGCGCGGCCGTGGGGTGGGGCGAAAGTGGGGCTCGCGAGCGCGCAGAACTTATCGCGCTGTAACGCGCCTTATCGGAATGGGGCGGGGCGCCCGCACACCTCCGGTGCAGCGGCGCGCCGCATGCTGAAGCATCAAGGCGGCGCCGTCGCGACTGGCTCCAGCTCCGCAACCGCAACAGGAGGACGAAGATGGCTGAACGGGTCAGTGGCCCTTATCGCGGCTATTACATCAGCGCCACCGCGCGCCTCGTGCCGGGGGGCAGCACGTCGGGCGCGTCGGGCGAAGCGCACGCCAAAGCGGATGGTACTTACGTCGGCTCGGTTAGCCTCGCCGAAGCCGGCCCGGACGATCCGCATCGGATGGAAACGTTGCTCGAACTCGGCGACCGGCAACGCTTCAGTAGCGAAGAAGAGGCGCTCGCGTTCGTCGAACGGGCGGCGCGTGAATATGTCGACCGATTGCTGGATGGGCAGTGAGCGTGTCGGCGATTCCCGCACGATGCCCTGAAGCAGGCGCCCGCGCACGCTGGACCGTGATCCGGCGGCGCGGGTACCATAGCGGGACCCGCGCGGATCGGCGGCGCATAGCGGCTTTCCACGCGTGTTACGTTCCCGCCGCCACCTTTTGATGAGGCGACTATGGAAATCCGTTTTCCCGAAGACGCGCCTGCTTACCGTGACTCCAATCTGACCGTCGTGTTTTCAGCGCTGGTGGACGGTGAGCCGGTGCCGTGCGCGATCTCGGTGGAAGCGCTCGAGGATCATTTCGGCGCTTACAGCGAGGACCTCGACGGCTGGCTGCGTGCGTTCGATGCGGGCCGGCCGCGCATCGAGGCCGTTGCGCGTGAGCATTTGCAGATCAGCAACGGCACACCCGTGCTGCTCAAGAGTGGTCACTTTCCGCCAGGGCAGATGGCAGGCTGAGCGGAACTTTCCTTCCACCAACGCATCGTCAACGCGTTGCCGCTAATTCACGCCATGCGCCGGCACTGCCTCGCGCGCCGCTTCGAAGCACCGCCTGATCCCTTCCTGATACGAAGTCTTGCTGAACGGCCCGATCAACGTCGCCAGCGCGGAATCGTCGAGCACGATCGGCTCGGTCAACAGATAGTTCATCTCGACCAGTTCGCGCATCAGCGGATTGAACAGCCCGAGCACGCGCAGCATGCCCTTGCCGGCCACCATCAGCTTCGGCTCGCGGCCCGCGAGCGCGTAGGCCTCGTGCGCCACTTCGCGCTGCGTGATCGTGCCGACGCCGCCGAGATGCCACCAGCGGCCGTAAGCCTCGGGTGTGCGCGTGAGTCGTTCGACCACGGGGCCGACATCCGGCAGAAAGATGAATTCGTGCGGCACGTCGATGGGACCGAGCACCTGTGCGCGCTTACCGGTAGCGGCGCCAACGAAGACACCATGCAACAGGCTGCGCTCAACCCCCGGTCCGTAGAAATCGGGCAGCCGCAATACCAGCGTTTCGAGACCATTCCGGCCATGCGCGGCCAGCACGAGCTTTTCCTGTTCGAGCCGCATGCGGCCCTTGAACGTGTGCGGCTCGCGCGGATGATCTTCGCGAATCGGATTGCCATGCGCGCGGCCATACGGATACACGGTGCCGATCAGAATGAAGCGCTCGACGCCGGCGGCCGTCACGCCAGCCAGCGTTTTCTCCATCAACGGCGGGTGCTGCGCGAACTGGTCGTAGGGCACGCCGACGAGATAGATCACGGTTTGCAGACCGGCGGCCGCGGCGCGAATCGAGGCGGGGTCGTCGGGGTTCCAGGTGACGATCTCAGCGTGCGGATCGTCACCGAAGCAGCGTTGCAATGCCTCGCGCGAGCGGCCGACCATCCGATAATCGCGGCCCGCCGCACCAAGCGCCGCGGCAATGCTTTGACCCGCTGCGCCTGCGGCACCGAATAAACCGACCTTTCCCTTGGCTTGCATGACGACTCCTTCAGATGGCGGCGCGACCTCGTCGCGTGTGCACGTGGCGACTCAGTTTGACCGATGAAAATATACTGAACACTGTTCAGTAAACAGCGTTCAGTTTAATTTGACTTTTCAGTTTGTCAACCTGAAAATTGCGAGTCATGGGAATCGCTGAACGAAAACACCGCCAGAAACAGGCGCTGCGCGAACGCATCCTCGATGCCGCGCGGCGCATCGTCGTGCGCGAGGGCTTTGCCGCGCTGTCGATGCGCAAGATCGCCGACGCGATCGAATATTCGCCCGCCACGTTGTATCTGCATTTCGCGAGTCGCGACGACATCGCGCGGGCCTTGTGCGAGGAGGGTTACGCGCAGTTGCTCGCGACCTTCGTGCCGCTCGTGCAGATCGCAGATCCCGCCGAACGGCTGAAGGCGCTCGGGCGCGCGTACGTCGCGTTTGGCGTTCAGCATCCGGAAACGTACCGGCTGATTTTCATGGAGGATCCGAGCTATACGGGCGCGGCGCTCGGTGGCGCGGCGGCGGGCGCAGGCAAAGATGGCGGCAACGGGGACGATGCAAGCGCGAACGCCGGGACCGGTGGTTCAACCGCGTCCCGAGGCAACGCCGACGACGACCCCGGCGACGCCGCGCTGCGCATCATGATCGACGCGCTCGACGAGTTGCGAGCAGCGGGGCGTCTGTCGGCGTCGGTCGCATCGATGGAGTCGGCCGTGTGGGCCGAGGCGTTGTGGGCGAGTCTGCACGGCATCGTCGCGTTGAATCTCACGTGTCCGGTGTTTCCGAGTGCGCCGCTCGAGACGCTCGTCGGCGTAACGCTCGACGCTTGGCTCGGCGCGCCGCAGCCCGTGGCAGCGGGCGCATCGAAGAGCGCCGCAGTGCGCGGCAAGAAAACCGTCGCGCGGCGCCACTCCGAGCCTGCCGACTCCACGGACCCGGCTCCCGAACCCGCCACCAAACGCAAAGCGGCAGGCCCGTGATAACGTTCAGTTCCACGTCAACCCGCGCCGCCGCGCCCAGCTTTCCATGCCCACGTCCGCCTCGCCCGCCACTAGCGACGAAATCGCGACCCACGTAACCAACCGCATCGGTTTCATCGAACTGGAGCGGCCGAAAGCGCTGAATGCGCTGTCGACGAGCATGATTCGCGCAATCCACACGGCGCTCGACCAGTGGCGCGACGACCCCGAGGTGCTGGCCGTCGTCGTGCGCAGCCGGCATGAGCGCGCGTTCTGCGCGGGCGGCGACATCCGCTTCATGTACGAGGCGGCGCAACGCGGCGACCAGCAGGCCCGCGATACATTCTTCAGCGAGGAATACCGGCTCAATCACGCGATCTTCGTGTATCCGAAACCGTATATCGCGTTGATGAACGGCATCGTGATGGGCGGCGGCATGGGCATTTCGCAGGGCGCGCATCGCACCGGCGGCCTGCGCGTCGTCACGCAATCGACGAAGATGGCGATGCCCGAAACGCGTATCGGCCTCTTTCCGGACGTCGGTGCGAGCTGGTTTCTCGCGCGCACGCCCGGCGCGCTCGGCCGCTATCTGGCGGTGACGGGCGAGACGATCGGCGCGGCCGACGCGTTGTACGCGGGCCTCGCCGATGTCTACATCGACGACGCGGCGTTGCCCGCGCTCGTCGCTACGTTGAGCCGCGAACCGTTCGAGCGCGGCGCGGATGTGGTTGCGTGCGTCGAGCGCGAAACGCTCGCCTGTCAGGTCGCGCCGCGGCCCGAGGAGAGCGCGCTCGCGAAGGCGCGCACGTTGATCGACCGGCATTTCGCGCAGCCCGACGTCGCGCGGATACTCGCGTCGCTCGAACAGGAGCGCGAGCGCGGCGGCGACGCGGCGGAGTGGGCCGAGCGGACGATCGCGGTGCTGCGCGTGCGCTCGCCGCTGTCGATGGCGGTCTCGCTCGAAGTGGTCACGCGCGCGGAAGGGTCGATGGCCGACGTGCTGCGTGTCGATCTCGATCTGACACGTTCGAGCTTCCTGCTCGGAGACACGGTGGAAGGCATTCGCGCGCGCATCATCGACAAGGACAACGCGCCGCGCTGGCGTTTCGCGCGCATCGAGGACGTCAACCAGGCCGATGTGGAGAAGATGTTCGACAGTCCGTGGCCGGCGAACGAGCATCCGCTAGTCGCTCTGCGCGGGTGAACGTGCACCGAACGCGCACTGAACGCGCCGCCTCGCGAACCCGTCCGCGAAAATCTACGCGTTGCGCGTATTCACGCGCGACGCGCTCATTCCTCGGCCTCGCTCGCCATGAACGCGCGCATGAACACGAGCGCGCCCCAGCCCCACATCGCGTTCGCCGCGAAGCCCACCGCGAGGCGCGGCAGCATGTTGCCGCTCGGCCAGATGCCGCGCAGCGGATCGACGACGAACACGCTCGCCGCCGTCAGCACGATGCCGCCGAACACGAACGCCGGTACCCACGGCGCGTGCCGATGCGGCGCGACGCGCAGCAGCCAGGCCATCAGCACGGCCCAGCACGCGCTCCAGATTGCGTTCGCGATGAATTCAGGCAGGCCTAGCGGCAAAAACGGCGCGGTCGAAAAACCGGTGGGGTCGATCATGCCGGCGGCGTGCATCAGCGCCAGCGTCGATTCGCGGAAGAACAAGGAAGCCAGAAAACCGGCGACGAACGGCAGAATTATTTTGTGCATGCATTGCACCGGCAACGTACTGGCGACGCGAATCGCAACGCCTGTACCGGGTGATTGGAAACGAGCGCCATTATATCGATCGAGGTGCGGCGGCCGCGGCCGCGTGTGTAAAGCGCAACAACCGTATGCGGTAGCGCCGGGCTAATCACGAAAGCGGAATTCCTAAGCTAAAAAAAATCGTTCAAAAGCCGCGGACCGCTCCATAGACTGTTTCCTCATGCAGACGGCGCTGGTGTCGCCGTCATCCGTTAAATCGAGCGCACCACGCGCACGTTGGTCCAGGAAAACCGTCGCAATGTCGAGCCTCATGCCGAATCTCCGTTGCCGCAGGGCCCGCGTGCGGTCGTGTTCGCGGTGTCGTCCGCCCGGCGCATAGGCTTTCAGCGCTTTTGCCGGTGGCCTGAGTCCACCGTCCGTTTCGCAATCCTTCAGCACGTCGCAGCGCCTTGCCGGTTGCCGGCTCGATGCGCGCGGCCGGCGCTCGCGCCCACCGTTTTCTTTCAAGAGCAGGCAGGAGCAACAACATGAATGTGTTCTGGTTCATTCCGACTCACGGCGACAGCCGCTATCTCGGTACGTCCCAAGGCGCACGCGCAGCCGATTACGACTACTTCCGGCAGATCGCCGTCGCCGCCGATACGCTCGGCTACGAGGGCGTGCTGCTGCCGACCGGCCGCTCGTGCGAGGACGCCTGGGTCGTCGCGTCGAGCCTGATTCCCGCGACCCAGCGGCTCAAGTTCCTCGTCGCGATTCGCCCGGGACTGTCGTCGCCGGGGCTCGCCGCACGCATGGCGGCGACGTTCGACCGGCTGTCGAACGGGCGGCTGCTGATCAACGTGGTGACGGGCGGCGACGCGGCCGAACTGGCCGGCGACGGCGTATTCGTCGATCACGACACGCGCTACGAAATCACCGACGAATTCCTGCATATCTGGCGCAAGCTGCTTACGGCTTCGCATAGCAACGAAGCGATCGATTTCGACGGCGAGCATCTGCAATCGAAAGGCGGCAAGGCGCTGTATCCGCCGGTGCAGAACCCGCATCCGCCGCTGTGGTTCGGCGGCTCGTCGGCGGCCGCGCACGATATCGCGGCCGAGCACATCGACACCTATCTGACGTGGGGCGAGCCGCCCGAAGCGGTCGCAAAGAAGATCGCCGACATTCGCGCACGCGCCGCGGCACGCGGCCGGCAGATCCGCTTCGGCATCCGTCTGCACGTGATCGTGCGCGAGACCGAGGAAGAAGCGTGGGCCGCCGCTGACAAGCTGATCAGCAAGCTCGACGACGACACGGTCGCGCGTGCGCAGGCGTCGTTCGCGAAGATGGATTCGGAAGGCCAGCGCCGCATGGCCGCGCTGCACGGTGGCAAACGCGGCGGGCGCGAACAGCTCGAGGTCTATCCGAATCTGTGGGCGGGCGTCGGGCTCGTGCGCGGCGGCGCGGGCACTGCGCTGGTCGGTAGTCCGGAGCAGGTGGCCGCGCGTATGAAGGAGTATGCGGCACTCGGCATCGAGACGTTCATCCTGTCCGGCTATCCGCATCTCGAGGAATCGTACCGCTTCGCCGAACTCGTGTTTCCGCTGCTGCCGCAACGCTTCAGCAAGGTCGCCAACGGGCCGCTGTCGGGGCCGTTCGGCGAAATCGTCGGCACCAGCGATTTGCCGAAGGCGGCGAGCGCGAGCTGAGTGAGCGCGAAGCGAGGGCGCGCGGTCTGCGCGATTCGTGCACGACGATCGACTGGCAAGGAGAAAAGCCAACATGAGTGACACTGCTTTGAAGGCGGCTACGGGGGCAACCCCGCAGCCCGCGTCCACCACGCGCGCTGACGTGTTGCGCCGCTTCGGCGCGCACCTGGTGCCGTGGCTCGCGCCCATCGCGATCCTGCTCGCGTGGGAAATCGCCGCGCGCAGCGGTGCGCTGTCGACACGCGTGCTGCCCGAGCCGCTCGCAGTCGTGAAGGCGGCCTGGTCGCTGATCCAGTCCGGCGAAATGTGGGCGGACGTGAGGGTCAGCACGTGGCGCGCGGTGTCGGGCTTCGCAATCGGCGGCGGAATCGGTCTCGTGCTCGGACTGGCGACGGGTTTGTTCAAGCCCGCGGAAATCGTGCTCGATTCGACCGTGCAGATGATCCGCAACATCCCCGCGCTCGCGATGATTCCGCTCGTGATCCTGTGGTTCGGCATCGAGGAACAAGCGAAGGTGTTCCTCGTGGCGCTCGGCGTGTTCTTTCCGGTCTATGTGAACACGTTCCACGGCATCCGTTCGGTCGATGCGAACCTGATCGAGATGGCGCGCAGTTATGGCGTCAAAGGTTTCGCGCTGTACCGCCACGTAATCCTGCCGGGCGCGCTGCCGTCGATTCTGGTCGGCGTGCGCTTCGCGTTCGGCCTGATGTGGGTCACGCTGATCGTCGCCGAGACGATTTCCGCGCAATCGGGCATCGGCTACATGACGATGAATGCGCGCGAATTCCTGCAAACCGATGTGGTGGTGGTCGGCATTCTGCTGTACGCGGCGCTCGGCAAGCTCGCGGACATGCTCGCGAAGAGCCTCGAGCGCGTGTCGCTGCGCTGGCATCCGGCCTATCAGCGAGGAGCAAAAGCATGAGCGCAACGACACTAGCGACGACCTTCGGCGGCATCGCGGGCAGCGACCTCGAGACCGAGCTCGCGCAGCCGCGGCTCGCGGATCACGACGCGAACGAGGCCGGGGAGATCGAGCGGGACGGGGCGGCCGGCTTGCAACCCGCCATTGCACTGGCCCGTAGCGACGCGCGCTCCGCAAGCGACTACGCGGTGCAATTGCGCGGCGTCGGCAAACGCTATGGCGAGCGCGAGGTGCTGTCGGGCTTCGATCTGTCGATCGAGCGCGGCAGCTTCGTCGCGATCGTCGGCCGCAGCGGCTGCGGCAAGTCGACGTTGCTGCGACTCGTCGCTGGTCTCGAAGAAGCCAGCTGGGGCGTGCTCGAAAAACGCGCCGGCAATGGCGGTCCGCTCGACACCCGCATCATGTTTCAGGATGCACGTCTTCTGCCGTGGAAAAGCGTGCTGCAGAACGTGATGCTCGGCCTCGGCCGCGGCCGGGGTGCGCGCGACGATGCGCGCGCGGTGCTCGCCGAAGTCGGCCTGCTCGAACGCGCGAACGACTGGCCCGCGCAACTCTCGGGCGGTCAGCGGCAGCGCGTCGCGCTAGCGCGCGCCCTCGTGCATCGTCCGCAATTGCTGCTGCTCGACGAGCCGCTCGGCGCGCTCGATGCGTTGACGCGCATCGAAATGCACACGCTGATCGAACGGCTGTGGCGCGAGCATCGCTTCACCGCGCTGCTCGTCACGCACGACGTGCACGAAGCCGTCGCGCTCGGCGACCGGATTTTGCTGATCGAGGAGGGCCGCATCGCGCTCGATCAGCCGGTCGCGCTTGCGCGGCCGCGGGCGCGGGCGTCGGCTGGCTTCGCCGCGCTCGAAGATCACGTGTTGCAACGCGTACTCAAAAACGCGCCGAACGACGACACGCTCGCGCATCGCGCGTACGAGCCCTATGACCCGTATGGCTTGCCGGAACCGGGCCGTCTGACGCGGCCGACCGAAGTGCGATGGGCCGTCTGAGCTTTCCAGCAAATCGATCCCATCTGATCCATTCCGTTATCAACCGCTTCTGTGGAGTTATCTGAAATGAGCATTTCCGCCATCAACGTGCGCAATCAATTCAAAGGCAAGGTCAAGGAAATCATTCGCGGCTCGGTGGTGTCCGAAGTCGACGTGGAGACGCCGTTCGGCATCGTCACGTCGGTGATCACGACGCGCTCGGTCGACGAACTCGAACTGAAAGTCGGCTCGGAGGTGGTTGCGCTCGTGAAGTCGACCGAGGTGTCGATTGCGCGGCTTTGACGAGGCTTTGACGACGTTGCGCTAGCGCGAGCGGCGTGCGCAGCGGCTACTTCGCGTTTGCGCCGCTTGCTGGCGGCTCGTGCGACATGTGGTCGTTGGTCGGCTTCGTCGGTCGCTTGATCGGCATGTTGTCCGGGTTGCTCGAACCTCCGGCGCCCGATGCCGCCTCGGGCGGTTTGGCCATCGGCGCATGGCTGTCCGGCGGTGCGCTGGACCCCGTCTGCGCGACGGCGTTCGCGCCGCTCGCGAGCAGCGCCGCCAGCGCTGCAGCAGTGGCCGTAAGGGTGGCCCAATTGACTCGCTTCATGTCGTTCTCCTTCGATGTCGCGCGTCGGCTGTAGACCCGCGGCTGTATGCACCATTCACTAGTAGCAGACTGTGTTCCGGGGCCGCTGCGGGCGCGCACGCCTGCATCCGCCGATGAAACTTGCTACGATGAATTGACCATTCCGACGGAGACGGCCATGTCGAAGTCCTTGAGTCCCGAAGCGGTCGAAGCGTTGCGGCGTCTGAACGACGTCGGCGTCGGACAGACGGCGCCCGAAGTCGCCCAGTCCGTCGCGGCGGAGTTGCTGGCATGCGACCTCGTCGCCGAAGCGGGCAGCGGTGGGGTCGAAATCAACTGCAACGGCCGGCAGTATCTTTCCGGCGACTGCAATTGATCCGCTGATCGGCGGCCGGCCGCGCGGCCGGGATGAAGAGCGAGGCGGCGCGTCGCGGGTGAGTCGCGCGCGTTCGTTTGCCCGCGATCAGCGAAACCACGGAGACGAACATGGAGCCGAAGGGCGTCGACATGGGCGACTATCAGGCGCGTTATGGCGACTATGACATCGAGGTGGCGGTCGAACAGGTGCTGACCGGCGTCAAGGCGCATTTCCGGGTGCTGCGCGACGATTCGACGGTGGTCGACTGGCAGCTCGTGCATATCGATAGCTTGTGGTCCACCGAGCATGCGGCCGCCCAGACGGCTTTCAGTGCGGCGCGCGAGTTGATCGATGCGGGGCTGGCCAGCTAATGGCGGATAGTCGCGACGGAACGGTGCCGGGCGCACTACAGCCGGCGTAAACGCAACTGGGCGCCGGCATCGATACTGCATGCGCGGCGCCCAGTTTGATCGCTGCCTGCAGAGGCAGCGGATCCGACGGTACTGCTACTGCTGGCGGCTTAGTGACCGAAGTACACCGATTGCGGGCCCGACTTGGACTCGCTGCGCGAGCCCGATTGGGTCGACACGCTATTCACGCCACCGTACGCATTCGATTGCGCGTTGGCGCGTTCAGCAGCGACGGTCTCGGCGTTCTGGCCTTGTTGTGAAGCCGGCGCGCCAACCGACGGACGATAGTACGGCGCCGGACCATAGCCGCTTGCGAAAGCGGGAGCGGCGATCGAGGCGGAAGCGGCAACCAGCAGGGCGGCGATAAACTTGGTCTTCATGGTAGGACTCCGATAACGTTTCGACTGCATTTCAGGAAGATGTTGCAGGAGCCAGTGAACCAGGTGTCTGCAACGTCGATGGAAGGCAGTGTATACCCCTACTATCGAGAATTTGTGCCGATAATCTGAAATTACTATTCCCGATGAGGAAACAATCGTTCAGACGTAAGCGCGGCAAGCCAGAGCGGTGATCCGGCCCTGCTGGCCAAGCGGTTTTTGAGAATAGGAAGGAGGCGGGAAGGGGTGATGCGGGCCGGAAGACCGCGCATTCTTCATGGAAAACGCAGAAGGCCGCCAGCAAAACGAAAACGGCGTTGTGATTGCTCACAACGCCGTTTGCTTGAATTCTTTGGGGTGGCTGATGGGACTCGAACCCACGACGACAGGAATCACAATCCTGGACTCTACCAACTGAGCTACAGCCACCACTAACATCCGCTTGACTTGCTTTAAAAACCTGTCTCGCCGACGAAGAAACGAGATTATAGGGACTAGATCTGGCTTTGCCTAGTCCTTTATTCAAAAATTTCGAGGGGCTCGCGCAGATGCTGTCTCGCTTCGTCGAAGATGGTCAGATCGCGGGCCGCAAGCCGCTTGCTGTCGGACAAAACTCGACGCCAACCGCGCGCGCCAGCTTCGCCGCGATACAGCCCGAGCGCATGGCGTGTGATCGCGCCGAGATAGGTGCCGCGCGCCATTTCGGTCGCGCAATACTCGATCAGTTTCGCTTCGACCTGATCGCGCGTCAGCGGCGCCTGCGTCGCCCCATAGAAGCGCGCGTCGACATCGGCGAGCACGTACGGGTTGTGATACGCCTCGCGCCCGAGCATCACGCCGTCGACGTGCTGAAGATGCGTGTCGACTTCGTCGAGCGTCTTGATGCCGCCATTGATGATGATCTCCAACTGCGGAAAATCGCGCTTCAGCTGATACGCGTAGTCGTACTTGAGCGGCGGAATCTCGCGGTTTTCCTTCGGGCTCAAGCCCTTCAGGATCGCGTTGCGCGCATGAACGATGAACACGTCGCAGCCGGCTTGCGCGATCGTGCCGACGAAATCGCGGACGAAGCCGTATTCCTCGACCGTATCGACGCCGATGCGGTGTTTGACCGTGACCGGCACCGATACGACGTCGCGCATCGCCTTCACGCAATCGGCGACGAGTTGCGGCTCGTTCATCAGGCATGCGCCGAACGCGCCGCGTTGCACGCGCTCGGACGGGCAGCCGCAATTCAGGTTGATTTCGTCATAGCCCCATTGCTCGCCGAGCTTTGCCGAACGCGCGAGATCGTCGGGCTCGCTGCCGCCGAGTTGCAGCGCGACCGGCGCTTCGTCGGGCGTGAACGCGAGATGGCGCGGCACGTCGCCGTGCAGCAGCGCACCGGTCGTCACCATTTCCGTGTAAAGCCACGTATGGCGCGAAATCATTCGATGCAGCGAGCGGCAATGACGATCCGTCCAGTCCATCATCGGGGCGACGGACACGCGGCGGGGGCTGGGAGTGCGGGGTAAAGACATGGAACGGCCGAGCGGGCTTGAATCAAAACGATAATTTTACCGCAAGGCCAGAAAGCGCCGGGCGCGCTGAGGCCGTGTCACTGTCGCGACGGAGGCGGGCACCGGTTCGTCGATGCATCAAGGCCTCAATACCTGAATGCCTCAGTGTCCATGTCCCCCCATCCCGCCACCACCGGTCCAGGCGCTGCCGCCGCCGTGCATGCCGCCGAATCCGCCGCCGTGCCATCCGCCGGCCCCGCCATGCCATCCGCCGTGCCCGCCGTGCCAACCACCGCCATGCCATCCGCCGCGACCGTGCCAATAGCCATGGCCGTAATAGCAGCACGGCCCGCCAAAGCCGCCGTAGAAACCAATCGAGCCGTACACCGGCCCGTAGTAAGGCGGTCCGTACGCGTAGGGATAATAGGGTTGCGCATAGCCGTAGTCCGCTGGCGGCGCGACGGCGCATCCAGTGATGCTCGCTGCCACGGCCGCTAGCAGCGTCATCGATGCAATGAGCCTGGTCACGATTTTCTCCTTCACATAAACCTCAGAGAAACCGCGCGCAACGGAGTTCGGCCGCGTTTGTGTCCGAGCGTTACCGGCGTCGGCGCGGCGCTGTGCGCTCGAGGCTTCGACTGTGCGAGCCGTTGCCGCGACGCTCGACCTTTCCGCCGATCTTCTCGCGTCTTACCGAGCGGCGCTGCGGTAACACTTCGTTAACCATTCGAAACGTTACTCAAGGGCATCGCTGCAAATTTCCGTCGGACGATTCGTCTTTTGAGTCGCAAGCGATGCGACGCAGACGATCCGCTGCGGATCGACGTCGAGATGCTGAACAAAGCGGGCGCGGCGCAGTGGAGTGCTCTCGGCGCGGACTATCTGTCACCGCGCCTACGATCAGTTGATGGCCCACTAACGGCGCGTTCTTCCCCCGGGCATGAGGCTCGAGATCGAATACGAGGAACTGGTCGACGATTTCGAACCGAACGTGCGTCGCATGCTCGCGCATCGCGGACTCGAGTGGGACGAACGTTGCCTCCTCCCATTTCGCGAGACGACGCGGCCTGTGAGTGCCGCGAGTTCTGCGCAGGTGCGCCGGCCGTTGTATCGCACGTCGATGCGGCGATGGCAGCCGCGACGCGAATTGCTCGAACAGCTATGGGAAGGCTTCGGTCCCGAGCTGGCGGCGGCGGGCGCTCAATGCGCGATCACCGACACATGATGCAGCCACGGGTACACGCCGGCAATGAACGCCGCGTAGATCGCCGCCATCGTCACGCCGGCGGCCGTGCCCCACACGTCTCGCGAGGCCGCGCCCTGGCGGAAATGCACGGGTAGTCCGACCACGACGTAGCCGATCACGAAGAACAGGATGACCGCATGCACCGGCGACAGATCGTGACCGATGAAGTCGAGCAACGCGGACAGATTGAATTGCGACATGGACATACAGGCAGTCACGAAGGCGGGGGGATCGCACGGCGCCGGAACACAAGAAACAGTGGAGTGAACGACGACTGAACCACTTCACTATCGACGTTCCACAGCGCGACGACCTAAGCCGATTAAAGGCCATGCAATCGCGATCCGCAAGGAAAAAACCTGTCTGAATTCGGACTGCCCGACATTGCTTGCGGCCTGCCTGCGCCGCGACTTTCGGCGGGCTTGGCAACGCTTTCACGGAGACGGTCTCAACGCTCGTTGGGCTTCGGTTTGCGAAAGGGATCGAGCAGCGGTTTCAAACCGTTGTGATCGATCTCGTGCATCAACGCGAGCAGCCGGCCGATCTCGCCGGGCGGAAAGCCCTGGCTCGCGAACCAGTTCAAATAGTGGCCGGGCAGGTCGGCGATCACGCGGCCTTTATATTTCCCGTAGGGCATCACGCGCGTGACCAGCAATTCGAGGTGTTCGTGATTCATGGCAACGAAGTCATGATGAAGCGCGCCTCATGAGCGCAAAGCGTGTACTACGCAAATCGCCAGGCGGCGCGCAGCAACGCATGGCCCCGCATTCTAGCCTTGCTGCAGGTAATGCGCCGGCGTGGTAACGTCTGCGCTTTCCGTTCATCTCTTCAACAGGACAAGTTAGATGGAATACCGCAGACTCGGCGACTCCGACGTGCAGGTCAGCCTGATTGGTCTCGGCACGATGACGTGGGGCGAGCAGAACACCGAGCAGGAAGCGCACGCGCAGATCGACTACGCGCTCGATCACGGCGTGAACCTGATCGACACCGCCGAAATGTATCCGGTGCCGCCGCGCGCCGAAACGCAAGGTTCGACGGAGCGCTACATCGGCACGTGGCTCGCGCAGCACAAGAGCGCGCGTGAGAAGATCGTGCTCGCCACCAAGATCGCGGGTCCCGCGCGTCAGCCGCACAATCCGCGTCATATTCGCGGCGAAGGCAACCAGTTCGACCGCAAGAACCTGACCGAGGCGCTCAACGACAGCCTCAAACGTCTGCAAACGGACTACGTCGATCTGTATCAGCTGCATTGGCCCGATCGCAGCACGATGACCTTCGGCCGTCCGTCATATCCGTGGGTCGACGACGCGTACACGGTGCCGATCGAGGAAACGCTGACTGTGCTCGCCGAATTCGTGAAGGCTGGCAAGGTGCGCCATGTCGGCGTGTCGAACGAAACGCCGTGGGGTGTCGCGCAGTTTCTGCGCGCGGCCGAAAAGCTCGGCTTGCCACGCATCGTCAGCATCCAGAATCCGTACAGCCTGTTGAACCGCACGTACGAAGCGGGTCTGTCCGAGTACGCGCATCGCGACAACATCGGTCTGCTCGCGTACTCGCCGCTCGCGTTCGGCTGGCTGTCGGGCAAGTACGAAGGCGGCGCGCGTCCGGCCGGCGCACGCATCACGCTGTTCGAGCGCTTTGCGCGCTACAGCAAGCCGCAAGCCGTGCAGGCGACCACCCGTTATGTCGAGCTCGCGAAGCGCCACGGCATGTCGCCCGCGCAATTCGCGCTCGCGTTCGTCAATAGCCGGCCGTTCGTGACCAGCAATCTGATCGGCGCGACGTCGCTCGAGCAGTTGAAGGAAAACATCGCGAGCGCGGACGTCAAGCTGTCGCCGGAAGTGCTTGCGGAAATCGACAAGCTGCACGAGCTGCAGCCGAATCCGGCGCCTTGATGTCGGTGTCGAGGTAAGCGCGACGCGCTTGCCGCGGTCGCCCCGGTAGAATGCCGGGGCGGCCGCGGCAGGCACCGCGAATCGATCGGCGCGAGCCGAACTCAAGTCGCGGCCTTTGCCGCATCCACTTCCTCGCGCTTCGCCGCAAGCGGCGAATTCTCGCCGAGATCCCAGAACAGTCCCGCCATCATCTGCAGGCCCTCACGCACCACCGGGCCTAGAAGGTGCTCGTTCGGCGCATGCTGCGAGCAGGCCGGATAAGAATGCGGCACCCAGATCGTCGGCAGGCCGAGCGTGTCGGCGAATACCTCGTTCGGCAGCGTGCCGCCGAGATTCGGCAGCAGCGCGGTCTTCTTGCCGGTGGTCGCTTCGAGCGACGCTAGCGCCCATGTGACCCACGGATCGTCGGGATCGAGCCGTGTGGCCGGTGCGCCGCGTTCGACGTCGATTTCGACCAGCTGAAAGCCGTGCGCATCGAGATGCGCGCGCAGATGCTTGCCGAGATTTTCCCAATCCGTGCCGACCACGAAACGCAACTGGCAGACCGCGAACGCCGACGGCGGAATCGCGTTGACCGGGTTCTCCGGATTGCCCGCCTTGAAGGCCAGCACTTCGAAGCTGTTCCAGCCGAACACGCGCTCGGGCGCCGAAAGCCCCGGCTCGCCCCAGTTGTCGTCGACGGTGGGGTCGCCAGGACCGTCGCCCACCGTGATGTCGGCAAGCGCGCGGCGCACGGCCTCCGGGATCGGCGGCGGACGCAGGCCGTCGACTGCGATCACGCCGCGCGCATCGACGAGACTCGCGAGCGCGTTGGCGAGCACCGTCGCCGGATTGCGCAACAGGCCGCCCCAGTTGCCCGAGTGATGCGCGCCGTCGCGCAGGTTCAGCGACAGCTTGAAATTGACCGCGCCGCGCGAGCCGAGAAACACGGTCGGACGACGCGCGGCGAGACGCGGGCCGTCGGAGGCGATCAGCACGTCGGCGGCGAGTTCGTCGCGGTGCGCGCGGCAGATCGCATCGAGCCCCGGCGAGCCGGTTTCCTCGCCCATTTCGATCAGCAGCTTCGTGTTGAAGCCGAGTTTGCCGTCGCGCGCGGCGAGCGTGCACGCGAGCGCGGCGAGGTTGATCGAGTGCTGGCCTTTGTTGTCGGCGGTGCCGCGACCGAACCAGCGCTCGCCTTCGATGGTCACCGCCCACGGCGTCAGCGGCGCGCGCCACTGGCTGTCGTAGCCGCGCACGACGTCGCCGTGGCCGTAGATCAGCACGGTCGGCAGATGATCGCCTTCGTGACGGTTCGCGATCAGGAACGGACCGAAACCGTCGACCGGGTTATCGACGATGCGCGTGCTGAAGCCGAGGCGCTCCGCTGCGGGCTGGATTTCGTTGGTCAGATAAGACCGCAGCAGCGCGCCGCGATCGCTTTCCTGGCTTTCGGTGCGAATACCGACGCGGCGGTTCAGGTCGGCGAGAAAAGCGCCGGATTCGAAGTGCCGGGTGGCAAGCTCGATGGCCTGGTGGCGGCTCATGTCGGTGTCTCCAATGCGGGGGATGGGCGAGGCGGGCAGAGGGCCGCGGCCCGATGGCGGGGTCTTCGGGCGATTTGTCCGCGATCTCATTGCGATCGATTCTAGAAGCGCGTCATTTTTGTCACAATGATCATGTTTCGAAGCTTGCATTGCCGCAAAGGCAAAGCGTCATCGCACCGTTGCAACCGATTCGATCGAGGCGTCCCGGATGGCACGTTCACTGCATGGCATCGCGTTGCGTTATTTCGTCGAAGTCGCGCGCAGCGGCTCGCTGAGCGACGCGTCCGAACGGCTGCATGTCGCGGTATCGGCGCTCAGCCGGCAGATCGCGCGGCTCGAGAGCGAACTCGGCGTCACGCTATTCGAGCGGCGTCCGCGCGGCATGGCGCTGTCCGAGGCGGGCGAGCGGCTGCTCGCGTATGCACAACGCAGCCTGCTCGAAGCCGAGCACGTGATGAAGGAGCTCAGCGGTCTCGCTAGCCTGCACGGCAGCCGGATCAAGATCGCGACCGCCGAGGGCTTCGCGGTCGACTTCCTGCCCGCCGCGATCGCGGATTTCCGCGCCGAGCATCCCGGCATCGATTTCACGTTGACCGTGATGTCGCCGGCCGACGCGACCCGGCATGTGCGCGACGGTGACGTCGACATCGCGTTGTCGTTCAGCCTCGCGCCGGAGAAGGGCGTCAAGGTCGAGCACACCGAGCGCGCGCCGGTGTTCGTGCTGGTGCGTGTCGATCATCCGCTCGCGGCGCGCGCGAAGCTGTCGCTCGCCGAGGTGAGCCGTTATCCGCTGGTGTTGTCGGAGACCGGCACCACGCTTCGCCAGTTGATCGACATCACCTGTGCGCTCGAAGGCATCCTGCTCGAGCCGGACCTTATCTGCAACAACAGCGGCGCGAGTTATCGCTATGCGCAGAAGTCCGGCGCGATCATGTTCACGGGGCTGCTGTCGGTGCGCGACCGCTATGCGGCCGACGGCTTCGTCGTGATTCCGCTGACCGACCCGCAGATGCGCCAGCGCAGTATCCAGGTGCAGACGATGGCGGGGCGCGAGTTGCCGCCGTCGGTGCGGGCGTTTCGCGACCATCTGATCGCACGGATCGCGGATCCGAAGCCGGCCGGGGCTCAGGCCTCGAAGGCGGACCGAGGGCGCGGCAAGCGCACGCCGCGTCGCCCGCGAGCCGATGCATGAAATGCGACACATGCCACGCACTAAGCGGCAAATGTTCTCCCGGAATCCAAATCACGACCTAAACTGTGGTGGACGGCAAGGACGGCCCTGAGAAAACGACCCTGATGGTGCGCGCCACGATCAGGGGAAACGGCAGAACAATGGCAGTCGAAGCGCGGACCGGCCGCGCAACCCGCGATGCTGCGATGCACACAAGCGGCAATAGATGCACCCAAAAAGAAACGCGGCGCGTCGTCCCGATGGCGCGTTGCCCACAACAGAGCGATAGGACCAACACATCCATGGCGCAACAGAAAACCAATCCGAAACTCGAGCAGGCGCTCACGCGCGGTGATCTCGCGATCCGCCAGGCAAATTCGGCGAGAGCGACCGCGCTGTTGCGTGCGCTCGCCAAGATGATCGTCGATGCGTCGGCGACCATCGGTGTGGAAGCCTTCACATTGATTCACGACGGCGACAAGATTTACGATCCCGCCGATGGTCTGTGGCCGCAGGCGCTGCTGATCTCGCTCGACGGTCCGGTCGAGGATGCCGATCCCGACGAATTGCGTACGGTGCGGCTGATCGCGGACGATCCGGCCACCGTGTTCCGGGTCGAATGGCAGCGCGCCGATGGCAAGATCGGGCGTCACGAGGGCGGCCCGTTCGCGACGGTCGCGTTCATCTCCGACGTCGACATTCCGTGGACCGACGACGAGGACTGAGCGCGCAACGATAGCAAACGCTCATAGCGACCACCGGCGCGTTCGGCTTACTTCATCATGCGGCGCCGAAACAGGATCGCCGACACGATAAAGCCGCCGACTGCATAAGCGGCCAGTACGCTCACATGCAGCGCCGCGTGCTCCATCGGCCGGCCGAGCATCGCCGGGCGCATCAGATCGACCGCATTGGCGAGCGGCAGCGCGGCGGTCACCGCTTGAGCGGGGCCGGGCAGCTGCGAGATCGGAAAGAACACGCCGGAGAGCAGCAGCATCGGCGTGAGCACGAGCGTCTGATAGAACATGAAAAAGTCGTACGACGGCGCGAGCGCCGTCACGATCATCGCGAGGCTCGCGAACGCGAGACCGGCCAGCACGATGACCGGCAGCGCGAGCAGCATCGACGGAAAACTCGCATAGCCGAGCGCGCCCGCCACCAGCATGATCGCCACACCCGACAACACCGATTTGCTGGCGGCCCACACTACCTCGCCGAGCACGATATCGCCGAGCGTGAGCGGCGTATGCATGATCGCCTCCCACGTTCGCTGCACGTGCATGCGCGAAAAGCCCGAATACATCGACTCGAAGCTCGCCGACATCATCACGCTCGACGCCACAGTGCCCGCCGCGAGGAACGAGATATACGACACGCCGTCGACGTGCCCGACCATCAGCCCGAGCCCCAAGCCGAGACCGAACAGATAGATCATCGGATCGGCGAGGTTGCCGAACATCGACGCAATCGCGAGCTTCTTCCACACCAGATAGTTGCGGCGCCATACCGCGATCCAGTTCGTGGCATTGGCGGGGAAGGCGCCGAACGGCTCTTGTGCCGATGGCGTGCCGTCGTGGGTTTCGTAGGTGCGTGCGTCCATCAAGTGTCTCGCTGCGGGTTCAGTCCTGCATTTCGCGGCCGGTGAGCCGCAGAAACACATCTTCGAGATTCGCCGGCCGATGCAGATAGCGCAAATCCGCGCGCTGCTTCAGGCGCATATGCACGGGCTGCGCGTCGTTCACGTAACAGAACAGGGTCTCGCCGCTGATCTCGGTGCGCTCGGCGAGCGGTGCGAGTTCGTCGCGCAATGCAAACGGATCGGGACCATAGATCTCGATCACGTCGCAGCCGATCTCGGACTCGATTAGCTCGCGCGGCGCGCCTTCTGCGATCTTGCGTCCTTCCTCGATCACGCACAGTCGATGACAGAGCCGTTCGGCTTCTTCCATGAAGTGCGTGGTCAGCAGGATGGTCTTGCCGCGCGCGAGCAGCGATCTCAGTCGCTCCCAGATCAGATGGCGCGCTTGCGGGTCGAGACCGGTGGTCGGTTCGTCCATGATCAGCACGTCGGGATCGTTGATCAGCGCGCGCGCCAGCGTGAGGCGCCGCTTCATGCCGCCCGACAGTTCGCTCACGCGTGCGTCCGCCTTGTTCTCGAGGCGGGCGAATTCGAGCAGACCCGGCACCGCCGCGCGACACTGCGCGGCGCTCAGACCGAAGTAGCGGCCGAACACGAGCAGATTTTCACGCACGGTGAAATCGGGATCGAGGTTGTCGAACTGCGGCACCACGCCCACGCGCGAGCGCGCGAGGCGCGCGCGGCCAGGGATCGGTTCGCCGCACAGGCGGATCGCGCCGGCGTCGGGCGCCGCGATGCCGAGCAGCATGCGCAGCGTCGTGGTCTTGCCGGCGCCGTTGGGGCCAAGCAGCCCGAAGCATTCGCCGGTGTTCACATGAAACGACAATCCGTCGACGACTGTTTTTTCGCCATAGTTTTTCCTGACCTGATGGAATTCGATGGGGGCTGCGGGCATGACTCGAGCGAGGCTCCGGAAGAAGACATAACGTACGCGCAAGACACACAACATACCTGCGACGCACGCATTGCGCACAGGCCGCTTATTCTAGGGTATCGGCCACTGACGCGAGCGGGTGTCCGGGAACGCGTAATGCATGGGGATGCGATGCGTTCGCATACGAACTTTTGCGGTGCCGCAAACGTGTGCGAACACTGCTCCAGGTGGCCCAACGCTTGTGCAGACGGCTTCAGCACGCACCGACTATGCACTTAGCGTTTTCCATCCCTTGCAAGCCGAATTGCGGCGCACCATGATTGATTCAGACCGCGCTTTCCGCGCGAATGGGAGAAGACAGATGGCGAGCTACCAGAAAATCCTGTTGTGCTACGACGGCTCGCGCGAAGGCCGCAAAGCCCTGCGTTGCGGCGCCGATCTGGCGTTGGACCTGAAGGCGGAAACGCATCTGCTGTCGGTAGTAGACATGCGTTCCAGCATCGCGCAAAGCGCGGGCTTATTGACCGATGTGGCCTGCGGAAGCTTCGAAAAAACGGCCCGCGAAATTCTGCAGGAGGGCGTGAACTGGCTGACCGAGCGAGGCGTGAACGCGCAGGGGCATTTCGCATTCGGTCATCCGATCGACGAGATCGCCAATCTTGCCAACGAGTTGCACGTCGACCTCGTGGTGGTGGGACATCGCTGCCGGACCGGTTTGTCGAGGTGGTGGATGGGGGCGGGCAACACGCCGCTGCTCGACCGCGTGTCGTGCAGCATTCTGGTGGCGTGCTCGTCCGCGCAGGAGCAGCAGCAGGCGGCCGCGGCGTAATACGAACAAACCTGACACGCGGCTGGCTCCAATGGCCAGCCCGCGCATCTCTTCAGTTCACGGCTTGAACCTCACTCGTTCAGATTGATCGCCGCGAGCTTCCACGTGACCAGCCCTTCGCGACGGAAGATAGCCGAATAGTTCGCGTTGCCTTCGCCGCGCCGGTACGTGACCACAAACTCGTTGAGACTCCGATAGCCGGCCGTGCTTTGGCGCCCGGGCGGCGGCGCGCTTGCGTGCGTGGTGGTGTCGCCCGCGGCCGATGCGGCCGGCGCTTCTCCGCCCGCGGCTGGCGGTGCTGACGGTTGCTCGCCCGGTGTGCCGCGCGGCGGCATGCCGTTCAGCAGTGCCGCGACGCCGTCGGGTGTCGCATAGGCATCGACGAGCGGGCCGATCAGTGTCACGCCGATCACCGCGCCGATCGTGGCCATCTTGTTCCCGGCATCCGCTTCGAGCCGGTGCGTCAGCATGGCGCCCACCTGCTGCTTCAGGCTATCGCGCAGCGCGGGGAAGTCGACGTACTGATTGACGGTTTGCACGTCACGCGCGTCTGCCGCGCGTTTGAGATTGTTCACCGCGAGATACGGTGACGCGTAAATAAAGCCCAGCGCGGCAATCACGATCACCACGATCAGCGTGATCAGCAGCGGCCGGGTGGCGCTGCCCTGTGTTCGTTTCGGAATTGTCATCGAATGGGACTCCACGTCAGTGATGATCTAACGTCGACCACGGCGAGGTCGAAACGATCCCATCCCACGCGAATCTCTGAACATCCGAAGTGCTTATTGCATGCGTGCTCAGAATTCGCTCAGGCTTCGAACACCGCGCCGTGCACGTTGGCTTCGTCGGCTATGCAACGATCGATCATACGGCATACGGCGTCGACGGTGCCGACCATGATCAGTCGCGACGGTCCATGATAGACCCGCACCGGAGCGCGGCGCGCGGGCTCCGCGACATTCAGCGCCGAATTCAGCGATACGCGCGCAAACGCCGGCAACGACGACGGCAGACCGCAAGCTTCGGCAGGCACGTCGAACAGCGACGGCGTGCGCGCCGCGGGCGCGTCGATCGGCGCGCAAGGCGTGAGCTTGCGCAGATGGCGCAGACGGCCGAACTGGCGAAAAGGCAGCAGGCGGGCAAGGCGTTCCATGAGTCTCTCCAGACGATGCGGCTTGAATGCGCGGCGTAATGCGGGCGTTAATGCGGGCGTTAATGCGGCTTGGTTCGGACAAACCGGCGCGAGCGTTCCGGCAACAAAGATCAGAACTCGCTGGGGCGAATCAGCCCGACCGCGATCCCTTCGAGCGCGAAATCCGCGCTGCCGGTTTCCACGAAGATGTTGTCGTAGTCGGGGTTTTCGGCGATCAGTTCGATGCCGTTCGGCCGGCGCTTCAGACGCTTGACCGTCACGTCGTCGCCAAGCCGCGCAATGATGATCTGGCCGTCTTTCGCTTCGCTGCGCTTTTGCACCGCGAGCAGGTCGCCGTCGAGAATGCCGGCGTCGCGCATCGACAGGCCGCGCACCTTCAGCAGGTAGTCGGGCTTGCTCGAGAACAGTGCCGGGTCGCACGCGTAGTGCTGCGAGATATGTTCCTGCGCGAGGATCGGGCTACCCGCCGCGACCCGGCCGATCAGCGGCAGTGACAACTGCATCAGGCCCGCATGCGGCAGCGTGAACTGGTGCGGCGCATCCTCCTGCCCGGACAGCAGGCGGATGCCGCGCGACGCGCCGGCCGCGAGTTCGATCACGCCCTTGCGCGCCAGCGCGCGCAGATGCTCTTCCGCGGAATTGGCCGAGCTGAAACCGAGTTCGGCGGCAATTTCCGCGCGAGTGGGCGGAAAGCCGGTGCGTTCGATCGCGCGGCGGATCAGATCGAAAACCTGCTGCTGTCGTGCGGTGAGTTTGGTCATGGCCACTGTATGTATGAACAGGTGACTGTATTTTTATACAGTATTCGGCGCATTTCAAGCTTTACTTTAAGTTCGACGCAAGGGGCGCGCTGGGGCGTCGTTTATCGGCGACATGGCGACGATTTCGGCGTCTGAACAGCCGGCGCCTCTGCCGTTACCACTTTTGGGCATTAAAAAATGAAGAAACATTATTTTTAATGATGAAAGCCCTTCGATAGACTGGCTTCCGGGTTAGCGCTCATGTGCACATGACCGCGACGCAAAACAACACCAGACGCTTATCAGCGGACCATCACGCGGAGAGAAACTGAAATGAACCATCGGCATACGGGGCTCGCGGCTCGAACCAGAAAACTGATCACGGCGCTTGTCGTCGGCGCGGCGGGTACGCTCGGCATGGTGGGCGCAAGCGGCGTCGCGAACGCCGACACCACGCTGCTGAACGTGTCCTACGATCCGACGCGCGAGCTGTATCAGGACATCAATCAGGCATTCGGCAAAGAATGGAAGGCCAAGACCGGCGAAGCCGTCACCTTCAAGCAGTCGCACGGCGGCTCGGGCGCGCAGGCTCGCTCGGTGCTCGACGGTCTGCAGGCCGACGTCGTGACGCTCGCGCTCGCTTACGACATCGACGCCATCGCGAACAAGGGGCTCGTCGACAAGAACTGGCAGAAGCGTCTGCCGGACAACGCCTCGCCGTACACGTCGACGATCGTGTTTCTGGTGCGCAAGGGCAACCCGAAGCACATCAAGGATTGGGACGATCTGGTGAAGCCGGGCGTGTCGATCGTGACGCCGAATCCGAAGACCTCCGGCGGCGCGCGCTGGAACTACCTGGCCGCGTGGGCGTACGCCGAGCATCAGCCGGGCGGCAACGACCAGAAGGCCAAGGAGTTCGTCGGCAAGCTGTACAAGAACGCCGGCGTGCTCGATTCGGGCGCGCGCGGCGCGACCACCAGCTTCGTGCAGCGCGGTA
Organism: Paraburkholderia sp. BR10923; assembly: GCF_040948765.1. Classification (NCBI taxonomy): domain Bacteria; kingdom Pseudomonadati; phylum Pseudomonadota; class Betaproteobacteria; order Burkholderiales; family Burkholderiaceae; genus Paraburkholderia; species Paraburkholderia sp. BR10923. The sequence goes on along the minus strand of NZ_JBFPKO010000008.1, from coordinate 162,099 downwards.
TCGGCGATGTGCTGATCGCGTGGGAAAACGAGGCGTTTCTGTCGGTGAAGGAGTTCGGTCCGGACAAGTTCGAGATCGTGGTGCCGACGGTGAGCATCCTGGCCGAGCCGCCGGTCGCGGTGGTCGACAAGGTCGTCGACAAACACGGCACGCGCAAGCTGGCCGACGCGTATCTGAACTTTCTGTATAGCGAGGAAGGGCAGGAGATCGCCGCGCGCAATTTCTATCGTCCGCGTTCGAACAAGGTGCCGGCCGACCTGACCGCGAAGTTTCCGAAGCTGAAGCTGTACACGATCGACGATTCGTTCGGCGGCTGGACCAACGCGCAGAAGACCCATTTCGCGGACGGCGGCGTATTCGATTCGATTTATCAGCCGCAGTAACAAGCATCGCCTGAAGCACGGGCACAGGCAACAAGGGCGCGCCCAATGGGCGCGCTTTCGGCTAACCGGGACCCGCTGGCCAGCAGGGCGGTAGTACCGCAACACCGCAACACCGCAACACGAACAACCGCGCGAGCATCAACCATGAACGAGTATCCAGCATGACCACGTTGACCTTCCGCAAGCCGAGCGCATTGCCCGGCTTTGGCCTGACACTCGGCATCACGGTGGCTTATTTGAGCCTCGTGGTGCTGATTCCATTGGCGGCGACCTTTCTGAAAACCGCGACGCTCGACTGGGACCAGTTCGTGCGTGCGGTGGCGTCGCCGCGCGTGCTCGCGTCGTATCGGCTGACGTTCTTCTCGGCGCTCGGCGGCGCGCTGATCAACGCGGTGTTCGGCTTTCTCGTCGCGTGGGTGCTGGTGCGCTACACGTTTCCGTTCAAGCGCATCGTCGATGCGGTCGTCGATCTGCCGTTCGCGCTGCCCACCTCGGTCGCGGGCATTTCGCTCGCGGCCGTGTATGCGGGTAACGGCTGGATCGGCCAGTTCCTCGCGCCGCTCGGCATCAAGATCGCGTTCACGCCGGTCGGTGTGCTAGTCGCGCTGACGTTCATCGGCCTGCCGTTCGTCGTGCGCACGGTGCAGCCGGTGCTCGAGGAGTTCGAGCGCGAGCAGGAAGAGGCGGCCGCGTGCCTCGGCGCGTCGCGCTGGCTCACGTTTCGCCGCGTCGTGCTGCCGGCCGTGTTCCCGGCGCTCTTGACCGGCTTCGCGCTCGCCTTCGCGCGCGCGCTCGGCGAATACGGCTCGGTGATCTTCATCGCCGGCAATGTGCCGATGAAGTCGGAGATCACGTCGCTCCTGATCATCACGAAGCTCGAGCAATACGACTATGCGGGCGCGACCGCGCTCGCGGTCGTGATGCTGGTCGTGTCGTTCCTGATGCTGCTGCTGATCAATACGCTGCAGTGGTGGCTGCAGCGGCGCACGAGCCGCGGCAATGCGGGGCCGGCGCCAGTGGCCACGAGCGTCGCGGCAATCGGTGGAGGTGTGCAATGAGCCGTCTTCCGACCAACCCGGCGAGCGGTGCGCGTCGCCCCGATCCGGTCAGCGAACCGCCCGTGGTGCGCTGGCTGCTGATCGGCGTCGCACTGCTGTTTCTCGCGCTGTTTCTGGTCGTGCCGCTCGCCGCGGTGTTCTATCAGGCGCTGAATAAGGGGCTGCGTTTTTACTTCGAAGCGCTCGCCGATCCGGATGCGCTGTCGGCGATCAAGCTCACGTTGCTCACCGCGTCGATCGCTGTGCCGCTGAACCTCGTGTTCGGCCTCGCGGCGTCGTGGTGTATCGCGAAGTTCGACTTCCGCGGCAAGGCACTGCTGACCACGCTGATCGATCTGCCGTTTTCGGTGTCGCCGGTGATCTCCGGTCTGATCTACGTGCTGATGTTCGGCGCGCAGGGCTGGTTCGGCCCGTGGCTCGAAGATCACAACGTGCAGATCATCTTCGCGGTGCCGGGCATCGTGCTCGCGACGATCTTCGTCACGTTCCCGTTCGTCGCGCGCGAACTGATTCCGCTGATGCAGGCGCAGGGCAACGACGAGGAAGAAGCCGCGCACGTGCTCGGCGCATCGGGCTGGCAGACGTTCCGTCGTGTGACGCTGCCGAACGTCAAGTGGGGCCTGCTGTACGGCGTGATTCTGTGCAATGCGCGCGCGATGGGCGAGTTCGGTGCGGTGTCGGTGGTGTCCGGCCATATTCGCGGGCAGACCGACACGATGCCGCTGCACGTCGAAATCCTCTACAACGAGTACAACTTCTCGGCCGCGTTCGCCGTGGCCTCGCTGCTCGCGCTGCTGGCACTGGTCACACTGGGGCTCAAGCTGCTGGCCGAGCGTCATATGTCGGCGGAACTGTCGGCGGCGCGTGAGGTGCCCGCGCATGCGGGACCGGCGCCGGCCGATGCGTCACAGGCCAATAGCGCGCAGTCCGCTTCTCATTCGTTTTTCGTCAACGCCACGCCTGCGTCGCAGCGACATCCGCTCAAGCAAGGAGAGCTGTAAATGGGTATCACCGTTCGTAACCTGCAAAAGCGCTTCGGCGATTTCGTCGCGCTCGACAACGTGTCGCTCGACTTTCCGCCGGGCGAACTCGTCGCGCTGCTCGGGCCGTCGGGTTGCGGCAAGACGACCCTGCTGCGCGTGATCGCCGGCCTCGAATACGCGGACGGCGGCCAGGTCGAGCTGCAAGGTCAGGACGTCGCGGCGGTCGGCGCGCGCGAGCGCGAGGTGGGCTTCGTGTTCCAGCATTACGCGCTGTTCCGTCATATGACGGTGTTCGAGAACGTCGCGTTCGGCCTGCGTGTGAAGCCGCGCAAGGAACGTCCGTCGGAGAAGGTGATTCGCGAGAAGGTGCATGAACTGCTGAAGCTCGTGCAACTCGATTGGCTCGCGCAACGCTATCCGTCGGAGCTGTCCGGTGGTCAGCGGCAACGCATCGCGCTTGCGCGCGCGTTGGCCGTCGAGCCGAAGGTGCTGCTGCTCGACGAGCCGTTCGGCGCGCTCGACGCGAAGGTGCGCAAGGAACTGCGCAGCTGGCTGCGCCGCCTGCACGACGATCTGCATATCTCGACGATCTTCGTCACGCACGATCAGGAAGAGGCGCTCGAAGTGGCCGATCGCATCGTCGTGCTCAATCGCGGCCATGTCGAGCAGGTGGGCAGCCCGCAGGACGTGTACGACCATCCGCAGACGCCGTTCGTCTACGAGTTTCTCGGCGCGGCGAACCGTCTGCACGGCAACGTCGATGCGCAAGGCTTCGTCGTCGATGGCGCCGCGCTGCCGGTCGCGATCACGGCGGGTTTCAGCGGTCCGGCGTTCGCCTATGTGCGGCCGCATGACCTGCAGCTGTATCGGCAGGCGGCCGGGCATCGCGACGGCATCGTCGTCGACGTGCGGCGCGTGGTGACGCTCGGCGGCTCGGTGCGCGTCGAGCTCGCCGGTCGCGCGGGCAATCTGCTCGAAGCCGAACTCGATCGCGAAACGTGGCGTGATCTGCAACTCGCGGTCGGCGACGGCGTGACCGCGGTGCCGCGCGCGCTGCGGGTGTTTCCGGCGCAGTGAGATGGCAGCGCCGCCGTGCGGCGCTCGAAGCAGGAGAAAAACGTATCGGCCGTACTGAGTGGTTCCATTTGGCATTTGGCGGCTCTAATAACTCAACTCTGGCAGAACCGGAGACATATCGATGAATTTCCAGCAATTGCGTTTCGTGCGCGAGGCCGTGCGGCAGAACATGAATCTGACCGAAGTGGCGAACGTGCTGTACACGTCGCAGTCGGGCGTGTCCAAGCAGATCAAGGATCTCGAGGACGAACTCGGCGTCGACATTTTCATTCGCCGCGGCAAGCGGCTGACGGGCCTCACCGAACCGGGCAAGGCCGTGCATCAGCTGATCGAGCGGATGCTGCTCGATGCGGAGAATCTGCGCCGCGTCGCGCGTCAGTACGCGGATCAGGACAGCGGCCACCTCGTCGTCGCGACCACCCACACGCAGGCCCGCTACGCGCTGCCGAAGGTGGTTCGACAGTTCACGTCGGTGTTCCCGAAAGTGCATCTGGCGCTGCGTCAGGGCAGCCCGCAGCAGATCGCGCAGATGATCATCAACGGCGAGGCCGATATCGGCATCTCGACCGAGGCGCTCGACCGCTTTCCCGACATCGTCACGTTCCCGTGCTATTCGTGGCATCACGTGGTGGTGGTGCCGAAGGATCATCCGCTGGTCGGCCGTGAAAACCTGACGCTCGACGAGATCGCCGAATTCCCGATCGTCACGTACGACCAGGACTTCACGGGCCGCTCGCATATCGACCAGGCATTCGCGAAAGCAGGCGCATTGCCCGACGTCGTGCTGACCGCGATCGACGCCGACGTGATCAAGACCTACGTCGAGCTCGGCATGGGCATCGGCGTGGTCGCGGCGATGGCCTACGACCCGAAGCGCGACACCGAACTCGTCGCGCTCGATACGCAGCATCTGTTCGAGGCGAGCACGACGCGCGTCGGCTTGCGCAAGGGCGCGTTCCTGCGTGCGTACGCGTATCGGCTGATCGAGATGTTCGCACCGCAGCTGAGCGAGACCGATATCGCGGCGCAGTTGCGCGAGGCCGCTTAGGCCTCGCGCTTTCACGCATGGCGGCGCGCGGCGCATCGCTTACAATCGCCGCCATGAATACCTCGACTTCCTCTCTCCCGACTCCTCCCAGCACGCCGGGCGCCACTTCCGCGTTGCCATGCATCGCCGTGCTCGCGACCGGCGGCACGATCGCCGGCGCGGCAGCGGACGCCGCCAACACGTCCGGCTATCAGGCGGGCGTCGTCGGCGTCGATCAGTTGCTCGCGGCGGTGCCGGCGCTGTCGACGGTTGCGCGGATCGCGCCGGAGCAGATCGCCAGCGTCGATAGCAAGGACATGGCGCTGCCGCTGTGGACCACGCTCGCGCAACGTATCAACACGCTACTCGCGAGCGACGACGTCGACGGCGTGGTCGTCACGCACGGCACCGACACGCTCGAAGAAACCGCCTACCTGCTGCATCTGACCGTCAAGTCGGACAAGCCAGTCGTGCTGACCGCGGCGATGCGGCCGGCGTCGGCGCTATCGGCCGATGGTCCGTTGAATCTGCTGAACGCGGTGACGGTCGCGGCGCATGCGGCTTCGCGCGGGCAGGGCGTGCTGGTCGCGTTCAACAACCGCATTCATAGCGCGCGCGACGTCGTAAAGACGAGCACCTATGCGGTCGACGCGTTCCAGTCGCCGGAAATCGGTGCGCTCGGCTGGGTGCAGGATGGCCGCGTCGAGTTTCAGCGCGGCGTGGTGCGCGCGCATACGCTTGCGAGCGAGTTCGCGATCGATACGGCGTGGCCGCACGTGGAGATCGTCGCGAGCTATGCGGGTGTGTCGCGCACTGCCGTCGATGCGCTCGTCGCCGCGGGCGTGCGCGGCATCGTCGTCGCGGGCACGGGCAATGGCTCGTTCCATCAGGCGTTGCAGCAGGCGCTCGCCGAGGCGGTGTCGCGCGGTATCGCGGTGGTGCGCTCGTCGCGTGTCGGCTCGGGGCATGTGATGCGCAACGGCGCCGCCGCCGACGACGCGCTCGGCTTCGTCAGCGCGGGTACGCTGAATCCGTACAAGGCGCGCGTGCTGTTGATGCTGGCGCTGGCAGCGGGCCATACGGCGCCGGCTGCGTTGCAGAAGGTGTTCGATACATACTGATTGACGAATCCGACAGCCGGACACCCGACGACGACGTCTGACCGACCAAGGCTTCCTCGGCGTCGCCGGGTGCCGCTGCGGACCCCACTTGCCGCTCTCAGCCCAGAGCGGCGCGATTTGCCCGTTCCGCCGCGCCAGCAGCCGAAGCCGCCGGGCGACGAACGGGCGCCCCACCTGTGCTCATCATTGCCGCGCGGACGCCGAAGCGGCCATCAGCGCAATCGACGACGAGCTCAATCACACAGGAACCACGAAGGCAGACCTCAGGCCGCCTTCGCCTCCTCGCTATCCGGCGTTTGCGCGACCTCATGATTCGCCATGATCTCGAGCGCGCGCACCATCGCCGAGTGATCCCATGCCTTGCCGCCGTTTGCCGCGCACACGCTGAACAACTGCTGCGCGCTCGCGGTATGCGGCAGCGCGATGCCAAGCTTGCGCGCGCCATCGAGCGCGAGATTCAGGTCCTTCTGATGCAGCTCGATCCGAAAGCCCGGATTGAAGGTGCGCTTCGTCATGCGCTCGCCATGCACTTCGAGAATCCGCGATGACGCGAAACCGCCCATCAGCGCGCGGCGCACGCGCTCCGGATCGGCGCCCGAGCGCGACGCGAACAGCAGCGCTTCCGCGACCGCTTCGATGTTCAGCGCGACGATGATCTGGTTCGCGACCTTGCAGGTCTGACCCGCGCCGTTCTCGCCGATCAGCGAGATGTTCCTGCCCATCAGCTCGAACAGCGGCTTGGCTAAAGCGAAGGCCTTCTCGGGACCGCCGACCATGATCGTCAGCGACGCGTCGCGTGCGCCGATTTCGCCACCGGACACCGGCGCATCGAGATAGTCGACGCCGAGCGCGTTGATCTTCTTCGCGAACGCCTGGGTGTCGAGCGGCGAGATCGAGCTCATGTCGATCACGAGCTTGCCTTTGCTGAGGCCGGCGGCGACGCCGTCGTCGGCAAACAGCACGTTGGCGACGTCAGGCGTGTCCGGCACCATGATGATGACGATGTCGGCGGCCTGCGCGACCGCAGTCGAACTGGCGACCACGCTCGCGCTCTTCGCGATGTCGTCCGGCACTGGATACGCGCCGTTCACGAACAGCGAGTGACCGCCCTTGATGAGGTTGCGCGCCATGTGCGCGCCCATGATGCCGAGCCCGATGAAGCCGATCTTTGCCATGTGTGAATCTCCAGGGTTATAGGGGGCGTGCGTTGAGCCTGACGAGTCTCAAGCCGCCGCATGTGCCGCGCCGCGTGCCTGACCAGCGACGCTTTGCACCCAGCCGAGGCCGGCCTCGGTCGTCGTGCGCGGCTTGTATTCGCAACCGACGTAGCCGTCGTAGCCAAGCGAGTCGAGCAGCGCGAACAGATACGGATAGTTGATCTCGCCGGTGCCCGGTTCATGCCGTCCGGGGTTGTCCGCAAGCTGGATATGCGCGATCTGCGCGAGGTTCTTTTCGATCGTCGCCGCGAGTTCGCCTTCCATCCGTTGCATGTGATAGATGTCGTATTGCAGGAACAGATTGTCCGAGCCGACTTCGCGAATCACGTCGAGTCCATCGCGCGAACGGTTCAGCGCGAAGCCCGGAATGTCGTACGAGTTGCACGGCTCGACGAGCAGCCGGATACCGGCCTTCTTCAACTCGCGCGCGGCAAAGCGCAGGTTTTCGACGATCGTCGCGCGGGCGGTGTCGGCGGAGACGTTCGCGCCCGGAATACCGACGAGGCAATTCAGTTGCGGCACCTTCAACGCGCTTGCGTATTCGATCGCGCGGCCGACGCCTTCCTGGAACTCGGCGACCCGGTCGGGCAGACACGCGATGCCGCGTTCGCCGGCTTCCCAGTTGCCCGCCGGCAGGTTGTGCAGCACCAGCTTCAGGCGGTTCTGCTGCAGACGTTCGCCCAACTCGGCGATCGAATACGGATACGGAAACAGGAATTCGACCGCGTGAAAGCCGGCATTGGCTGCTGCCGCGAAACGGTCGAGGAACGGCACTTCGTTGAACAGCATCGTCAGGTTCGCTGCGAATTTCGGCATGGTGCTTTGTCTCTCAGGTCGGTCAGGGAATGGCGCTGGGCGTGATGAGGCGAGGGCGCGGAGCAAGAGCTCGGCCCTCGCGCATCGGGCGCGCTGAATGCCGCGGGTACCGCGAACGCGTGACGCTCAATCGAGCAGGCTGATCGCGGTCGGCGCGTCCTCACGCTTTTCAGCGAGTTCCTCGAACTCGTTGATCGCGTCGATCTCGGTGCCCATCGAGATGTTGGTCACGCGTTCGAGAATCACTTCGACGATCACCGGCACGTTGAACTCGACGAGCATCGACTGCGCTTTTTGCAGCGCCGGCTTCAGCTCTTCCGGCTTGAACACGCGAATCGCCTTGCAACCGAGACCTTCGGCGACCGCGACGTGATCGACGCCATAGCCGTTGGTCTCCGGCGAGTTGATGTTTTCGAAGCCGAGCTGCACGCAGTAGTCCATTTCGAAAGCGCGCTGTGCCTGGCGGATCAGCCCGAGATACGAGTTGTTCACGACGACGTGCACGTACGGCAGCTTGAATTGCGCGCCCGCCGCGAGCTCTTCGATCATGAACTGGAAGTCGTAGTCGCCGGACAGCGCGACGATCGGCCGTTGCGGATCGGCCGCGCGCACGCCGAGCGCCGCCGGAATCGTCCAGCCGAGCGGGCCGGCCTGGCCGCAGTTGATCCAGTTGCGTGCCTTGTACACGTGCAGGAATTGCGCGGCGGCAATCTGCGACAAGCCGATCGTGCTCACGTAGCAGGTGTCGCGGCCGAACACCTGATTCATCTCTTCATAGACGCGCTGCGGCTTCATCGGCACGTTGTCGAAGTGCGTCTTGCGCAGCATCGTGCGCTTGCGTTGCTGGCAATCGGCAACCCACGCGCTGCGATCCTTCAGCTTGCCCGCGGCCTTCCATTCGCCGGCGACTTCGACGAACAGTTCGAGCGCGGCCTTCGCGTCCGACACGATGCCGAGATCCGGGCCGAACACGCGGCCGATCTGCGTCGGTTCGATATCGACGTGCACGAACTTGCGGCCCTTCGTATACACATCGACGCTGCCGGTGTGACGGTTGGCCCAGCGGTTGCCGATGCCGAGCACGAAGTCGGATGCGAGCATCGTCGCGTTGCCATAGCGATGCGAGGTCTGCAGACCGACCATGCCGGCCATCAGCGGATGGTCGTCCGGAATCGCGCCCCACGACATCAGCGTCGGGATCACCGGCACGCCGACCGTTTCGGCGAACTTCACGAGCAGGTCTTCGGCCACCGCGTTCAACACGCCGCCGCCCGATACGATCAACGGCTTGTCGGCATCGTTGAGCAGCGTCAGCGCCGCTTCGATCTGCTTGCGGGTCGCCTTCGGCTTGTAGACGGGCAGCGGTTCGTACGTGTCGATATCGAATTCGATTTCGGCGAGCTGCACGTCGATCGGCAGATCGACCAGCACAGGACCCGGACGGCCCGAGCGCATCAGATGGAACGCCTGCTGGAACACCCGCGGCACAAGGGCCGGCTCGCGCACGGTCACGGCCCACTTGGTGACGGGCTTCGCAATCGCTTCGATATCGACGGCCTGGAAGTCTTCCTTGTACAGACGCGCGCGCGGCGCCTGGCCTGTGATAGCCAGAATAGGAATCGAGTCGGCCTGGGCGGAGTACAGACCGGTGATCATGTCGGTGCCCGCGGGGCCCGACGTGCCGATGCACACGCCGATGTTGCCCGGCTGGGCACGCGTATAGCCCTCGGCCATGTGCGACGCGCCCTCGACGTGACGCGCGAGCACGTGACTGATGCCGCCGGCTTTGCGCATCGCCGAGTAGAACGGGTTGATCGCGGCGCCCGGCACGCCGAACGCGGTATCGATGCCTTCTTTTTCGAGCACCAGAACGGCGGCGTCGACGGCTCTCATCTTGGCCATGGATGTCTCCTCAATGTCGGTAATTACGTCGGTTGAGGGACACTGTAGGCCTGCGCCAAAGGTTTGATAAGATCAGTCCGGGTCGCTTATTCCGAAACAAAAAGTATGGAATGGCGTGACGACCGGCGCACGGCCGGCATCAGCCCGGCAAGAGACAGGTGGGAGACGAGCATGGACCGCTTCAAACAGATCGAAACCTTCGTGCGGGTCGCCGATGCGGGCAGTCTCGCGGCGGCGGCGCTGGAGGAGGGCGTGTCGCCGGTGATTCTCGGGCGGCGCATCGACGCGCTGGAGAAGCGCCTCGGCGTGAAGCTGATGTATCGCACGACGCGGCGGCTGGTGGTCAGCGAGGACGGCGCGGCGTTTCTCGAACGCTGCCGCGGGCTTCTCAGCGAGTGGGATCAGGCGGAAAACGAACTGAGCGCGGGGCGCCGCGCGGTGAATGGCCATCTGATCGTGTCGGCGCCGGCCGCGTTCGGCCGCAAGCATGTCGCGCCGCTCGCGCCCGCATTTTTGCGCGACAAACCCGGGTTGCAGATGTCGTTCAATCTGACCGACCGGGTCGTCGATCTGGTGCGCGAGGGCTACGACCTGTCGATTCGCATCGGCGGCACGGTCGATCCGAACTTCGTCGCGGTGAAGCTCGCGTCGAACCGGCGCGTGGTGTGCGGTACGCCCGAGTATTTCCGTCGTCACGGCAAGCCGAAGACGCTCGAGGATCTGCCGGCCCACAACTGCCTCGCGTTCAATCTGCAAGGCGGCCAGAACCGCGGCTGGTATTTTCGCCGCAACGGCAAGCTCGCGACGGTGCGGGTGGGGGGCTCCCTCGACTGCAACGATGGCGAACTGCTGCATCGCTGGGTTTCGGAAGGGCTCGGACTGGGCTGGCGCTCGACATGGGAAATCCAGCAGCAGCTCGCGCGCGGTGAGCTCGAAACCGTCCTCGACGAGTATGCGCTGCCCGATTACGACATCCTCGCGGTCTATCCGCAGCAGCGCTACGTGCCGGCGCGGGTGCGCTATTTCATCGACTATCTGAAAGACGTGTACGCAAGCGACGACTACTGGAACCGGCCGTCGTACTAGCGGGCGTATCAGTTGGCGAGAGGCGCGCGGGCGAGCCCGAACTTTTGGCGATTGCTGGCGGAAGTCGGGAATAAACTGGGTCTATGGCCAGTTCTGCTGTGAAAGACACGTCAGCACACCACGCGGGGCGCGCGACAGCAGCGACCCGCACGACGCAGCCGCCATGCCCTTGGAGGGACCCACGTGGTCCAGACCGACTCAGACGCCGCCCGCGCGCGGGGCGAGCCTAGTGCCCGCCCCGCCGCCGATGCCGATTCCGATGCCGCGAAAAGCCGCCGCTTCCAGCAGCTGGCGTTGCCGCATCTGGACGCCGCGTACAACCTCGCGCGCTGGCTGTGCGGCAATCCGAACGATGCCGAGGACGTCGTGCAGGAAGCGTTCATGCGCGCGTTCCGCTTCTTCGATACGTTTCGGGGCGACTCCGCACGGCCGTGGCTGCTCGCGATCGTGCGCCGGACCTGGTACACGGAATGGCGGCGGCGCGCGCCGTCGCACGACATGCTCGAATTCGACGAAACGATGGACGACGCGACCCTCGACGGCTGGAGCGCAGGCGGTGACGATCCGCAGACACTGCTGATCCGCGACGAGGATGTGCGACTGGTGCACGATGCGCTGGCGCGTTTGCCGGTCGAGTATCGCGAGGTGCTGATCTTGCGTGAGCTCGAAGAGATGGGATATCGGGAGATCGCGGTGGTGGCCGATGTGCCGATCGGTACGGTGATGTCGCGGCTCGCGCGTGGGCGGCGCAAGCTGGCGGAGGTGTTGATGGCGCAGCAACGAGGTGGAGGGGAGCCGGTTGGCAAGGGGGGGCGTAAAGGCGAGCAGGGTGGCCGGCAGGAGGCGCCGTCGGATCGGGATGCGCAGTCCGGGCGACTCGCGAGGTCGGCGGCCACCGCGCCCCCCGCCCCCTGCGCCCAGCCGGCAAAAAGTTCCGGCGACGGTCGCCCGGCATCGTCGGCGGGTATGCCCGCCACCGCAACAGTGACACAGCTCCGGGCGTTTGCCGACGGCCGGCCCCTCAACATTCCCGGCGCTGCCGCCGACCCCGCTCAGGAGACGCCGGATGGACTGTAACGAAGCACGGCCGCTCCTCGATGCGAATGCCGATCACGAATTGCCGGCGCCCGATGCGCGCCGGGTCCAGCAGCATATCGAGAGCTGCGACGATTGCCGGCGCGCGAGCGACAACGTGCGCGCGCTGAGCGGCGCGCTGCGCGCGGCGCCGTATCATCGGGCGCCGCAGTCGTTGCGGGCGCGGATCGTGGCGGGCTTGCCCGGCGTCGTCGACGAAGGGGCCGCGGTGTCGGCCGCGACGGCGGCGCCCGACGATCTACCGAAGAAGTCCGCCGCCGGGATGACGCAACCGGTGACGCAGCAACCTCGGCGTCAGCGTCGCGGGGCGTGGTGGCCCGCGTGGCTCGACGGATGGCTCGGGGGCTTCGGCGGCCCGCTCGGCGCGGGCGGTGCAAACCGCGCGGCCGCGCACGGCGGTCTTGCGGCACTGGTGATCGCGTTGTGCGCGGCCGCCGCGGTCCTGACGCTGACGCTGCATCGTCCGGCCGAATCCTCGCCGTTCACCGACGAACTCGTCGAAAGCCATGTGCGCGCGCAGGTCTCCGGCCGCGACATCGACGTGATTTCGACGGACCGTCACACCGTGAAGCCGTGGTTCAACGGCCGGCTCGACTATTCGCCGCCGGTCGAGGACCTGGCGGCCGCCGGCTTCGCGCTTCAGGGCGGCCGGCTCGACTACCTCGCGCATCAGCGGGTCGCGGTGCTCGTGTACCGCTACGGCAAGCACGTGATCGACGTGTACGTGTTTCCGCAGTCCACGGCGGAGGGCGCAGCGCCGGCGGCGCTCGGTCACGACGGCTATTCGATCGCGCACTGGGACGCGGCGGGCATGACCTGGTGGGCGATCACGGACGCCGCGCCCAATGCGCTCACGGGCTTCGAAGCGGCGCTCAGAGCGCGCTTGCAGAGCGGCAGTCAACGCACGGAAGCGGGTTGAGGGGCTGCCGCTGCCCGAATTTCCCGGTTCTGCAACCCCTAAGCTCTTGAAAACACATCCGATTCCACGGCCGAATCAGCGGAGTGCCTTGCAACCCGTCCCCAATCGGGTTACACTTTCGGGCTTCTCACTTGCCGCACCGGTTCCGACGCCCGGGCGGCTTCTATCCAAAAGTCAGCACAAGGAGTGTGTAATGCGTCATTACGAAATCGTCTTTATCGTGCATCCCGATCAAAGCGAGCAAGTGCCCGCCATGATCGAGCGTTACAAGAGCACGATCACGTCGCACGGTGGTCAGATCCACCGCGTCGAAGACTGGGGCCGTCGCCAACTGGCCTACATGATCGAGAAACTCGCGAAGGCTCACTACGTCTGCATGAACATCGAATGCGACCAGACCACGCTCGACGAGCTGGAACACGCGTTCAAGTTCAACGACGCCGTTCTGCGTCACCTGATCGTCAAGATGAAGAAGGCCGAAACCGGCCCGTCGCCGATGATGAAGGAAGTGCAGCGCGAAGAAGCCAAGAAGTCGGCAGCCGCTCAGCCGACCGAAGCGCAGGCTTAAGTCACACTATTTAAGCTACCAGACGCGCAGCGTCGCTCCGCTCACGTACACGAAGGCATCTCAAGTACATGAACCGGCTGCAACTCACGGCGAGCGTCGTCGAACGCGAAGCGGTGCGGTACACGCCCGCCGGCGTTCCGATTGCAAGCTGCACGTTGCACCACCGCACGGAAGTCGTCGAGGCGGGCATTGCCCGTCAGGTCGAACTGACCATGCAGGCGGTCGCCGCGGGCGAAGCGAGCGGCAAGCTCGAAAACTGTCAGATGGGCGTCGAAACGCTCTTCACAGGTTTTCTGGCTAAAAAGCACCGAAACGCGCGAACTCTGGTATTTCACATCACAGCATTGCAGGACATTGGAAAGGACTAATCATGCCCCGCCCGACTGGTAAGAAATTCGACAAGCGTCGTCAGCAACAGAACCCGCTCTTCAAGCGCAAGAAGTTCTGCCGTTTCACGGCCGCTGGCGTCGAGTACATCGACTACAAAGACATCGAAACGCTGAAGGACTTCATCGGCGAGAACGGCAAAATCACGCCGGCACGTCTCACGGGTACCAAGGCGCACTATCAACGCCAGCTGGACACGGCTATCAAGCGCGCGCGTTTCCTCGCGCTGATGCCGTACACCGACCAGCACAAGGCTTAACCCGACGACGCGATAAGGAGCATCCGAATGCAAATCATTCTTCTGGAAAAAGTCGTCAATCTGGGTAACCTGGGCGACATCGTGAAGGTCAAGGACGGTTACGCACGTAACTTCCTGATCCCGAACAAGCAAGCTCGCCGTGCAACGAAAGAAGCCCTGGCTGAATTCGAAGTACGCCGCGCAGAACTCGAAAAGGTCGCCGCTGAAAAGCTGGCAGCCGCTCAGGCTCAAGGCGAAAAGCTGGCAGGCCAGACGGTTCAGATCAATCAGAAGGCTGGCGTCGACGGCCGTCTGTTCGGTTCGGTGACGAATGCCGACATCGCTGAAGCACTGGGCAAGCAAGGCTTCGCGGTGGAAAAGGCGCAAGTGCGTCTGCCTGAAGGCCCGCTGAAGATGGTTGGCGAACACCCGGTTCAAGTTTCGCTGCACACCGACGTTCTCGTCGATGTGACGGTGGCGGTGATCGGCGAGCACGTCTAAGTCGACCGCTGAGCATTGCGCAGGATCAACCAGCACTTCGCTGGTGAAGGGCAGGGGCCGGGTAACCGGCCCCTGCTTTTTTTGTGCCCGACTATCCGTCGAGTATCCCCGAGTTGGCGTTTTTTCCGCTCGCAGCCGTCGTCGGATTGCCCGATAATTCCTCCCCATGAACGCACCGTCCAAAGATCCCCAACTCGAGTCGCTGAAAGTCCCCCCGCATTCGATCGAAGCCGAGCAATCGGTGCTGGGCGGCCTGCTGCTCGACAACGCGGCATGGGACCGCATTGCCGACTTCCTCGCGCAGAGCGACTTCTACCGTTACGACCACCGCATCATCTTCGAGCACATCGGCAAGCTGATCGCGGCCACGCGTCCGGCCGACGTGGTCACCGTCTACGAAGCGCTCGGCACTTCGGGCAAGGCGGAAGAGGTCGGCGGCCTCGCTTACCTGAACGCGCTCGCGCAGAACACGCCGAGCGCGGCCAATATCCGCCGCTACGCGGAAATCGTGCGCGACCGCGCGGTGCTGCGCCGGCTTGTGTCGGTCGCCGATGAAATCTCCGCCGACGCGTTCAACCCTCAAGGCAAGGAAGTCCGGCAATTGCTGGACGAAGCGGAATCGAAGGTGTTTTCGATCGCCGAAGACGGCGCGCGCGGCACCCAGGGCTTTCTCGAGATCGGGCCGCTGCTGACCCAGGTGGTCGAACGGATCGATACGCTCTATCACACCGCCAATCCGAGCGACGTGACCGGCACGCCAACCGGCTTCGTCGATCTGGACCGCATGACCTCGGGCATGCACGGCGGCGAGTTGATCATCGTCGCGGGCCGTCCGTCGATGGGTAAGACGGCGTTTTCGATGAACATCGGCGAGTACGTCGCGGTCGAGTACGGACTGCCCGTCGCGGTGTTCTCGATGGAAATGCCGGGCACGCAGCTCACGATGCGTATGCTCGGCTCGGTCGGCCGGCTCGATCAGCATCGCATGCGTACCGGGCGTCTGACCGACGAGGATTGGCCGAAGCTCACGCACGCGGTGCAGAAAATGAGCGAGGCACAGATCTTCATCGACGAAACCGGCGGTCTGAACCCGATGGAACTGCGCTCGCGCGCGCGCCGGCTGTCGCGCCAGTGCGGCAAGCTCGGGCTGATCATCATCGACTATCTGCAACTGATGAGCGGCTCGTCGGCGGGCGAAAACCGCGCGACCGAAATCTCGGAAATCTCGCGTTCGCTGAAGGGCCTCGCGAAGGAGCTCGACGTGCCGGTGATCGCATTGTCGCAGCTGAATCGCGGCCTCGAGCAGCGGCCGAACAAACGGCCGATCATGTCGGACCTGCGCGAATCGGGCGCTATCGAACAGGACGCCGACGTGATCCTGTTCATCTACCGCGACGAAGTGTACAACCCGGACAGCCCCGACAAGGGCACCGCGGAGATCATCATCGGCAAGCAGCGGAATGGTCCGATCGGCCCGGTTCGCCTCACGTTCCATGGTCAATACACGAAATTCGACAATTTTGCGGGTGCGCAGAACTTCTACGGCGGCGAGTGACGCGACGCGCCGTGGGCTGTTGTAACGGCGCTGTAGCGAGTGCGGCAATGATGGCGGAACGGTACAATATGGCGGTTTTATGTCAGCCATTACGTGACCCATTTCCAGGATCCCAATGTTCGGTCGATTCATGCCCACCGAGGGCAAGTTCTTTGAAATCTTCAATTCGCACGCAACGTGCATCATCTCGGCAAGCCGCGAACTCGAGCTCCTGATCGACAATCTGCAGGACGCCGAAATCCACAAGCAAAACGTGCAAAAGGCCGAGAAAGCGGCCGACAAGCTCACGCACGAAGCCATCGACCTGCTGCACAAGACTTTCATCACGCCGCTCGACCGTGACGAGATCCACAAGCTGATCACGACGATGGACGACATCCTCGACCTGATGGAGGACGTCGCCACCGCGATCTCGCTGTACGACGTGCAAGCGGTCACGTCGGAGGCGAGCCAGCTCGCGCATATCTGCACGGCGACCTGCGAGCGCGTGCAATTCGCGGTGAGCCTGCTGTCGGACATGAAGCAGGCGCGCCAGATCCTGAAGGCCTGCGAGGAAATCGACCGGCTCGAATCGGAAGCCGACCGCGTGCTGCGCGCGGCGATGTCGAAGCTGTTCCGCGAGGAAGACGACGTCAAGGTCCTGATCAAGCTGAAGGCGATCTACGAGCTGCTCGAAACGATCACGGACAAGTGTGAGGATGTGGCGAACATCATCGAAGGCATCGTGCTGGAAAACGCATAATGCAATCGATACAACTCGCTATCTGGGTCGTAACCGGCCTGGTTGCCATTGCGCTGGTGTTCGACTTCATGAACGGCTTTCACGACGCGGCGAATTCGATCGCCACGGTCGTATCGACCGGCGTGCTGAAGCCGCAGCAGGCGGTGGCGTTCGCGGCGGCGTTCAACGTCATCGCGTATTTCGTGTTTCACCTGAAGGTGGCCGCAACCGTCGGCAAGGGCACGATCGATCCGGACATCGTCGATCACTACGTGATCTTCGGCGCGCTGGCCGGCGCGATCGCGTGGAACGTGATCACCTGGGTCTACGGCATTCCGTCCAGTTCGTCGCACGCGCTGATCGGCGGGCTCGTGGGCGCGGCGCTCGCCAAATCGGGCTGGGGGGCGCTGAACTGGGACGGTCTGATGAAGACCGTCGCGTTCATCTTCGTTTCGCCGCTGCTGGGCTTCGTGCTCGGCTCGTTCTTCATGCTGCTGGTGTCGTGGCTGTACTTCCGCACTCCGCCGAGCAAGGTCGACCGGCG
Source organism: Paraburkholderia sp. BR10923 (assembly GCF_040948765.1). Classification (NCBI taxonomy): domain Bacteria; kingdom Pseudomonadati; phylum Pseudomonadota; class Betaproteobacteria; order Burkholderiales; family Burkholderiaceae; genus Paraburkholderia; species Paraburkholderia sp. BR10923. The sequence goes on along the minus strand of NZ_JBFPKO010000008.1, from coordinate 144,901 downwards.
CTTCCGCCGTCTGCAACTGCTTTCCGCTGGCCTGTACAGCCTTGGTCACGGTGGCAACGACGCGCAGAAGACCATCGGCATCATCTGGATGCTGCTGATCGCAACCGGCTTTGCGTCGATGAAGGCGAATGCGCCGCCGCTGTGGGTGATCGGCGGCTGCTATCTGTCAATGGGTCTCGGCACGCTGTTCGGCGGCTGGAGAATCGTGCGCACGATGGGGCAGAAAATCACGAAGCTGAAGCCGGTCGGCGGCTTCTGTGCGGAGGCGGGCGGAGCGCTCACGCTGTTCACCGCGTCGGCGCTCGGTATCCCCGTCTCCACCACGCATACGATCACCGGCGCGATCGTCGGGGTCGGCGCGACACAGAAGTTGAGCGCGGTGCGCTGGGGCGTCGCCGGTAACATCGTGTGGGCGTGGATTCTGACCATCCCGGCGTCCGCGCTGCTGTCCGGCGGAGCATGGTGGCTGGGTCACCACTTCCTGTAATCACCTTGCGATGCAGGCCTGCGCTGCTCGATTTGGCTGAGTTTGGCTAAACAGCACGCGCGGGCTTCGGCTTGATGCCGCCCGTTGCATCGCATCGGTTTCCCTGCACAAGTTCGATTGAAAGCGCAATTGCGCCGTCCTGAAGGCCGTCGCGTCGCTCTTTCCGTTCAGATCAGCGGTGCGTTTGCGCCGTCCATCGGGATGATCGCGCCCGTCACATAGCTTGCACGGCGGCTCGCGAGGAACAGCGCCACGTCGGCAATTTCCTCAGGCTTTGCGTAGCGGCCGAGCGGCATCCGGGCCTGGCCGCGCGCGAGCGCCTCGTCGTTGCCGATGCCTTGCTGCGCCGCCTCCAACTGGACCGCTTCCTCGACCCGCTCGGTCAGCGTCGCACCCGGATTGATCGCGTTGATGCGGATGCCATAGCGCGCGTAGTAGTGCGCGAGGCCAACGGTTGCGAGCATCAGCGCCGCGTTGGCCGCGCCGCCCGCGATATGGATGTCGCTCGCGACCTTGCCGCCCATGCCGATGATATTGACGATCGTGCCCGGCTCGACGCCGCCGTTGGCCTTTGCGCGCTGGGCCATACGGCGCAGCACTTCCTGCTGCGGATAGATATACGGGAAATACTTCGCCTCCATCGTCGCGCGAAATGCGTCGGCATCGAGCGTCTCAGGGTCGTACCGGCGCGCGGCGCCGGCGCTATTGATCAGCACGTCGATCGGGCCTACCGCGGCGCTGACTTCCTCGACGATATCGGCGGCACTATGCGGTTCGTGCAGGTCGGCACGCGTGCGATGCACGTGGAATCCTTCCTGTTTCAGCTGTTCGTAGGCGCGCGCGAGGTTGGCGGGGTCGCGCGACACGATCGCGACCTTCGCGCCTTCCTGTGCGAAGGCCCGCGCGCAGGCGAAACCGATGCCTTTGCTGCCGCCGGTAATGAGCACCACCTTATTTTTGAGTCCGAGTTCCATGGTCGTTACCCGCCGTCGAAAGAATATCGATGACGATAGCAGATCACGGCCTCAGAAGTTGCCGTTCGCGAAACGGGCGATCGGGTCGTCGCTGCTTTGCGTGGGTGCGGGCGCGCCGTGGGAAGCAGTCGACGCGCGCATCAGCTGCACGGCGCCAGCGCCGTCGGTCTGCTGTGCCTGACGGGCCTGGCGTTCCGCGATGGAAGCGGGCGGCGGTGGTTCGAATGCATCGGCGGCGGCGTCGATCGCGTCGGTTGCGGTAGGCGGGAGGACGCGGGCAGTCGTGGCGGCCTGCATCGGTTGAGCGGGTGAAGGAGCACCGCTTTCGTACATGCGTGTCTGAGCCGCCGGGCCCAGCGGCGGTGCCACGGCGCCCGCCGAGCGCGCCTGCAGTTGCGCGTCGCTGAGGCCCGACGGCGGCGGCTCGAATTGATCGGTTTGCGCGATGGGCGTGCTGCCACCTGCACCGGTCGCGGGGATCGCGCCGGTAGAGGTCGATGCTGGCCGAACCGCCACCGTCGCGGCGGCGCCCGCGGCAGCGCGCTCCGTTTGCGGCGCCGCCGCCTGATAGCTCGGCGTATCGAATGGCGCGGGCGTCGCCGCCGGTCCCGCCATCCGGCGGATGCCGTCGAAACGCTTCGCCCAGTAGGGATTGGTCAGATAGTCGAGCCGCACCGTGCCGCCGGTCGATGGCGCGTTGACGAAGCGCAGCTTGCCTACGTAGATGCCGACGTGTGAATGCGCGCGTCCCGTCGTATTGAAAAAGATCAGATCGCCGGGCGCGATTTCCTCGGGCTCGACGGATTCGCCGCGCCCGCTCATCTCGGCAGTCGTGCGCGGCAGGTTCACCGACGCCGCGCGCAGCACCACGTAGCGCACGAGCCCGCTGCAGTCGAAGCCGCTGTCGGGCGTGTTGCCGCCCCAGCGGTAGGGCACGCCGACGAGGCTCATCGCCTGAATCGAGATTTCCTCGCGGCCGATGCTGTGATCGACGAAATGGGGGAAGCCGGGCGGCGGCGCGTGATAGGCGCCGTTCGCGACGACGGTGCCGCCAGACCCGCGCGAGCTCTTCTGCGGCGCGCCGGCGCAGGCGGCGAGCAGCAGGACGGGCAGCAGCGATAGGGCGAGTTGGCGCATGAAGACGGCACGGGCGGTAAGCGCCCATTTACTCACTGACGATGTCGGGATGGTAGCCGCCCAACAAGGCTGCCGCAAGAATTGTTGATAAATTACTTGAAGTTTGTGCGCTAAGTGTTGCCGGCGGAGAACGTCGGCGCAATAAAAAAGCCGCGCCCGGAACGAACCGGACGCGGCTTGCGATGAAAAGCCGGAAAGGGACCTCCGAACGCCTAGAGAATCTCCGACGCGTAGTCAGCGAGGCGCGAGCGCTCGCCGCGCGCGAGCGTCACGTGTCCGCTGTGCGCCCAGCCCTTGAAGCGATCGACCACATAGGTCAGGCCCGAACTGCCCTCGGTCAGGTAAGGCGTGTCGATCTGCGCGATGTTGCCGAGGCAGATGATCTTCGTGCCCGGACCCGCGCGCGTGACGAGCGTCTTCATCTGCTTCGGCGTCAGGTTCTGCGCCTCGTCGATGATCAGATACTTGTCGACGAACGTCCGGCCGCGCATGAAGTTCATGCTCTTGATCTTCAGGCGCGAACGGATCAGCTCCTGAGTCGCGGCGCGGCCCCATTCGCCGGCGGCGTCGTCGGTTTTTTGCAGCACTTCGAGGTTGTCGTCGAACGCGCCCATCCACGGCTGCATCTTTTCCTCTTCAGTGCCCGGCAGGAAGCCGATGTCTTCACCGACCGGCACCGTCGCGCGGGTCACGATGATCTCGTTGTAGCGCTTGTCGTCGAGCACCTGCGCGAGGCCCGCCGCGAGCGCGACCAGCGTCTTGCCGGTGCCGGCCTGGCCGAGCAGCGTGACGAAGTCGATTTCCGGATTCATCAGCAGGTTCAGCGCGAAATTCTGCTCGCGATTGCGCGCCGTGATGCCCCACACGTTGTTCTTGTGGTGGCCATAGTCACGCAGCGTTTGCAGCAACGCGGTCTTGCCGTTCAGCTCGCGCACCAACGCATGAAACGCGGGCTCGCCGTTTTGCGGCTCCAGATAAACGAACTCGTTGACCAGCATCGAAGCGCACAGCGGACCCGTCACACGGTAGTACGTGGTGCCGGTTTTGGTGTCCTGCCAGCTTTCCATGCCCTTCGCGTGCCGGGTCCAGAAGTCTTGCGGCAGCGCGCGGATGCCCGTGTACAGCAGGTCGCTGTCCTCGAGCACCTGGTCGTTGAAGTAATCTTCGGCGGGCAGGCCGAGCGCATGCGCCTTGATGCGCATGTTGATGTCTTTCGACACCAGCACGACCTGGCGATCCGCGCGATCGCGCTGCAGCGCGCGCACGACGCCGAGGATCTGGTTGTCGGCCTTGCCTTCGGGCAGCCCTTCGACGGGCTCGATCGCGGTCAGCCGGGTCTGGAAGAACAGGCGTCCGGATGCCTCGCGGCTGCCCAGCCGCGCGAGCGAAATGCCGCCGGTGATGTCGCCCGCGTTCGCGACGAGCGCGTCGAGCGTGCGGCTCACCTGACGCGCGTTGCGCGCGACTTCCGACATCCCCTTCTTGTGGTTGTCGAGCTCTTCCAACGTCATCATCGGCAGATAGACGTCGTGCTCCTCGAAACGGAACAGGCAGCTCGGATCGTGCATCAGCACGTTGGTGTCGAGCACGAAAAGCTTCTGCACCTCGACTGGCGCGGCGCTGGTGCCGCGTTTCTTGCGGGTGGCGGCCGGGGTCGCCGCGGCGGGTGCGGCGGCTGTTTCGGCCGTGGGGTGCTTCGCGCGTGCGACGACCGGCTGCGCTGCGGCCTCGTCGTCCCCGAGCTGCGAGCGCCCGGATGGAACCGGCTGCAACAGGGCGGCGGTCTGTTTGGTCTTGCGGCCACGCGCCGGCGCGGGTTGCGCGGCGGGCGGCGATTCGACGGCGGGCACGGGCCACAACGTGGTGGCGGCGTTGGCGGCGTGCGCCATCGGGGTGGCAACATTGGCGCGGCCGTAATCGGCCGACTCTGCGGATTCCCCTTCACGCGCCTGTTTTTTCGCAGTGGAGCGCGCGGGCGTGACGGCTTTGGCCTTGTATTCGTCAGGCGACAAAAGATTGCCGAGCTTGCTGGGGGGAGTAGGCAAAGGCATGGTTTCCCTCGAAATGATCGGGTCGCATATCGTGCGCCGCCCGTCGCATTCTGACGATGCCTTCATGGGGCACCCAGTCTGCGCGAGGAGGCGCGCATTCGGTCTAGAGATGCCGGTTCGCCTGGTCTTCGATAGGCTCCTTGACGGAAGCGCGCGAACCAGTGAACGAGCGGTCGCGCGCAATTAAAAAAGCCGCCGCCCCGGTATTCGGGGCTAGCGGCTCGACGATGATGCTCGCATTGCGCCTCATGCTCGGAACGGCACCGGTGGACCCGGTCAAGCGGCCGTCAGAGCTGGCGCAGCGGAGAAAAATATGGGGTGGACAGGCACTCATTGCGGCCCAATATAACGCGCATCAAAGCGCTTGTACAGCCTCCAGAATTTCGGCGACGTGGCCCGGCACCTTGACGCCGCGCCACTCCTGGCGCAGCACGCCAGCGGCGTCGATGAGGAACGTGGAGCGCTCGATTCCCCGTACCTCTTTGCCATACATTTTCTTCATTTTGATGACGGCGAAGAGGGTGCACAGCGTTTCTTCCGGATCGGAAATCAGCGGGAAGGGCAGTTCGAGCTTGGCCTTGAAGTTGTCATGCGAACGCAAGCTGTCGCGCGACACGCCGATCACTTCCGCGCCGGCCTTCTTGAACTTCGGATACAGATCGCGGAACTGCAGACCTTCGGTCGTGCAGCCCGGCGTGTTGTCCTTCGGATAGAAATACAGCACCACCTTCTTGCCCCGCAGCTTTGACAGCGTGATTTCGCCGCCCGTCGCGGCGGCGGTGAAGTCGGGGATGGGTTGGTCGACTGCGATGGACACGAGGTTCTCCGGTGGTTGGGGTCGGCGTCGCTAGGTGCCGCGGCGTCGGCCGGTCTGTCGTCGAGGTTGTTGTTGTTCGGGGATTCGGTCGGCGTGCGGCCTTGCGGTTGCCTTGCGGCTGCCCGATCGGCAGGCCACGCGGTGAACGGGCAGACAGCAAGCGGCGTGCTTACCGACGACGAGTTTCGCACCGCGCCGCGGCCCTTCAGGGCTGGACGATCAGTTCGCCGGAGCGCCCCGGAATCTCACCCCACGTAACAGGGTACGATGGCAGCGTGTCGCGGTCTAGCGTGGCGTAGTAATCGCCCATCGTGGCGAACGTGTGGCCCTGCGCGCGCCAGCCTTCGAGCAACTGTTCGAATACCGGCGCGAGCTTCTGTCCTTCGAGTTCCGCGTGCAGCGTGAACACCTGGTCGTGCGGATTTTTTTCGGTTTGTTTCAGCATCCACGCGGCGACGTTGTGCGTGTCGACACCATCGACACCGAGCACTTCGTCGAGCGTCGGCAGCGTGGTCGGCATCTGCACCTGCTTGAGCGTCCTGCCGTCGACCACCGGCAGATAAGGCGAGTGGCCGCGACCATCAGACGCGTAGTGCATGCCCCACGCGTCGATCTGCTCGAACGCGTGGCCGTTCATCTGCCAGCCCGCCGCGCCGTGCGTGACGGGCGGCGTGCCGAATACCTCGATGAAGCGCGCGTGGCTCTGCTGCATTTGCGCGACGGTCCACGCGCGATCTTTGGCGCGCACGTTGTCCTGCCAGTACACGTGATCCCAGGTATGGATGCCGCACTCGAAGCCGGCTTCGTGGATCGCGCGCATCTCGGCCGCCGCCTTCGCGCCGATGTCCGGACCGGGCAGCAGCACGCCGTACATCAGCTGTTTGACGCCGTAATGCTCGACCACCGACGTGCGCGACACCTTCGTCAGAAAACCCGGCCGCAGCACGCGGCGCATCGCCCAACCGGTGTGGTCGGGCCCGAGGCTGAACAGGAAAGTGGCGCGCGCCTTGAAACGGTCGAAGATGCGCGCGAGATTCGGCACGCCTTCGCGGGTGCCGCGCAGCGTGTCGACGTCGATCTTCAGGACGATGCGAGCCAAGGATGCGCCCTTATTGCTGTTCGACGAGTGCGCGGGCGTCCGCGACGTGGCCGCGATACGCTTCGAAAATCTTGCGCAGCGCTTCGTCGAAAGTCGACGTGGGTGCCCAGCCGAGTTCCTGCTTCGTGTTGTCGATCTTCGGCACGCGGTTCTGCACGTCCTGATAGCCGTTGCCGTAGTACGCGCCCGACGACGTTTCGACCAGTTGCACTTTCTTGGCCGAGTCCGCGTATTCGGGGAATTCGGCCGCAAGTGCCAGCATCTTGTGCGCGAGCTCGCGCACCGAGAAATTGTTGGTCGGATTGCCGATGTTGTAGATCTTGCCGGTGGCGACGCCGTTCTTGTTCTCGATGATCTTCATCAGCGCGCTGATGCCGTCGTCGATATCCGTGAATGCGCGCTTTTGCGCGCCGCCGTCGACGAGGCTGATGTTCTCGCCACGTACGATGTGGCCGAGGAACTGCGTGACCACGCGCGAGCTACCTTCCTTCGGCGTGTAGATCGAGTCGAGGCCCGGGCCGATCCAGTTGAACGGACGGAACAGCGTGAAGTTCAGGCCTTCCATGCCGTAACCCCAGATCACGCGGTCCATCAGCTGCTTCGAGCACGCGTAGATCCAGCGCGGCTTGTTGATCGGGCCGTACGACAGCTGCGATTCTTCCGGATCGAACTGCTCGTCCGTGCACATGCCGTAGACCTCGGAGGTCGACGGAAACACGAGGTGCTTGCCGTACTTGACGGCCGAACGCACGATCGGCAGGTTCGCCTCGAAGTCGAGTTCGAACACGCGCAGCGGCTGCTTCACATAGGTTGCGGGCGTGGCGATCGCGACGAGCGGCAGGATCACATCGCACTTCTTGATGTGATATTCGACCCACTCCTTGTTGATCGTGATGTCGCCTTCGAAGAAGTGCATCCGCTCATGATTGACGAGGTCGCCGAGACGTTCGGTCTGCATGTCCATCCCGAACACTTCCCAGTCGGTCGTTTCGAGAATGCGTTTGGACAGGTGATGGCCGATAAAGCCATTCACACCCAGAATCAGGACTTTTTTCATGAATGAGATTGGATGAGCTGGGCGAATTTCGCCGGACTGACGGCAGTCTCGCCGCCATCGTGCTGGTGCCGCAATTCGCGGATGTTGATTGCGCGGCCGTCGCCGCAAATTGCGAAAACGGCATTATCGCTTACGTGCAGGCCCGGGGGCAAATCCGAGCGGAGCGCGCCGGGCACGGCCAGACGCGCGCGCGCGACGATGAAACGATGGCCGTTCAGATCCGTGAAAGCGCCCGGATACGGCGGTGCGACCGCGCGGATCAGGTTGTAGACCTGCTGCGCGGACTGGCTCCAGTCGATGCGGCCGTCTTCCGGTTTGCGGCCGCCGTAGTAGCTGCCGTGCGCGAGATCGTTCGGCAGATGCGGCGCCTCGCCCGCGAGCAGCGCCGGCAGCACGCGCCAGAGCGTTTGCTCCGCGGCGACCGTGACCTTGTCGAAGACCTGCGCGGCGGTGTCGTCGGGCAGGATCGGCACCGGTGTTTGCGCAATGATCGCGCCGGCGTCGGGTTTCGCGGCCATTTCGTGCAGCGTCGCGCCGGTTTCGCTCTCGCCGTTGAGCACCGCCCAGTTGGTCGGCACGCGGCCGCGATACTTCGGCAGCAGCGAGCCGTGCATGTTGTAAGCGCCCCGTGCGGCGATCGCGAGCAGATCGGGCGGCAGCATGTGGCGGTAGTAGAACGAGAAGATGAAGTCCGGCCGCGCGGCGCTCACCGCGGCGCGCAGTTCCGGGCTCTTCGGATCGGCCGGCGTGACGACGGCGATGCCGTGCTCGGCCGCCACCGATGCCACGCTGCCGAACCAGATGTTCTCGCTCGGGTTGTCTTCGTGCGTGACGACGAGCGCGACGTCGACGCCGCGCGCGAGCAGCACCTGCAGGCAGCGCACGCCGACGTTGTGATACGCGAATACGACGGCGCGCGGCTTCATGGCTGGTGTCCCTGATCGGCGACCGGCACCGGCTGCACGCCTTGCGCGACGGTCTGACGCGGCGTTTCGGCGACGGCGCCGCCGTCGCGTTCTTCGAGAATGGTCTGCACCAGATAACGCGGCCGCGCACGCACCTGCTGATAGATCCGGCCGATGTATTCACCGAGCAGGCCGAGCGCGAAGATGATCACGCCGAGCAGGAAGAAGGTGATAGCGAACAGCGTGAACACACCTTGAACTTCCGCGCCGATGATGAAGCGCCGAATCAGCAGCAGGACGAACAGCGCCGCGGAGCCTAGCGACAGGATCACGCCGATGAACGACAGCCATTGCAACGGCACCACCGAGAAGCCTGTGACGAGGTCGAAATTCAGGCGGATCAGCGAGTACAGCGAGTACTTCGACTCACCGGCGAAGCGTTCTTCGTGCGCGACCTCGACTTCCACCGGATTCTGCGCGAACGTGTACGCGAGCGCGGGGATGAACGTGTTGATTTCGCCGCAGCGGTTGATCGTATCGATGATGTGACGGCTGTACGCGCGCAGCATGCAGCCCTGGTCGGTCATCTTGATGCGCGTGATGCGCTCGCGCAGATGATTCATCGCGCGCGACGCCTTGCGGCGCCACAGGCTGTCCTGACGCTGCCGACGGATCGTGCCCACGTAGTCGAAGCCCTCGCGCATCTTCGCGACGAGCTTGCCGATTTCCTCGGGCGGATTCTGCAGGTCGGCGTCGAGCGTGATTACGATGTCGCCGCGCGACTGCTCGAAGCCCGCGAGAATTGCCATGTGCTGGCCGTAGTTGCCGTTCAGCAGGATCACGCGCGTCGTGTCGGGCCGCGCGCGGAACTGCCCGGCGAGCAGCGCCGCGGATTTGTCGCGGCTGCCGTCGTTGATGAAGATCACTTCATAACCGGTGCCGAGCGCATCGAGCGCCGGATAGAGGCGCGCGAACAGCGCGGCCAGTCCGGCTTCCTCGTTGTACACCGGAATGATGATCGACACTTCCGGTGCGACGGCGCGATGTTCCGAATAAGTCATGTCCGCTTACTTTCCGTAGTGTTCGCAAATTTCGTTGACCGCGCGGCACACGCGCTCGACGTCGCCTTCGTTCATCAGCGTGAAGAGCGGCAGCGTGACGGTGGTGGCGCCGAAGCGTTCGGCGTGCGGGAACATGCCTTCCTTGAAGCCGCGCGCGCGGTACAGGGAAAACAGGTGCAGCGCAGGGTAGTGCACGCCCGAGCCGATGCCGCGCTCCTTCAGTTCGCCCATGAAGCCGGCGCGGTCGATCGACAGTTTTTCGAGCGGCAGCGTGATCTGGAACATGTGCCAGTTGCTGTTTTCGAAGTCCGCGACGGGCAGGCCGACGCCGAGCTTCACGGCCGCGCCGCCTTCGAACTGCGCGAAGTACGCGCGCACGAGCTTCTTGCGCTGTGCGATGAAGCGCTCCAGATGCGGCAGCTGGCCGAGGCCGACGCGCGCGGCGACGTCGGTCAGGTTGTACTTGCCGCCGAGCACGTCGCAGTCCATGCCGTCGAAGCCGGTGCGCGTGATGCCCTGCAGCCGGTATTTTTGAGCGAGCACCGCTTCTTCCTCGTTGTTCAGCACGAGCGCGCCGCCTTCGACCGAGGTCAGGTTCTTGTTCGCGTGGAAGCTGAACGACACGATGTCGCCGAGCTTGCCGATGCGCTCGCCGTTCCAGGTCGAGCCGAACGCCTGCGCGGCGTCTTCGATCACGCGCAGCTTGTGCTCGCGGGCGATCGCGTACAGACGGTCCATGTCGACCGGCAAGCCGGACAGGAACACCGGCAGCAGCGCCTTGGTGCGCGGTGTGATGGCTTTTTCGAGCAGATCGAGATCGATGTTGCGCGTGATCGGGTCGATGTCGGCGAACACCGGCGTCGCGCCGGTTTCGAGGATCACGTTGCAGGTCGACACCCAGGTGGCCGGCGTCGTGATGACTTCGTCGCCGGGACCGACGCCGGCGATGCGCAGGCCGATTTCGAGCGTCGCCGTGCCGGAATTGAACGTGCGCACCGGGCGGCCGCCGCAGAACTCGGACAGCGCTGCCTCGAACTTCTGGTTCTGCGGGCCGGTGGTGATCCAGCCGGAACGCAGCACGTCGGCGACGCCCTGGATCGTTTCCTCGTCGATCTCGGGTTTGACAAACGGCAAAAACGGGACTTGTGACTGGCTCATGAATGCATCGCTCGATTGAAAGGGGCGCGGCCCGACGGGCGCGAAGTAAACCACAAACTACGCGCAAACCCAAGGCCGCGGCGGAAAAAACGCAACCGTGCAGCTTACCGCGCCCTACCTTACGTCAGGCTTAGGCGGCTCGTGTGCCGCGCGGGTTCCTGCGCGAGGCCCGGCGCCTAGCTGCGCGCGAGCACGACCACGCCGACCAGAATGATGCCGATGCCGACCAGCTTCTGCACCGACATCACTTCGCCGAACAGATACCACGCGGCGATCGCGTTGACCACGTAGCCAAGCGACAGCATCGGATACGCGATCGACACGTCCACACGCGAGAGCCCGATGATCCATACCGCCACGCTGATCACGTAGCAGGCGAGCCCGCCGATGATCGGCGGCTGGGTTGCCAGCTTGAAGCCGATGGGCAGGATGTTCGCACGGGTGAATTCGAAGTGTCCAACGGCATTCGTGCCGGCCTTGAGCAGCAGCTGCGCGCCGGCGTTCAGCGTGACGCCGGCGAGGATGCAGAAGAGGGAAATCGGGTTCATCGAACGGTCTGGTTCTCGAGAGGATTAGGGCTTTGCCGCGGGCGTGGAGGCGGGGGCAGCGGCGGCGGGAGCCCCGTCGGCGAGCGGCTTCATCACCACCACGCGACGCGGATCGCGCGCGATCACCTGCATCGGCACGCCTTGCTTGACGAGGCGCTCGTAGGTCGGCGGCGGGATCAGCGCGAGCGCGTAGCGATCGGCCTTCCAGCGCTCGATCCACGCTTGTTCCGTCGGCACCCATTTTTGCGGCTCGACGGACACGCCGAATGCGAGCTCGTCCGGGTGCGCGACCATGATCATCGTGTGGCCGATGTAGAACGGCAGCGTGTGGTCGAGCACGCCGACCGAGTAGAACGGCGTGTCGGGCGGCAGTTGCGCGAGTTTTGCCTTGATCGCGGGCGCGAGCGGCGCGCCGGAGCTCAGGCGTCCGAACACGTCGTGGCCGGTGCCCGCGATCGTGGCGAGCAGCAGCCAGCCCGCGCCGAACGCGGCGAGGCTGCCGAGGCCGACCCGCGCGTTGGCGCCCACGCCATCCTCGCCGCGGCGGTTCAGCCACAACGCGACCAGCGTGAGCACGAAAGCCACGGCCAGCCCGGCGAGCACCCACACGCGGAACTCGGCGTACAGCGCGGCTGGATTGCGCTGGGAGCCGAGGCGCGGCAGGAACAGCGCCGCAAACGCGGCGACCACGAAAAACAGCGCATAGCCCGCCAGATGCCGGCGCAGCTGCTCGCGCGTGACGAGCGGCAGGTACATGCCGATCAACATCGCGATCGGCGGCGCGATCGGCAGCGTGTAGGACAGCAGCTTCGAGTGCGACGCGCTGAAGAACAGGAAGATGAAGACGATCCACGTAAGCATCAGCGTGACCGGCGCGAAGCCGTTCGGCTGGCGCGGCTGACGCCACGCGTGGCGCACGCTTTGCACGGTTACCGACAGCCACGGCAGGAAGCCCACCAGCAGCACCGGCACGAAGTAGTAGAACGCGCCGGGGCGATTCTGCTCGGGCGTCAGATAGCGCTTGAACTGCTGGACGACGAAGAAGAAGTTCAGGAATTCCGGATTGCTCTGCTGCACGAGGACGAACCATGGCGCGACGATCGCGAAAAAGACGATCAGGCCGCTCACCAGGTGAAGCCGCTTCCACAGCGCCCAGTCGCGCGCGATCAGCGTGTAGAGCACCAGCACCGCGCCCGGCAGGATCAGCCCGACGAGGCCCTTGGAGAGCACCGCCAGCGCCATCGACGCCCAGCACACCCACATCCAGCCGCGCACGCACGGGAGGCGCAGGTTCGGGCGCTGCGCGAGCAGCAGCGCGCACAGCGTGAGGGTCATCCAGAACGACAGGCCCATGTCGAGCGTGTTGAAGTGGCCCATCAGGTTCCAGTACGGCGCGCAGGCGAGCACGAGCGCCGCGAACACGCCGGTCGCCGCGTTGAACACGCGCGCGCCGGTGAAGCCGATCAGCAGCACCCCGGCGAAGCCCGTCAGCGCGGTATAGAGGCGCGCCTGCCATTCGCCGATGCCGAACCACGCGAACGTCAGCGCGTTCGCCCAGGTTTGCAGCGGCGGCTTCTCGAAGTACTTGTAGGCGTTGTAGCGCGGTGTGATCCAGTCGCCGGTCAGGAACATTTCGCGCGCCATTTCGGCGTAGCGGCCTTCGTCGCTCGGCAGCAGATGGCGCCAGCCGAGCGGCACGAACCAGATCACGGCGAGAACCAGCACCAGCAACAGGATTGCGGTGCGGTTGAGCGGTAGCCTCGACGGCGTATCGTTCATGAAATATCAACCCTTCTTGTTATCGACGACGCGCGCACCGGCGCGGCGCGGGGGCCAGAACGGGGCCGGCGCCGGCGCGGGCTCGCGCGGGATGCGTCGGCGCCGGGCCCGCTCAGGCTTCGATCAGCAACGCGGCCGCGACCTTGCGGCCCTCGGCCATCAGAATGTTGTAGGTGCGGCAGGCGGCCTTGAAGTCCATCGTTTCGACGCCAATGCGTTTCGCGGTGAGCGCGGCGGTCAGCCGCGGGTGCGGAAAGCGCAGCCGCTCGCCACTGCCGAACACGACCACTTCGGGCGCGGCGTCGACCAGCATCGCGAAATGCTCGGCGCTCAGCCGCTCGAACGACGAGACGGGCCAGGGAATGACGGGCGCGTCCGGCAGCACGAGAATACTGCCCGCGTGACGCACCAGATTGATTTCGACGTAGTCGGCGCCGTAGCCGGTAACGGTATTCAGCGCGCCGCTGGAATCCTGATGTAATTTCAAATTGGTTTTCCGAAGTCGTCGTGAGACGTCATGCGTATTGCCGGCCTGGATGCACGTCGCACAGGCCGCGCGGTTCGACGCGTGTGACACACGAGAAGGCCGAAAAGGCTTGCCGTTGCGGGTGGTGCATTGCGGAAGTCGGCCAAAATCCGCTAAATTATAACTTTTTAGCCGCCTTGCGGCGCCCCTCGCTCAAGTGCCGCCACAAGCCGCGCTGAGCACATCGGCGTGGCCCACCGGCTACCTGTGCTGGCATCGCCCGCTTTCGCTGCGTTTTTTTCCCGCGCCGGAACCCGGAAAGCCGCGGCCGCTCGACAGTTCGACCCCATTTCGCAGTTGGCCGCCTTCGGTGGCGCCGCCGCGTCCGAATTCCCGTATCGGTGAATCCGAGCGGCCCGGTGACGTCAGCCGGGCCCCGTTTGCCCAAGGTTTGCCCCAGCCATCAACCAGGATGAAGTGCCCGCCGTGAAACCGATTCTCAAATCCAACAAATTGTTGAATGTCTGCTACGACATTCGCGGGCCCGTCCTCGAACACGCGAAGCGGCTCGAAGAAGAGGGCCACCGCATCATCAAGCTGAACATCGGCAATCTGGCGCCGTTCGGTTTCGAGGCACCCGATGAAATCATTCAGGACATGATCCTGAACCTGCCCAGCTCGTCGGGCTACTCCGATTCGAAGGGCGTGTTCGCCGCGCGCAAGGCGATCATGCACTACACGCAGCAAAAGGGCGTGCACGGCGTCGAGCTCGACGACATCTACATCGGCAACGGCGCGTCCGAGCTGATCGTGATGGCGCTGCAGGGCCTCGTCAACGACGGCGACGAAGTGCTGCTGCCCGCGCCTGACTACCCGCTGTGGACCGCCGGCGTGAGCCTCGCGGGCGGCACGCCGGTGCACTACATCTGTGACGAGTCGAATAGCTGGATGCCCGACCTCGACGACATCCGCGCGAAAATCACGCCGAACACGCGCGCGCTCGTCGTGATCAACCCGAACAACCCGACCGGCGCGCTGTATTCGGACGAACTGCTGCTCGGCCTGATCGAGATCGCGCGCCAGCACGGCCTCGTGATCTTCGCCGACGAGGTGTACGACAAGATCATCTACGACGGCAAGAAGCACACGTCGATGGCGTCGCTGTCCGAAGACGTGCTGACCGTCACCTTCAACAGCCTGTCGAAGAGCTACCGCTCGTGCGGCTACCGCGCCGGCTGGATGGCCATTTCGGGCCTGACCGGCGAGAACCGCCGGCTCGCGAAAGACTATCTGGAAGGGCTCGGCATCCTCGCATCGATGCGGCTGTGTCCGAACGTGCCCGGCCAGTATGCGATCCAGACCGCGCTCGGCGGCTATCAGAGCATCAACGACCTGATCGTGCCGAGCGGGCGCCTGTACAAGCAGCGCGAGCTCGCGTATGAGATGCTCACGGCGATCCCCGGTGTAAGCTGCGTGAAACCGGAAGCGGCGCTGTACATGTTCCCGCGCCTCGACCCGAAGGTGTATCCGATCCAGAACGACCAGCAGTTCATCCTCGACCTGCTGCTCGAAGAGCGCGTGCTGCTCGTGCAGGGCACCGGCTTCAACTGGAAGACGCCGGATCACTTCCGCGTCGTGTTCCTGCCGAACGTCGACGACCTCGCGGATTCGATCAACCGGATCGCGCGCTTCCTCGATGGCTACCGCAAGCGTCACACAGCCTGAGCCGGCCTCGCGTACGATGTGGCGCGTGACGCGGCCCATGAGGCGCGCCGCTCGTGCCACCCCAGACACCCTTTTCAAACCTCTAATAGAAACACACGCTGCATGGAACCGATCAAAGTTGGACTGCTGGGCTTCGGCACGGTAGGCAGCGGCACCTTCACGGTACTGCGCCGCAATCAGGAAGAAATCAAACGTCGCGCGGGTCGCGGCATCGAGATTGCGCGTATCGCCGTGCGCAACCCGGCCAAGGCGACCGCGGCGCTCGGCGGCGAAGCCGGCAGCGTGGCGCTGACCGATGACTTCAACGCGGTCGTCGACGATCCGTCGATCGCGATCGTCGCGGAAATGATCGGCGGCACCGGCATTGCGCGCGACCTCGTGCTGCGCGCGATCAACAACGGCAAGCACGTGGTCACCGCCAACAAGGCGCTGCTCGCCGTACATGGCACGGAGATTTTCGAGGCGGCGCGCGCGAACGGCGTGATGGTCGCGTTCGAAGCGGCGGTGGCGGGCGGCATTCCGATCATCAAGGCGCTGCGCGAAGGCCTGACGGCGAACCGTATCCAGTACATCGCCGGCATCATCAACGGTACGACGAACTACATCCTGTCGGAGATGCGCGACCGCGGGCTCGATTTCGCCACCGCGCTGAAGGCCGCGCAGGAACTCGGCTACGCGGAAGCGGACCCGACCTTCGACATCGAAGGCGTCGATGCCGCGCACAAGGCGACGATCATGAGCGCGATCGCGTTCGGCGTGCCGGTGCAGTTCGACCGCGCGTACGTCGAGGGCATCAGCAAGCTCGCCGCGATCGACATCAAATACGCCGAGGAACTCGGCTATCGCATCAAGCTGCTCGGCATCACGCGGCGCACCGACAAGGGCATCGAACTGCGCGTGCATCCCACCCTGATTCCGGAAAAGCGCCTGCTCGCGAACGTGGAAGGCGCGATGAACGCGGTCGTCGTGCATGGCGACGCGGTCGGCACGACGCTGTACTACGGCAAGGGCGCGGGCGCGGAGCCGACGGCGTCCGCGGTGGTTGCCGATCTGGTCGACGTGACGCGTCTGCACACGGCCGACCCCGAGCACCGCGTGCCGCATCTGGCGTTCCAGCCGGACAGCCTGTCGAACACGCCGATCCTGCCGATCGAAGAAGTCACGAGCGGCTACTACCTGCGCCTGCGCGTCGCCGACGTGACCGGCGTGCTCGCCGACATCACGCGCATTCTGGCGGACACCGGCATTTCGATCGACGCGCTGCTGCAGAAGGAATCGGAACTCGTCGACGCGAACGGCAAGGGCGAAACCGACATCCTGCTGATCACGCACGAGACGGTCGAAAAGCAGGTCAACGCCGCGATCAAGTCGATCGAGGCGCTGCAGACCGTCGTCTCGCAAGTCACGAAGCTGCGCATGGAAGCGCTGAACTAGGCCGAACTATGAACTACCTCTCCACGCGCGGCGCCGGAGCCGGCGAGCGCCATACCTTCTCCGACATCCTGCTCGGCGGTCTCGCGAAAGACGGCGGCCTGTATCTGCCGGCCGAATATCCGCGCGTCACCGCGGATGAACTCACGCGCTGGCGCACGCTGCCGTACGCGGATCTCGCGTTCGAGATCCTGTCGAAGTTCTGCGACGACATCCCCGCCGACGATCTGCGCGCGCTGACGCGCAAGACCTACACGGCCGCGACCTACTGCAACGTGCGCGACGACGAAAGCGCCGCGCAGATCACGCCGCTGAAGACGCTCGGCGTCGAAGACGGCGCGCCGCTGTCGCTGCTCGAACTGTCGAACGGGCCGACGCTCGCGTTCAAGGACATGGCGATGCAGCTGATCGGCAACCTGTTCGAGTACGCGCTCGCGAAGCACGGCGAAACGCTGAACATTCTCGGCGCGACCTCGGGCGATACCGGCAGCGCCGCCGAGTATGCGATGCGCGGCAAGCAGGGCATCCGCGTGTTCATGCTGTCGCCGCACAAAAAGATGAGCGCGTTCCAGACCGCCCAGATGTACAGCCTGCAAGACCCGAACATCTTCAACCTCGCGGTGGAAGGCGTGTTCGACGACGCGCAGGACATCGTGAAGGCGGTGTCGAACGATCACGCGTTCAAGGCGAAGTACAAGATCGGGACGGTCAATTCGATCAACTGGGCGCGGGTCGTCGCGCAGGTCGTCTATTACTTCAAGGGCTACTTTGCCGCGACGAAGTCGAATGACGAGCGCGTGTCGTTTACGGTGCCGTCTGGCAACTTCGGCAACGTGTGCGCGGGTCACATCGCGCGCATGATGGGTCTGCCGATCGAGAAGCTCGTCGTCGCGACCAACGAAAACGACGTGCTCGACGAGTTCTTCCGCACCGGCATCTACCGCGTGCGCAAGGCGGCCGAGACGTATCACACGAGCAGCCCGAGCATGGACATCTCGAAGGCGTCGAACTTCGAGCGTTTCGTGTACGACCTGCTCGGCCGCGATCCGGCGCGCGTGCTGCAACTGTTCCGTGACGTCGAGGAGAAGGGCGGTTTCGACCTCGCGGCGAGCGGCGACTTCGCGCGCGTGAGGGAGTTCGGTTTCGTGTCCGGCAGCAGCAACCACGACACCCGCGTGGAGACGATCCGCGACGTGTTCCAGCGCTACGACACGATGATCGACACGCACACGGCCGACGGCGTGAAGGTCGCGCGCGAGCATCTGCAACCGGGCATTCCGATGATCGTGCTCGAGACCGCGCAACCGATCAAGTTCGGCGAGACGATCCGCGAAGCGCTGCTGCGCGAACCGGAGCGGCCGGCGGCGTTCGCGGGGCTCGAGTCGCTGCCGCAGCGCTTCGAGGTCGTGCCCGCGGACGCGCAGCGGGTGAAGGACTTCATCGTCGCGAATACCGGCGAATAATGGCGACCGGCGAGGGCAAGCGGGCCGTGTGGGCTGTTTTCGGCTCACGCGGCATCCCGACGCCCACGCCCGCTCTACGAAAAAACGCTGGCCGCACCCCTCGCGGCCACGCAGCAAAAATCACAAAAAACTCTCCATGACGCCCGGCCGCCCAGGCTAACGGCATCGGCCGCTACAATGTTCTTTTAACCTGCGGCTTCGACACTCCAGATGTCCACACCCACGCCCCGCGCTCCGATGCTCGCCACTGCCGATGCGTTGGCGATCCTGCTCGACGCCGCGCGAGCGATCGACGGTATCGAAACGCTGCCGACGCTCGACGCGCTGAATCGCGTGCTCGCCACCGACGTCACCTCGCCGCTCGACGTGCCGCCGATGCACACGAGCGCGATGGACGGCTACGCAGTCCGTATCGCCGATCTCGCGCACGGCAGCCGCCTGCCGGTCTCGCAACGGATTCCGGCCGGCCATGCGCCGGCGCCGCTCGCGCCCCATAGCGCGGCGCGCATCTTCACCGGCGCGACGGTGCCCGCTGGCGCGGACGCGGTCGTGATGCAGGAGCAGACTGAGGTGGCCGGCGACGAAGTGACGATCGTGCATCGTCCGCAGGCGGGCGAGTGGATCACCGCGCGGGGCGCCGATATTCGCGCGGGCTCGGTGATCCTGCCGGCCGGCACGCGGCTCACGCCGCAGGCGTTGGGGCTTGCCGCGTCGGTCGGATGCGCGCAGCTCGAGGTGCGCCGTCGCGTGAAGGTCGCCGTGTTTTTCACCGGCGACGAACTGACGATGCCCGGCGAGCCGCTGAAGCCCGGCGCGATCTACAACTCGAATCGCTTCACGCTGCGCGGCCTGCTCGAGAAGCTCGGCTGTGACGTGACCGACTACGGCATCGTCGCCGATCAGCTCGACGCGACCCGCGCAACGCTGCGCGAGGCCGCTGAGGCGCACGATCTGATTCTCACCTGCGGCGGCGTGTCGGTCGGCGAGGAGGATCACGTGAAGCCGGCGGTCGAGGCCGAAGGGCGTCTGTCGATGTGGCAGATCGCGATGAAGCCGGGCAAGCCGCTCGCATTCGGCGCGGTGCGCCGTGGCGCGGCGGGCACGGCCGAAACGTTTTTCATCGGCCTGCCGGGCAATCCGGTGTCGAGCTTCGTCACGTTCCTGCTGTTCGTGCGTCCGTTCGTGCTGCGGCTGGCCGGCGTGCAGGCGGTCGCGCCGCGCGCGCTGTCGCTGCGCGCGGACTTCACGCAGGGCAAGGCCGATCGTCGCAACGAATTCCTGCGCGCGCGCGTCAACGCGGCCGGCGGGCTCGAACTGTTTGCCAATCAGAGCTCGGCCGTGTTGACGTCGACCGTGTGGGGCGACGGCCTGATCGACAATCCGCCGAACCACGCGATCAGCGCCGGCGAAACCGTGCGCTTCATTCCGTTTTCCGAACTGCTGAACTGAGGCAGGCTATCCGAGGCATGCGCGGCATGCGCGGCACAAACCGGCGGTATCCCGATGAAGATTGAACTCCGATACTTTGCGAGCGTACGTGAAGCGCTCAATACCTCCGACGAAACCGTCGAGGTGCCCGACGGCATCGCGACCGTCGGCGACGTGCGCGCGTGGCTGCGCGTGCGTGGCGGCATCTGGGCCGAGACGCTCGCCGAAGGCCGCGCGCTGCGCATGGCCTGCAACCACGTGATGACCAACGCGAGCACGCGTATTACCGAAGGCTGCGAGGTCGCGTTCTTCCCGCCCGTCACCGGCGGCTGAGCCGCGCTCACGCCCATCATCACGTTCACGCCAGCGACAAAAGCCCTCAGGAGTCACCCATGCCCGTTCGCGTCCAGACCGAAGACTTCGACCTCAGCGCCGAGGTGGCCGCGCTGCGCGCGCGCAATCCGACGATCGGCGCGGTCGCGTGCTTCGTCGGCACCGTGCGCGACCTGAACGAGGGCAGCGCGGTCGAGACGATGGAGCTCGAACACTATCCGGGCATGACGGAGAAGTCGCTCGAGGCGATCGTCGAGCGTGCGCGCGAACGCTGGCCGGGCATCGAGGTACTGATCGTGCATCGTGTTGGCAAGCTGTATCCGCTCGATCAGATCGTGCTCGTGGTGACGACGGCCGCGCATCGCGGTGACGCGTTTGCGTCGTGCGAATTCGTGATGGACTATCTGAAGACCGAAGCGCCGTTCTGGAAGAAAGAGAAAACCGACGCGGGCGAGCGCTGGGTCGACGCGCGCGTGACCGACGATGCCGCGCTCGCGCGCTGGGGCATCGCATCGGGAAACCAGACGGCGGAGTAGCCGAACCGCGGGCCACGGCGCTGCGGTGGCGCACGCGGCGCGTTTGTGTCAGGCGGGTCGGCGCCGACCGACGTTCACTGGTCCCGTGAGCGTCCGATGATCGGCACCGGAAACGGCTCCCCAGCCGGCCGCGACGGCTGCTCGCCATCGTCGTCAGCATCGCGGGGCCGACGCTTCGGCGCCACCCGCTCGAGCAGCGCCTGCTGCTCAGCCGGAATCTTGTAATCCCAGCCGTAACGGCTCAGTTGCAGACTCTGCGCAATCCGTAGCGCCGGCTCCATGAAACGGACCGCCGCGGCCGGTTGATAGTGCGATTCGACCGTATCCAGGAACAGGTACAGCCAGCGGCTGAAGTGCTGCGGCTCGATGCCTTCGAGCGGCTGATGCACCTGCTGCACGTTGCCGCGATACTGCTTCGCGCCGAGCACGAGGCTGTTCCAGAATGTGCACATCTTCGGCAGATGGTCGTCCCAGCGGCCCTCGAGCTTCGCGTCGAAGACCGGACCGAGCAGCGGATCGGCGCGCACACGATCGTAAAAGCCGTAGACGAGCTCGCGGATATTGGCCTCGGTGGGTTCGGCCGCGCGCTCGACCGGTGGCGCGGCGGGGAAAGACGGATTCATGCGGATTCCAGAAAAATACGTTTGCCGATGGCGGCGGCTTAACTGAACTTCGAACCCCCCGTTTTTCTAACAAACGGTTGATGCGGAAAAAGCTACTATTGCTATCCGACACAGCTTTGCAACGCGATTCGAGCAACGACGCCGCCAGCCACTGATGTTAGGGCGCGGCGCAGATTCACCGCAACCCTTGCGTCGACGCGGTTATCGGGCACGTTCAACGCACTTGCTCGCAGCTTTTCAAGCTATACCAGGACCTATGAGACTTACCGACTATACGGATTACGCGCTGCGCGTGCTGCTGTACCTCGCGGTGCGGGGCGACGGATTATCGACGATTCATGACATTTCGGAAGCTTACGGCATCTCGAAGAATCATCTGATGAAGGTCGTGCAGCAACTGGGTGAACTGGGCTGGGTCGAAACCGTGCGCGGCCGCAACGGCGGGTTGCGGCTCGCCGCACAATCGCTGTCGCTGACCGTCGGCGACGTGGTGCGGGTCACGGAAAGCGACTTTGCGCTGGTCGGCTGTCTGCCGGACCGGCAAGGCCAACAGCGGCCTTGCGTCATCACGCCGCACTGCCGGCTGCGCGGCGCGCTGCAGGCGGCGAGCCTCGCTTTTCTCGCCGAACTCGATCGCTTTACCATCGGCGAAGTCGCGCAACCGAAAAGTCCGCTCGCGGCATTGCTCGGGTTAGGACCCAACGTTCAGAGGGTGCCGCTGCCGATTCCGGTGGCATCGGATGGCACGCGTGGCGGCAGTTCGGCGACGTTGGGCCACAAGAGCTAGGACATCGAGTCGGCTCCAGGTGCGCAAACCCGTCCGGCCGCCTCACCGGGGAAGGATCGCGGCAGTTCTTGCGCTCAAATGTTAAATAGTTGCGACCGAGGCCAAAAAAGCGCTTGAAACCCTAATAAATCGCCTCATTTTGGTGGTAATCGAAATTGGAGGTCTCTTGATGAGAATCGACAAACTCACCACTAAATTCCAGGAAGCACTCGCGGACGCCCAGAGTCTGGCGGTTGGCCACGACAATCAGTACATCGAACCCGTTCACGTGCTGGCGGCACTCGTCGCGCAGCAGGACGGCTCCGCTCGCTCGCTGCTATCGCGCGCCGGCGTGCATGTACAACCTCTACAGACCGCACTGAACGACGCGATCACGCGGCTGCCCCAGGTGCAAGGCACTGACGGCAACGTGCAGATCGGCCGTGAACTGACCGGTCTGTTGAACCAGGCCGACAAGGAAGCGCAAAAGCTCAACGACACGTTCATCGCGAGCGAAATGTTCCTGCTCGCGGTCGCCGACGACAAAGGCGACGTGGGCCGTCTCGCGCGCGAGCACGGCTTGTCGCGCAAGGCGCTCGAAACCGCGATCGCCGCGGTGCGCGGCGGCTCGCAGGTGCATAGCCAGGACGCCGAAAGCCAGCGCGAAGCGCTGAAGAAATACACGATCGACCTGACCGAGCGCGCCCGCGCCGGCAAGCTCGATCCGGTGATCGGCCGCGACGACGAAATCCGCCGTTCCATCCAGATCCTGCAGCGCCGCACCAAGAACAACCCGGTGCTGATCGGCGAGCCGGGCGTTGGCAAGACCGCGATCGTCGAAGGACTCGCGCAGCGCATCGTCAACGGCGAAGTGCCGGAAACGCTAAAGAACAAGCGCGTGCTGTCGCTCGACATGGCCGCGCTGCTCGCGGGCGCGAAATATCGCGGCGAGTTCGAAGAGCGCCTGAAGGCCGTGCTCAACGACATCGCGAAGGACGAAGGCCAAACCATCGTCTTCATCGACGAGATTCACACGATGGTCGGTGCCGGCAAGGCCGAGGGCGCGATGGACGCGGGCAACATGCTGAAGCCGGCGCTGTCGCGCGGCGAACTGCATTGTGTCGGCGCGACCACGCTCGACGAATACCGCAAGTACATCGAGAAGGATGCCGCGCTCGAGCGCCGTTTCCAGAAGGTGCTGGTGGACGAACCGTCGGTCGAGGCGACCATCGCGATCCTGCGCGGTCTTCAGGAGCGCTATGAGCTGCACCACGGCGTCGACATCACCGACCCGGCGATCGTCGCGGCGGCGGAGCTGTCGCATCGCTACATCACGGACCGCTTCCTGCCGGACAAGGCGATCGACCTGATCGACGAAGCCGCGTCGAAGATCAAGATGGAAATCGACTCGAAGCCGGAGGAGATGGACCGGCTCGACCGTCGTCTGATCCAGCTGAAGATCGAACGCGAAGCGGTGAAGAAGGAGAAGGACGAAGCGTCGCAAAAGCGTCTGCAACTGATCGAAGAGGAAATCGAACGCCTGAACCGTGAATATTCGGACCTCGAAGAAATCTGGACCGCCGAAAAAGCAGCGGTGCAGGGCAGCGCGCAGTTGAAGGAAGAGATCGAGAAGACGCGCGCGGAAATCGTGCGTCTGCAGCGCGAGGGCAAGCTCGAGAAGGTCGCCGAACTTCAGTACGGCAAGCTGCCGGGGCTCGAAGCGCAGTTGAAGGAAGTCACGCGCGCCGAAGCCGAGGAGCAGAACAGTCCGAAGCGTCCGCGTCTGTTGCGCACGCAGGTCGGCGCGGAAGAGATCGCCGAAGTGGTGTCGCGGGCCACCGGTATTCCGGTGTCGCGCATGATGCAAGGCGAGCGCGAAAAGCTGCTGCAGATCGAGTCGAAGCTGCATGAGCGCGTGGTCGGCCAGGACGAGGCGATCAGCGCGGTCGCCGATGCGATCCGCCGCTCGCGGGCGGGTCTGGCGGACCCGAACCGGCCGTACGGCTCGTTCCTGTTCCTGGGGCCGACCGGCGTCGGCAAGACCGAGCTTTGCAAGGCGTTGGCGTCGTTCCTGTTCGATTCGGAAGAGCACCTGATCCGTATCGACATGAGCGAGTTCATGGAGAAGCACAGCGTCGCGCGTCTGATCGGCGCGCCGCCGGGATACGTCGGCTACGAGGAGGGCGGCTATCTGACCGAGGCCGTGCGCCGCAAGCCGTATAGCGTGATCCTGCTCGACGAAATCGAGAAGGCGCATCCGGACGTGTTCAACGTGCTGCTGCAGGTGCTCGACGATGGCCGCATGACCGATGGCCAAGGCCGCACCGTCGACTTCAAGAACACGGTGATCGTGATGACCTCGAACCTCGGCTCGCAGGTGATCCAGGCGATGGTCGGCGAGCCGCAGGAAGCGGTGAAGGACGCGGTGTGGGAAGAGGTGAAGCTGCACTTCCGGCCCGAGTTCCTGAACCGGATCGACGACGTCGTGGTGTTCCATGCGCTCGATCGCTCGAACATCCAGTCGATCGCGCGGATCCAGTTGCAGCGTCTGCACGAGCGGCTCGCGAAGCTCGACATGCAGCTGGTGGTATCGGACGCGGCGCTCGAGCACATCGGCAAGGTCGGCTACGACCCGCTGTTCGGTGCGCGGCCGCTGAAGCGCGCGATCCAGCAGGAGATCGAGAACCCGATCGCGAAGCTGATTCTGGCCGGCAAGTTCGGTCCGAAGGATGTCATTCCGGTCGAAGTGGACGACGGTGAGCTGCGGTTCGAACGCGTCGTGCACTGAGCGCGATGGCTGGATGACGCGACGGGACGGCGGTAGTCGAGTCGTTCCCGCCAACGTTAAGAAACCGGCAACGAAGGCGACTTCGTTGCCGGTTTTTTTTGCCCGCCGTTTTCAAACCGGGCGTCGACCTCGACCGGCAGCATGAGCCGCCGTTAGTGCATCGCGCACTGCGTGCTCAAGCGTTGCCCTTGTTGCCGAGCAGCGCCGACAGGCCGCCGAGTGCGCCGAGCACCGTGGTCGCGTTCAGCTTGCCATCGGCCGGCACTTCGCCTTCCGGCGTGGCCGCGTTGACGACGTGCGGCAGGATCTGCGACAGCAGACCCGTCACCTGATCCGGCTGGACGCCGGCCTTGGCGGCGAGGCCGCTGACGGCCTCGGAGCCGAGCACGTTATGCAGCGCGTCGGGCGCGATCGGCTGGTTTTCGCCGTTGCCGACCCACGACGACACGACGTCGCCGAGGCCCTTTTCCTGGAAGCGCTGGATCAGGCCGTTCAGGCCACCAGGCTGGTTATTGACGAATTCGAGCGCGGCTGCGATCAGCGCTTGCTGGCCGCCGCCTTCTGGCGATTTGCCAAGCAGGGAACCGATGGTGTCGAGTAGGCTCATGACGGTCTCTCTTGAATGCCGGCGCGTGCATGACGGCCGGGCGGGTGACGACGACGCGCGGTTGCGCGTCGCGGTGAAACGCAAGGGCGGCAGCCCCGCCGGCTCAAGCGCCGGACGCAGCCGCGGCGGATGCCGCCTTGCTCTTCTTCGCTTTCTTCTTCGAAGCCTTGGTGCCGGATGCTTCGGCCGGTGCGCTAGCTGCCGCGGCGGCCGGCGCCGCAGCGGCTGTCGCGTCGGATGCAGCGGCCTTCTTCTTCGACTTCGACGGCTTCGCGGCCGACGCGGGAGCAGCCGCGGCCGGCGCTGCCGTCGTGGCAGCGGGCGCGGCGGCGGTGGTTGCCGCGGGAGCCGCCGGCGTCGTCTTCGTGGCCGACTTGGTCGACGTCTTCCCGCCGGTCGGCGGCGCCGACGAGCCGTTGATCGTCAGTCCGGCCGCTTCGAGGTTCTCGACCGATTTCTGGCCGAGGCCCTTCACGCGCGCGGCGAGATCGTCGGCATTCTTGAACGGGCCGTTTTTGGCGCGTTCGTCGAGGATCGCTTTCGCATGCACGGGGCCGATGCCCTTGACCGATTCGAGCGCGGCCTGATCGGCGGTATTCACTTCCACGGCCGCGGCAAATCCGGCCGACAGCGACAAAGCCACAGCGACGCAAAGCATGAAAAGCTTCTTCAGCATGGCAAGCACTCCATTGAGGGCAAAAAGTTAGCCGGGAACGGACGACCTATCCTGTCAGCGGGCGCTGCGTTTAAGCATAGAACAAATCGCAGACCCGATTTGAGATAGCGGTCGATTTATACCGATCGATCGATGACAAGTAAATCCGGCCACACAATCTTTAAAACTTTTAGCCGCATGCAATTCCGGTGAATTTATCGGTGGATACCGGTCACGATAAAGCGCTTGCGATAAAGAATGGGTAACGCCGGCGGATGACACCGTCCGACGCTTGACTTAGAGTGCACTCGAAGTCCTAACCTGAGTCCGTCATGTCGAAACACTCAACCGCGCTCACCATCGGTCAGGTCGCCGAAACGATCGGCGTATCCACGCACACGCTGCGCTATTACGAGCAGGCCGGCCTGATCCGGCCGGTCGGGCGCACGCAGGCGGGGCACCGGCTGTACTCGCCGGCCGATCTCGACTGGTTACGCTTCGTGATGCGTCTGAAGACGACGGGCATGTCGATTTCCGGCATGCAGCAGATCGCCGCGCTGCGCGCGCAAGGCCATCTGACGATGCGCGAGCGCCGCGACCTGCTGGTCGCGCATCGCACCGTGCTGCTCGCGCGGATCGCCGAACTGCAGAGCAACCTCGGCGCGATCGACGACAAGATCGCGTACTACGAGGCAGCCACGAGCGGCGCGCTTGAGCCCGATCCGGCACGACAGGACGACGAAGCCTCGTCGTCCTCACACGCCAATGAGGACTTGCAATGGACTACGCAGACAACGACCGCTACACGCGCGGATGGGACAAGCTCAGGGAAATCGACGGTTCGGCGGGCGAGCAGGTAATCGCCGCGCTTGCACCGATCGCGCCGGAATTCGGGCGCCTGCTGATCGAATTCGGCTTCGGCGACATCTACAGCCGGCCGCAGCTCGATCTGCGCACGCGTGAGATTGCGACGATCGCGTCGCTCGCGACCCTCGGCTGTGCGCAGCCGCAGTTGAAAGTGCATATCGAGGCGGCGCTGAACGTCGGCTGCACGCGCGAGCAGATCGTCGAGGTGTTCATGCAGATGGCGCTTTATGCGGGCTTTCCGGCCGCGCTCAATGCGTTGTTCGCGGCGCGCGAAATATTCGAGGCCAGGGATCGGGAGGGGGAGGCCGCGTGCGCCGCGTGAGAGGGCTGATCTGCACGGGGAGAGGGATGGCGGATGCAGGACGGCTAGAGTCTCGCCCCCGGTTTTGGGGTGCAACTAACGGTCCCATCAGTTCGATTCGAGGCCTTCCTGAGCCCCCATCGCCTCATACAGCCGAATCAACCCGCACTGCAGCGGTCTTGCGC
The DNA here is from genome assembly GCF_040948765.1 of Paraburkholderia sp. BR10923. Lineage (NCBI taxonomy): Bacteria > Pseudomonadati > Pseudomonadota > Betaproteobacteria > Burkholderiales > Burkholderiaceae > Paraburkholderia > Paraburkholderia sp. BR10923. Next base: position 117,654 of record NZ_JBFPKO010000008.1, on the reverse strand, counting down.
AAATAGCGCTGGCTCACGATCCGCCAATACACGAGCAAGCCGGCCCCGGCAATCGCGAGACTGGCAGTATTTGCGACCCAGAACCCGCGCGCGCCGGTGAGCCAGGACGGCGTGAGGCCGGTTGTATCGAAGCCGAGCGCATAGCCGCCGCCGAGCCCGACACCCCACAGCGCGACTGCATAGATGACGGTCGGCACGACCGCGACCTTGTAGGCGCGCAGCACGAACGCGGTCGTGATCTGCAAAGCGTCGAACAGGTGGTAGCAGGCGACGATCAGCACCAGTGGCAACGCCTTCGTCGCGACCTGCGCGTTCGTCGTATAGCCGTCGACGATATACGGCCGCAGCACCAGCACGAGCGCGCCATAGCAGCACGCGAGCGCAACCGCCATCGCGATGCCGTGACGCGACAGCGTGCGCGCCGCTTGCGGCCGATGCGCGCCGAGCGCCTGCGCGACCAACGTCGACGACGCGATGCCGATCGACAGCGGCGTCATATACAGCACCGCGCCGATATTGCCGGCGATCTGATGCCCGGCGAGCGTCGTCGTGCCGAAGCGCGCGATGAAGAGCGCCATGAACGTGTACGACGTGACCTCGATCAGATACGACAACCCCATCGGAATACCGAGCCGCAGTTGTGCGGCCTGGCGCTTCCAGACCGGCCAGCAGAATTGCGTGAAGATACCGAGCGCCTTGAAATCGTCGACGCGCGCGAGCAGCAGCATGCCAAGCGCCGCGAGCGCCCAGTTGAGCAGCGTGCTCGCGAGCGCGCAGCCCGGACCGCCCAGCGCCGGCACGCCGAGGCCGCCGAAAATGAACCAGGTATTGAGCGGAATTTTCAGCAGCAGCGCGGCGATCTGGAGGAACATCACGAGCCGCGGTTTGCCGAGCGCGTTGGCAACGGAACTGTAGACCCGGAACGCGAGGCCGGCGGGCAGCCCGAACGCGAGAATCCGCAGATACGCGAGGGTTCGCTCGTGCAGCGCGTCGGGCACGTGCGACAACGACAACAGCGGCCCGGGGAAGAACAGGATCAGAAAGCCGATCACGGTCAGCGCGGCGGCGAGCCACCATGACTGGCGCACCTCTTCGCCGATCTCGCCGTAGCGGCGCGCGCCGTACAGTTGCGCGGCGATCGGCTGCAGCGCGGTCAGGATGCCGGTCAGGCCGATATAGACCGAGACGTAGATCGACGAGCCGAGACCGAGGGCGGCCAGATCGACGGCCGAGTAGCGCCCGACCATCGCCGTATCGATTACGCCGAACGCGATGATGGCCAGTTGGCCGATCAATACGGGCCACGCGAGCGCGGCGATTTTCCGTACGTCGGCGAACATGGTCAGTCGGGCTTTTTGTGCCAGTTGCGGTGCTTGCCGGGCGGCGGCTTCGGACGGTCGATGCGCACGTACAGGCGGAAGCGCTCGTCGCGGTCGGCCGCGCGGCGGCCTTCCCACACGAGCTTCCAGATGTAGTCGGGCAGCGCGCTCGGGTCGCCGTAGTCCTGTGAGTCCTGACGCAGGATCACGTCGCAGTCCTGGTCGAACGAGAAATGCATGTCGCCGAAATACGCGAACGTCGCGATTTGCGCATTGCCGAGGCGCACCGGCGAGATGCAGGTGTAGTCATCGGGCAAGTGGTTGGCGATCTGCTGCGCGACGTCGCGATAAGTCCGGCTGTAGTTGACGACCGGCAGCCACAGCGTCATCAGCAGCACCCACATCAGCGTCGTGCCGGCGCTCGACAGCACCACGCTGCGCCACAACACCTTCGGATGACGCGCGAGACGCCAGCGCACCAGCAGGAACCAGCAGACGGTCACCGCGATCGCGCAGATAAACGACAGAATCTTGAACTGCGGCACGAAGCCGGGCGCGAGCCGCGCGAGATTGCGCGCAAGCGGATGCGGAAAACCGGTCAGACTCGCCACATACACGGCCCACACGAAGCTGCCGAGGATCGTGAAGCTCAGCAGCGCGAACCAGTCGATCGCGTTGATCGCGCCGCGCTTGAGCGTCGGCAGCGCAAAAGTGGCGAGCACCGCGAGCGGCGGCAGCAGCAGCATGTAGAGTCGATTCGATTGGTGGCTTTGCAGCACCACGAGCACGAACAGCGGCCCGATCACCGACAGTGGAATCGCCACGTGCGGCGCGCGCCGCAGGCCCTTCCAGCTGAACCACGACCACAGCGCGAGCGGCCACGCGGGCCATGTGAAGAGCGGCAGGTTTTTCAGCGCATAGGCGGCGACCGAACCGGGTGGGCCCGCGAACGAACTCAGGCTCACGTGCAGCCACTGGTTCAGATACCAGACGGCGTCGTCGGGGAATGCGGCAAGCGCGATGATCGGCCACGATACCGCGAGCACCAGCGCGACGGGCAGACCCGCGAGCAGCAGCCAGCGCGAACGCGTTTCGCGCACGATCAGCGTCATCGCGAGCGTGCCGAGCAGCAGCGCGCCGACCAGCACCGGGCTGCTCGCGAGCGTGACGAGGCCGATCGCGAGGCCCCAGATCAGCGCGCCCTGGATCGGCTTGTCGATCATGCGCACGAGGCCGTAGACGAGCATCGCGATGCAGACGAACTGGACGAGCTGCGGCGTGGTTTCGTGGCCGCGCTCGGCGAGGCCGAAGCACGCGAGCAGGATGAGCAGTGCGCCATCGGCGAGCGTGCGGCCGTAGTCGCGCGGTTCGGGCTCGCCTCCAAACGCGTATTTGAACGGCTGCACTTCGGCGCGCCGGCCGAGCAGATACGCCGCGTACCAGACGAACGCGCAGCCCGCACAGAACAGCAGGCCGGTGAACACGCGCGACGCGTTGCTCGAGTCGACCCAAGGTGCGAGGACGCGGATCGCGCTCGCTCCGAGCCAGTAGCCGAGGGGGCCGTCCTCGGTCAGATATTTGCCGACGAGGTTAGGCAGCAGCCAGTCGTGCGCGCCGCCATTCGCCATCGTCCACATGACGCCGAAGCCAGCCGCGTCCTCGTTCTTCCACGGGTCGCGGCCGAACAGGCCGAACGAGGCGTAGAGGATACAGATGGCCAGCAGCAGCCAGCGCGGCAACGCACTGGTCGCAGAGGCGGTGAGGCGGACGACAGGTCTCATGCGGTGTGTGGAGTCTGGATAAACGATGCAGCCGGAGCGGTCCGGCAAGTCAGGGCGGGAGGGCCCGTTTCGAGCATCCGGCATTGTAGTCGTGCGGTGCGATGCACGTCACGGCCGGTAACGCCCGGCAACGTCGATGGACAACCTGTAACAGGTGTCGTGAAAGCGCGGTGTGCTGGTTACGGGTTATGCCGTCGCGGGTATGCGACCCAGCGGCCGCCCACGCGCAGGCGACAAAAAAGGGCAGCTCGCGCTGCCCTTTCTGTTTGCTCCGTTGCCGGCCGGAAGCCGGCACCGTTGCGGTATTACTTTGCTGCCTTGCCGGAAGCGCGGGCGCCGAACTTCTTGTTGAACTTCTCGACGCGGCCGGCCGTGTCCATGATCTTTTGCTGGCCGGTGTAGAACGGGTGCGATTCCGACGACACTTCGATCTTCGCGAGCGGGTAGGTCTTGCCGTTGAATTCCGCGGTTTCGCGCGTCTGGATGGTCGAGCGCGTCACGAACTTGAAGTCGTTCGACATATCGATGAACAGGACTTCGCGGTAATCCGGGTGAATGCCTTCTTTCATGGTCTTTCCTTTAATCTGGCGGTAGCCAACCCGCGTGCAGTCTTAATTTAGACTGCCTTCAGGCGCGAGCCACTTGCCTACGGTCGAAAAACCGCGATTATGCCAGAAAATCAGTCGCTTGGCGATTTTTCTGCCACTAGATTCTATTGCGGCGCAAGCGGCGCCCGTTTGCAGCGTCTCAAACCGGCGTGAACGTCAATCCGACGCGCGCAGGATCTTGCCGATAGTAGCGCGCGAGCAGCCGGTACAGTTCCGGATACTCCGCCTCGAACGCTTGTGGCTTCACGAACAGCGCCTCGCTGCATACGGCGAAGAATTCCGACGGATGGTCCGCCGCATACGGATCGATCAGCGACTCGCGTTCGAAACGCGTCCAACGTCGCTCGGGCACAGCGTCGACTTTCGCGCAGAAATGATCGTATGCGTGGTCGAACACGTCGGCCCATGCCTGCGCATCGAGCGGCGCGTGCCAGCGGCGCATCAGCGGCGGGTGGCCATCCGCTTCGCCGTTCAGCATGTCGATCTTGTGCGCGAACTCGTGGATCACGACGTTGTATGCGTCGCTGCCGTCGGTCATCTGCGCGTCTTCCCACGACAGCACCACCGGGCCGCCTTCCCACGCCTCGCCACTGGCGTCGTGTTCGATCTCGTGCACGACGCCGTCTTCGTCCTCGACGGTCTTGCGGATCACGAACTCGCCCGGATAGACGATTACGCCAACCCAGCCGCGATACAGATCGAGGCTCAGGTTCAGCACCGGCAGGCACGCCTGCGCGGCGATGCCGACCGTCATCGCATCGGTCAGTTCGAGCTCGTGCGCAGTCGAGAATTCCTTCTGCGCGAGGAAGAGACTCGTCAGCTCGCGTAGCCGTGCGAGATCGGGGGCTTCCAGATGTGTGAGAAAGGGCAGGCCGGCGAGTGTTGCCTGCCATAAGGAATCGTCGATCGCGTAGTCGCGCAGCGCGCGCTCGCGACGCCGTGTGCCCAGCCAGTTCGTGAGTTTCGACAGCATGCTTGAGCCCACCTTCAGTCGATCTGTTTTTACCACGCGGCGAACAGGCCGCCGCAAATCGTGACGCCGATCAGAAAATGGAAGCCGTCGAGCGACGCGAGAAAATTGGCCTACTGCGCGACCGACCGGCTGATCGTCGCGATTCGCGAGCGTCTTCTAGTAGACCGAATTGTACGGATTCACGGACTCCGCGAGGCGACTTTGATGCAGCGCGAGCCGGTGCTGTTCGATGATGATCACCGAGGCGGTCGCGAAGGAGATGGTCAACTGCCACACGATGTTTTTCAACCGGTAGCCGTACGTGAACTCTTCGATCGCGAAGATGCGGAAAGTCAGATTCGCGATCAGCTGCGCGATGAACAGCAACACGAGCGCATAGGCGCTCGACGCCCACGCGAGCTCGTCCGGCGGTGCATTGACGCCACCCGCGATATAGCTGGCCAAAAAAAACCGCTCGCAATCTGCGAGCGGTTTTTCATGCTGTGCAGTTGCCGGCCGCTACGGCCGGCACGAACGTCGCGCGTTAGCTGCCGCCACCACGACGCATCATGTCGAAGAACTCGGAGTTGCTCTTCGTCTGGCGGATCTTGTCGAGCAGGAATTCCATCGACTCGACTTCGTCCATGTCGTGAATGAACTTGCGCAGTACCCAGATCTTCTGCAGCACTTCGGGCTTGATCAGCAACTCTTCGCGGCGCGTGCCCGACTTGTTCAGGTTGATCGACGGGTAGACGCGCTTCTCGGCGAGACGGCGCTCGAGGTGCACTTCCATGTTGCCGGTGCCCTTGAACTCTTCGTAGATCACGTCGTCCATGCGGCTGCCGGTTTCGATCAGCGCCGTGCCGATGATGGTCAGCGATCCGCCTTCCTCGATGTTGCGCGCCGCGCCGAAGAAGCGCTTGGGACGCTGCAGCGCGTTCGCGTCGACACCACCCGTGAGCACCTTGCCGGAGGCCGGTACCACCGTGTTGTAAGCGCGCGCGAGACGGGTGATCGAGTCGAGCAGAATCACGACGTCGTTCTTCATTTCGACGAGGCGCTTGGCCTTCTCGATCACCATTTCGGCGACCTGCACGTGACGCGCGGCGGGTTCGTCGAACGTGGAGGCGATCACTTCGCCTGCCACCGAACGCTGCATTTCCGTCACTTCTTCCGGGCGCTCGTCGATCAGCAGCACGAACAGCACGACGTCGGGATGGTTCTGTTTGATTGCGTGCGCAATGTGCTGAAGCATCACCGTTTTGCCCGACTTCGGCGAGGCGACGAGCAGGCCGCGCTGGCCCTTGCCGATCGGCGCGATCATGTCGATGATGCGGCCCGTCACGTTCTCTTCGCCACGCATTTCACGTTCGAGCAGCAGCACCTTGTTCGGGTGCAGCGGCGTCAGGTTTTCGAACATGATCTTGTGCTTCGAGGCCTCCGGCGGCTGGCCGTTGACCTTGTCGACCTTCACCAGCGCGAAATAGCGCTCGCCGTCTTTCGGCGTGCGCACTTCGCCTTCGATCGTGTCGCCCGTATGCAGATTGAAGCGGCGGATTTGCGACGGGCTGATGTAGATATCATCCGTGCTGGCGAGGTAGGAGGTTTCCGGCGAACGCAAGAAGCCGAAACCGTCCGGCAACACTTCGAGGGTGCCGTCGCCGAAGATCGTGTCGCCCGCTTTGGCTCGTTTTTTTAGAATGGCGAACATCAATTCCTGCTTGCGCAGGCGGTTCGCGCTTTCGATCTCGAGGCCATTGGCCATCTCGATCAATTGGGACACGTGCAGAGTCTTAAGCTCGGATAAATGCATACGGAGAACCCGCAGGAGAAGGTGCGACGAAATGAAATCTGGGAGGAGGGTGAGCGGAACCGCTCAAAGACTTACACGTCTTTTCGACGTTTTCTGGATTCTAGCATAGCACACGCCAATTTCCGCCAGTGCGGCGGAGTGGCATCTTTGTCGTAAAGCGTGTTGCCGGTTGACAACACGCTTGACCGGCGGGCGCGGTGGTTTGCATCCACCGATGCGCCCGATTCTCAACTGCTCGCGGCGCGCGATCAACCCGCGAGCGCCGCGACGTGCTTCTGTATGTCTTACAGGTTGCCGTCGAGGAACGCGGTGAGTTGCGACTTCGACAGAGCGCCGACCTTCTGAGCGGCGACGGCGCCATTTTTGAACAGGATCAGCGTGGGGATGCCGCGCACGCCGAACTTGACCGGCGTGGACTGATGCTCGTCGACATTGATCTTCGCGACTTGCAGACGATCGGCGTAGTCCTTCGCGACTTCGTCGAGGATCGGCGCGATCATCTTGCAGGGACCGCACCATTCGGCCCAGAAATCGAGCAGCACGGGTTTATCGGATTTCACGACGTCCTGTTCGAACGATGCGTCGCTAATATGCTTAATTTGTTCGCTCATTTATGAATACCTCTGTCGGTTCGAGGCCCGCCTGAATTGCTCGCCACGATACGTCAAAAACCGGGAAAATTTCCGTTCGCTTTGCCGCATCCGGAGACCCGCCGCGCATGCCTGTGAAAATCAGAAAAACCGTCTGAAAAAATGCCGGATTTTCACGGAATGCGCGGAAAGAGTCGCGTATGCGGGTCTTTCAACTGGCAGTGTAGCTTAATTCGCTATGCGTTGCCGATGGCGATAGTACTCATTAGGTCAGTGGGGCTAATAGGTCGCCGCCGCGGCGTCGGCCGGTGTCTGCGGCACACGGATACCGCGTTGCAGTCTAAATGGTGGCGGGCCCGGCGAACTCAAGTGCCTTGCGTGGCGGGTGTCGTCGCGGCGGCTGCGATGACGTCGGGCGGCGTGCAGCAAGCGGACGTTAACAGTATGAAGCGGTTCGAAGCGGAGCGTCGTTCGCGTTTTGCGCATATCAACAGTCGCACAATGCGCGCGGCAATGATAGAATCTTTCGTGACGGGCCTCCTCGCATGGAGGGATGGTCAACCTGGTCAGGTCGGGAACGAAGCAGCCACAGCCGTTTTCCACCAGTGCCGAGGGTCGGGCTCGTCACCTTCCTTTGCTTCTTTCTCCGCGGCCGTTTTCACGGATTCTCCGCAGGCTGTCCTTCATAGTATTCCCCGCTTCAATATTGATCGTTCGCCGTGTTCGGACTGAGCATCGTCGTGGCCGTGTCGCGCGTTTGCGCGTCTTGCCGAATCGGTTTTGCGCGCCATTGTTACTGATACAATTTCCGGATGACCTATCAAGTTCTCGCACGCAAATGGCGGCCGAAGGATTTCGCTTCGCTCGTCGGACAGGAGCACGTGGTGCGCGCGCTCACCCATGCGCTCGACGGCGGCCGTCTGCACCATGCCTATTTGTTTACAGGTACGCGCGGCGTCGGCAAGACCACGCTGTCGCGCATCTTCGCGAAGGCACTCAATTGCGAGACCGGCGTGACGTCGACGCCGTGCGGCGTGTGCCGTGCGTGTCGCGAGATCGATGAAGGGCGCTTCGTCGATTACGTCGAGATGGACGCGGCGAGCAATCGCGGCGTCGATGAAATGGCCGCGCTGCTCGAGCGCGCGGTGTATGCGCCCGTCGATGCGCGCTTCAAGGTCTACATGATCGACGAAGTGCACATGCTGACGAACCACGCGTTCAACGCGATGCTGAAGACGCTCGAAGAGCCGCCGCCGCACGTCAAGTTCATCCTCGCGACCACCGACCCGCAGAAGATTCCTGTCACCGTGCTGTCGCGCTGCCTGCAGTTCAATCTGAAGCAGATGCCGGCCGGCCATATCGTGTCGCATCTCGAACGCATTCTCGGCGAAGAAAACGTGCCTCACGAGGCGCAGGCGTTGCGCCTGCTCGCGCGCGCGGCCGACGGTTCGATGCGCGACGCGCTATCGCTGACTGATCAGGCGATAGCCTATTCGGCGAACCAGGTCAGCGAAGACGCGGTGCGCGGCATGCTCGGCGCGCTCGACCAAAGCTATCTGATCCGCCTGCTCGACGCGCTCGCGCAGGGCGACGGCGCGGCGGTGCTCGCGGTCGCCGATGAAATGGCCTTGCGCAGTCTGTCGTTTTCGACGGCGCTGCAGGATCTGGCGAGCCTGCTGCATCGGATCGCGTGGGCGCAGTTCGCGCCTTCGTCGGTGCTCGACGAATGGCCGGAGGCGGCCGAGTTGCGCCGCTTCGCCGACAGCTTGAGCGCCGAGCAGGTGCAACTGTTCTATCAGATCGCAACGATCGGCCGAAGCGAGCTGGGCCTCGCGCCCGACGAATACGCTGGCTTCACGATGACGCTGCTGCGCATGCTCGCGTTCGAGCCGGCGCCAACAGCCGGCGGAGGTGGGGCGGCGGGAGCCGCTGGCGCGCAGACCGGTGCGGCCGGCGCCGGTGCGAAGCGTTCTGGTGCACCGACGGTTGCCGCGCTGCGCGCGCTGTCGCCTTCGTCCGCGACGGCCATGGCGGCCGCTGCGCCGACTCGCGGACCTCAGGTGGGCGTCGCCGGCGAGGAACCGGGCGATGCGATGAAATCGACCGCGCCGGTCGCAAAGCCGATCGCGAAGCCCGCAGCCGACACCGCGCAAGCTGAAGCAGCGCGCGTGACAGACGCACCGGCTATGTCGGCACGTCCGCTGGCACCTTGGGAAGACTCGCCCCCGAATGATGGCGCCGCGATCGTCGGTTCGACTGCGCCGGTCTCGAACCAAGCTTCTGACCTCGCACCTGCGTCCGCGCCGAGCGCGCTGGCCCGCGCGGAAGAGGCCACGGCACCGGAGCCGGAAGCGCGCCAGGAATTGGCTGCACCCGCTTCAACGCCGGCACCGGCGGCCTCGGCCGACTCCGCGCCGCGTCGCGCGGGCGGCGCGAGCGCCGCGCTCGACGTGCTGCGCAACGCCGGCATGAAAGTATCGTCCGACCGTGGCCGCCCCAACACGCCCGCGGCCGCGAAGCCGGCCGCGCCGGTCGCCCCGAAACCCGCCGCGCCGCGCGTGGTCGCGCCGGTGCCGACCCCCGGCGCGCCACGCCGCGCGTCGCAAGACAGCGCCGCGCAGGCTGGGCCCATCCGAGACGCCCACACCGGCGCAAGCGGCAACGCGCAACAGACCAGCCCGTCAAGCCCACCTTGGGACGACATGCCGCCCGACGACTACATGCCGCTGTCGGCCGCGGACGACGCGTACTTCATTCCGCCAGACGACAACTTCGTGCCGGTGTTCGACCACGGCCCCGACGACGTCCGCATGGGCGGCCCGGCCGCGCAGGCCGCCGCACCGGCGCCGGTCGTCGACACACGCCCGCTGCCGCCCGCGGTGCCGCTCGATCCGCTCGGTTTCACCGGCGACTGGCCCGCGCTCGCGGTCGATCTGCCGCTGAAGGGCATCTCGTATCAGCTTGCGTTCAACAGCGAACTGATGGCGCTCGAAGGCAGCACGCTGAAGCTCAACGTGCCGGTGCCGCAATACGCGGAAGCGTCGCAGGTCGCTAAACTGAAAGCAGCGCTCGTCGAGCGGCTCGGCCAGAACGTCGACGTGCAGGTCGAAGTCGGCCCGGCGCGCCGTACCGCTGCAGCGCACGACGCGAAGCTGCGCGCGCAGCGCCAGCAGGAGGCCGAGCGCGAAATCAGCGCCGATCCGTTCGTGCAGTCGCTGATTCGCGAATTCGGCGCGAGCATCGTGCCGGGCTCGATCCGCCCGATTAACCCGGACGCCGCTCCGAACGGCGCGGCGCCGGCCCACTGATCCATCGTTCGCGGCGTCGTCGCAGCGCGGCGCCGGAATGCCAGCTTTCACGCTATCTAGAAGGAGCACGTCCATGATGAAAGGCCAACTCGCCGGGCTGATGAAGCAAGCCCAGCAGATGCAGGAAAACATGAAGAAGATGCAGGAGCAACTCGCGCAGATCGAAGTCGAGGGGCAGTCGGGTGCCGGTCTCGTCAAGGTGACGATGACCTGCAAGAACGACGTGCGCCGTGTGTCGATCGACCCGAGCCTGCTCGCGGACGACAAGGACATGCTGGAAGACCTCGTCGCCGCCGCGTTCAACGACGCCGTGCGCAAGGCCGAGGCGACCGCGCAGGAAAAGATGGGCGGCATGACCGCCGGCCTGCCGCTGCCGCCGGGCTTCAAGCTGCCGTTCTGAACCTGCCCTGATTGAGACCGGGCTGAGCGGTTGAGCGCCGCGGCGGTTCATTGCCGCGGTGCGAAAGTGCGCCCGGGTCCGAGCACCACCCCGCATCCCGATTCGCCCACCCGAGCACCACCCACGTCGACGCCGATCCGCATGAAACAACCTTCCGCCCTGTCGGCGCTCGTCGAAGCGCTGCGCGCGCTGCCCGGTGTCGGGCCGAAGTCCGCGCAACGCATGGCGTATCACCTGATGCAGCACGATCGCGAAGGCGCCGAAAAGCTCGGCCGCTCGCTGTTGTTCGCGACCGAGCATCTGCGTCACTGCGAAAAGTGCAACACGTTTACCGAAGCGCAGATCTGCGAGGTCTGCCTCGATGAGGAGCGCGATCCGTCGCTGCTGTGCGTCGTCGAAACGCCGGCCGACCAGATCATGCTCGAACAGACGATGACCTATCGCGGCCTCTATTTCGTGCTGATGGGGCGGTTGAGTCCGCTCGACGGCATCGGCCCGAAGGAGATCCATTTCGACCGGCTCGTGAAGCGCGCGTCGGATGGCGTCGTCAAGGAAGTCGTGCTGGCCACCAATTTCACCAACGAAGGCGAGGCCACCGCGCATTACCTCGGACAGACACTGAAGGCGCGCGGCCTTGCCGTCACGCGTCTCGCGCGCGGCGTGCCGGTGGGCGGCGAACTCGAATATGTCGACGCGGGCACGATCGCGCGCGCGATGCTCGACCGTCGTTCGATGTAGCCATGCGGCTTGCGTTGGCCGGCGTGGTACCCGTGAAGACACGCGTCGTCGCGAGACGTGCAGACAGTGCGCACGGCGATACAAAATAATGCAACCCACTTGCAGGGGATCAGAGTAAGCGCTGTGCACCAACTCTGGCCGACAAAGGAGACTCATGAGCGCCACCCCCGATTCAGGCGCGAGCACCGCACCGCATGACGCACGCGGTCCGCTCGCCGGCGTCAAGGTGCTGGAACTCGGCACGCTGATCGCCGGGCCGTTCGCTGCGCGTTTTCTCGGCGAATTCGGCGCCGACGTCATCAAGATCGAAGACCCCAAAGGCGGCGACCCGCTGCGCAAATGGCGCAAGCTGTATCCGGAAGTGGGCGGTACGTCGCTGTGGTGGGCCGTGCAGGCGCGCAACAAGAAGTCCGTCACGATCAACCTGAAAGCCGAAGAGGGCAAAGAAATCGTGCGGCGGCTCGCGAAAGAGGCCGATATCGTCGTCGAGAATTTCCGGCCGGGGCTGCTCGAAAAACTCGGGCTTGGCTACGACGTGCTGTCCGCCGAGAACCCCGGTCTGGTAATGGTGCGTCTGTCGGGCTACGGCCAGACGGGTCCGTATCGCGACCGGCCCGGCTTCGGTGCGATCGCCGAATCGATGGGCGGTCTGCGCCATATCACCGGCTATCCGGATCTGCCGCCGCCGCGCATCGGCATTTCGATCGGCGATTCGATCGCCGCGCTGCACGGCGTGATCGGCGCGCTGATGGCGCTGCATCACAAGCAGGTGAACGGCGGCAGGGGGCAGGTCGTCGACGTCGCGCTGTACGAGGCCGTCTTCAACATGATGGAAAGCGTGGTGCCTGAATACGGCGTCTACGGGATGGTGCGCGAGCGTACCGGCGCGTCGCTGCCGGGCATCGTGCCGTCCAATACTTATCCGTGCAGCGACGGCAGCATCGTGATCGGCGGCAATAGCGATCCGATCTTCAAGCGGCTGATGATCGCGATCGAACGCGACGATCTCGCGAACGATCCGGCGCTCGCGCATAACGACGGCCGCGTGCCGCGCACCCAGGAAATCGACGCCGCGATCGCCGCGTGGCTGTCCACGCGCACGATCGACGAAGCGCTCGCGGTGCTGAACGCGGCGGATGTACCGGTGGGCCGCATCTACAGCGTCGCCGATATGTTCACCGATCCGCAGTTCATCGCGCGGCAGATGATCCAGCGTTTCAAGTGGCAGGACGGCAAGGAAATCACGCTGCCCACGGTCACGCCGAAGCTGTCGGCGACGCCCGGCGAGACGCGCTGGCTAGGGCCGGAACTGGGTGAACATACCGATGAAGTCCTTCAATCACTGGGTTATGATGCTGATGGCATCGCGCGGTTGCGGGCGCAACAGATCGTCTGATGCGCACAGTGCAACGCATTGAGAAGAGCGCTTAAAGCGCGGCGCTGACGCACGATCGGCTCCGCGCGACCGGCAAGCCACACACCGTGCCCAAGCGCGTGCGCAACGCGCACCCGGGCGGTCAAAAGCCGGACTAAAAAAATCTGGAGACAACGGACCATGCAACGCAGAACCTTCCTCGCCGGCGGTGCGGCGCTCGCGGGCGCCTCGCTCGCGGCCACACCGTTCGCTTTCGCGCAGGCCAAACCCGAGACCACCAGGGTCGCCGTCGCGGTCGGCGGCAAGAACCTGTTCTACTACCTGCCGCTGACGATCGCCGAGCGCCGCAACTACTTCAAGGACGAAGGGCTCGAAGTCGAGATTTCCGACTTCGCGGGCGGCTCGCAGGCGCTGAAGGCGGCAGTCGGCGGTAGCGCCGACGTGGTCTCCGGCGCGTTCGAACACACGCTGCTGTTGCAGGCGCAAAAGCAGATGTTCCGTGAGTTCGTGCTACAAGGCCGCGCGCCGCAGATCGTGCTCGCGGTGTCGAAGAAGACGATGCCGAACTTCAAGTCGATCGCCGATCTGAAGGGCAAGAAGATCGGTGTGACCGCGCCGGGTTCGTCGACGTCGATCATGGCGAGCTTCGTGCTCGCGAAAGCCGGGCTCAGTCCGAAAGACGTCGCGTTCATCGGCGTGGGCGCGGGCGCCGGTGCAATCGCCGCGCTGCAGTCCGGCCAGATCGACGCGATCGCCAATCTCGATCCGGTCGTCACGCGCCTCGAGCGCGCCGGCGAAGTGCGCGTCGTATCCGATACGCGCACGCTCGCCGACACGCACACCGTGTTCGGCGGCGACATGCCGGCGGGCTGCCTGTACGCGTCGCAGTCGTTCATCACGAAGAACCCGAACACCACGCAGGCGCTGACCAATGCGATGGTGCGCGCGCTCAAGTGGCTGCAGAACGCGAGCGGCAGCGAACTGATCAATACGGTGCCGGAGAGCTATCTGCTCGGCGACCGCGCACTCTATCTCGACGCGTGGCAGCACGTGCGCGAAGCGATGTCGCCCGACGGCCTGATGCCCGCCGACGGTCCCGCGACGTCGCTGAAGACGCTGAAAGCGTTCGATCCGATGATCCAGAACGCGCAGATCGATCTGTCGAAGACGTGGACCAACGACTTCGTGAAGAAGGCGCTGACGACCGTCAAGGCATAAACGACGCGGCGCGCGCGGTCTCCAGCGTCGCCGCGACATCTCCCCGCAAACCCGATCCCTGAAGCGAGCCGTACGATGACCGTTGCTGCCCTGGCGCTCGAAAACATCACTTGCACGTTCGCCGCGCGCGACAACCGCGCGCAGCGCTACACAGCGGTCAAAGACGCGACGCTGCGTATCGAGCCGGGCGAGTTCGTGTCGGTGGTCGGGCCGACTGGCTGCGGCAAGTCCACGCTGCTGAACATCGGCGCGGGGCTGCTGCAGCCGTCCACGGGCGCGGTCAGCGTGTTCGGCGAAAAGCTCGATGGCCTGAACCGCCGCGCGGGCTACATGTTTCAGGCCGATGCGCTGATGCCGTGGCGCTCGGCGCTCGACAACGTGATGGCCGGCCTGTCGTTTCGCGGCATGTCGGCCGCAGACGCGCGCGCGAAGGCCGAAGAGTGGTTGAAGCGCGTTGGACTCGGCGGCTTCGGCGACCGCTATCCGCATCAGCTGTCGGGCGGCATGCGCAAGCGCGTCGCGATGGCGCAAACGCTGATCCTCGATCCCGACATCATCCTGATGGACGAGCCGTTTTCCGCGCTGGACATTCAAACTCGGCAGCTGATGGAAAACGAACTGCTCGATTTATGGGCCGCGAAGCGCAAGGCGGTGCTGTTCATCACGCACGATCTCGACGAAGCGATCGCGATGTCGGATCGCGTGGTCGTGCTGTCGGCCGGCCCCGCCACGCATCCGATCGGCGAGTTCCGGATCGATCTGCCACGGCCGCGCGATGTCGCCGAAATCCGTTCGCATCCGCGCTTCGTCGAATTGCATGCGCAGATCTGGGGCGTGCTGCGCGATGAAGTGCTCAAGGGGTATCAGCAGCAACTGACTGCTGTTTAAGCGTGCCGCGCATCCCTGCATGCGCATTAACAGAGAAGACGCATTCAACAATCGTCCGAGGCAATCCAAGTCATGTGGAAGACGTTGCGCCCAAACCGGGCGAATCTGGTGATCTGGCAGTGGCTGCTGCTCGTGCTGTGCTTCGTGCTGTGGTACGTGCTGACGAGTCCGACGCTGGTGCCGCCGTTCTATTTCGACGATCCGAACAAGGCGGCATTCTTCTTCGGCGAGCCGCAGAAAGTGCTGCAGCGGATCTGGGAGTGGTTCACGAGCGGCGAGATTTATCTGCACCTGTGGATCACGCTCGTCGAGACCGTGCTCGCGTTCGTGTTCGGCACCGCGATCGGGCTCGGCGTCGGCCTGTGGCTTGCGCTCGCGCCGACCGCGAGCGCGCTGTTCGATCCGTACGTTAAGGCCGCGAACTCGATGCCGCGCGTGATTCTCGCGCCGATCTTCGGCGTGTGGTTCGGCCTCGGCATCTGGTCGAAGGTCGCGCTCGGCGTCACGCTGGTGTTCTTCATCGTGTTCTTCAACGTCTACCAGGGCGTGAAGGAAGTGAGCCCGGTCGTGCTCGCAAACGCGCGCATGCTCGGCGCGAACCGCAAACAGCTGCTGCGCTTCGTGTATCTGCCGAGCGCGATGAGCTGGGTGTTTTCGAGCCTGCATACGTCGGTGGGGCTGGCGTTCGTCGGCTCGGTGGTGGGCGAGTATCTGGGCTCGGCGCGCGGCGTCGGCTATCTGATCCTGCAGGCCGAAGGCACCTTCGACATCAACACCGTGTTCGCGGGCATTCTGGTGCTCACCGCGTTCGCGCTGATTCTCGACGCGATCGTCGGGATCGCGGAGCGGCGTTTGATGAAGTGGCAGCCGCGCACCGGAGATACCGAGAAGCTGTGAGTGTGGATCGCAAGCGGCGCGGCGCCCGAAATCGCCTTCGGGCGCCGCGCCGTTTTTCATGCTGCCTGATTGGATGCGCTACGGCGTGATGACCACCTTGCCGATCACGCGACGCTCGGCCATGTCGCGCAACGCGCGGCCGGTGTCGTCGAGCGAATAGCGGGCGGACACATAGGGCTTGAGCTTGCCTTCGCGAATCCAGCCGGTCATCTGCTCGAATGCCGCGCGGTTGCGCTGCGGCTCACGCCTCGCGAAATCGCCCCAGAATACGCCGACTACGCTCGCGCCCTTGAGCAACATCAGGTTCAGCGGCAGCTTCGGGATCTCGCCGTTGGCAAAGCCGACCACCAGATAACGCCCCCTCCACCCGATGCTGCGAAACGCCGGCTCCGCATACACGCCGCCGACCGGGTCGTAGATCACGTCCGGGCCTTTGCCGTCGGTGAGTGCCTTGATGCGCTCGCGCAGATCCTCGCTGCTGTAGTTGATCGTCGCGTCCGCGCCGTGCTCGACGCAGGTCGCGAGCTTTTCGTCGCTCGATGCCGCCGCGATCACGCGCGCGCCGAGCGCCTTGCCGATTTCGACCGCAGCCAGCCCGACGCCGCCGGCCGCGCCTAGCACGAGCATCGTCTCGCCAGGCTGCAGCGCGCCGCGATCGACCACCGCGTGATGCGAGGTGCCATACGCGAGCGTGAACGCGGCCGCGAGTTCGAACGACACATCGTCGTCGAGCGGCACGCAGGCTGCGGCGGGTGCGAGCGCCTGTTCGGCGAAACCGCCGGAGCCGGTGAACGCGGCCACGCGCGAACCGGGCCTGAACTGCGTGACGCCTTCGCCCACCGCGCGCACGATGCCCGCGGCTTCCGAACCCGGCGTGAACGGCAGCGGCGGTTTGAACTGGTATTTGTTCTCGATGATCAGCACGTCGGGAAAATTGACGGCTGCGGACTTCACGTCGATCACGACATGGCCTGGCGGCGGTTCGAGATCCGGCAGGTTATCGACGACCAGGCTCTCGGGTGGCCCGTACTGTTTGCAGCGAATCGCGCGCATCGTGGCTCCATATCGTTCAGGGTTCGCAACGGTTTCGAGTGTAAAGCAAAGCGCACGACCGTACGATTCATTGCGCTGCGGATTGCGACTCAAAGCAGCATCCTTGCGTTCGGCACAAGCCTCCGCGCACCTGAATAAACCCGGCTCGCACGACGCTCGTGCGCGCCATGCAGAGACGCCGACCATGTCGTTCGCGTGCCATCTTTCCTCGGTTACAATCGGCGCATGCGAATCCTACTCAGCAACGACGACGGTTATCTGGCGCCGGGCCTCGCCGCGCTTTACGAAGCGCTGAAGCCGATCGCCGACGTCACCGTGATGGCTCCCGAACAGAACTGCAGCGCCGCGTCGAATTCCCTGACGCTGTGGCGGCCGCTCTCGGTCCTGCGTTCGGCGAATGGCTTCTACTACGTGAACGGCACACCGACCGACTCGGTGCACATCGCACTGACCGGCATGCTCGACCATACACCGGACCTCGTCGTGTCGGGTATCAACAACGGCCAGAACATGGGCGACGACACGCTGTATTCCGGCACCGTCGCGGCCGCCACCGAAGGCATCATGTTCGGCGTGCCGGCCATCGCGTTTTCGCTGGTCGACAAAGACTGGGTGCATCTCGAAGACGCGGCGCGCGTTGCCGCCGAAATCGTCGCGCATTATCTCGAGCGGCCGTTGCCGGGACATCCGCTGCTGAACGTCAATATTCCTAACCTGCCGTATGACCAACTGCGCGGCTGGGAGATCACCCGACTCGGCAAACGTCATCCGTCGCAGCCGGTGATCCGCCAAACCAATCCGCGCGGCGAACCGATCTACTGGATCGGCGCCTCGGGCCAGGCGCGCGACGCGAGCGAAGGCACGGACTTCCACGCGGTCGCGAACGGCGCCGTGTCGATCACGCCGCTGCAGCTCGATCTGACCTACACGCAAATGCTGCCCGCGGCGCGCGACTGGCTACGCGCCGGGAGCGGCAGTTCATGACCGGCGAGCGCGCGAAGCGCTTTCCGCTAGGTCTCGAGGACCTGGTGCGCGAACCGCGCCGGCCCGAGGGACGTCCGGGGGAGATGCGCGCGGCGGCGCTCGCGGCGAGCGCGGCGTTGAATGCGCGGCAGCAGTCGGCGAAACCGACGCAGGGCGGCGCGGCCGCGCGAGCGCAAGCGAGGACCTCCGCTGCGGCGCAAACAACGTCAACGCCGGCGACGCGACCCCAGGTGATTCCCCAGGCGAAGACGCAGAGCGCTACGTTGGGCTCGCCAACGGGAAGCACCGGAGGGATGCCGCCGAAGCCGCAGGCCGCGCCAGTCGCAAAGACAACGGCGAACTCGTTGTCCAGCGCATTGGTAGGGCAGCCTGTCAAGCAAGCACCGAAGTCGTCGGTCAAGCCAGGCAAAACCTCGACGCGTGCGTCTGCACACAGCGCACGTCCGACACCACCACTTCAGCCGCAACCGCAGCAAAGCGCGAAACCCGCGTCGAACGCCGCGCTAGCCGGTGCGATGAGCGGCGCATTCGGCGGCGCAAGCAGCAGCGCGATGAACAACGCCCTCGCGCTGACCTCGGAACGGGTTCGCGAACGGATGGTCGAACGCCTGCGAGCCAATGGCGTCAGCGACCAGCGTGTGCTGAACGCGATGGCGGCGGTGCCGCGCCACATGTTCGTCGATCCGGGTCTTGCGGCTCAGGCGTACGAAGATGCCGCGCTGCCGATCGGTCATCACCAGACCATCTCGAAGCCGTCCGTGGTCGCGCGGATGATCGAACTCGCGGCGGCCGGGCGCGCGCCGAACACGGTGCTCGAAATCGGCACCGGTTGCGGCTATCAGGCAGCGGTGCTGAGCCAGGTCGCGCGCGAGGTTTATTCGATTGAACGCATCAAGCCGCTGTCCGAGCGCGCGAAGACGAATCTGCGTCCGCTGCGCATTCCGAATATCCGGCTGCATTACGGCGACGGGCGGCTCGGTTTGCCGTCGGCGGCGCCGTTCGACGCGATCGTGATCGCGGCTGCCGGGCTCGACGTTCCGCAGGCGCTGCTCGAGCAGCTTGCGATCGGCGGACGTCTGGTTGCGCCGGTCGGCTCGCAGGAAGGACAGAGCCAGGTGCTGACGCTGGTCGAGCGCCTCGGGCCCGCGCAATGGCGCGAGTCGCGGCTTGATCGCGTTTTCTTTGTACCCTTAAAATCCGGAGTGATTTGACACCGATGAGTATGTTGCGCGCGATGCAGAGAACCACCCCGAATTCCCCCCTGACCGTAACCCAGCGCAGCGTGTGCGTGCTCGCCTTGTCCCTGTTGATGACGGCCTGTGCATCCCGGCTCGACCAGGCGCCCGTCGTCGACCGCTCCGGTGGCGGCGTGCTTTCCACCGCGCAGGGCGCGGCGCAACCGGCGGTGCCGCTCGGTCCGCCGCCGCCCGGTTACTATCGCGTGAAGCCGGGCGATACGCTGTACCGCATTGCGCTCGAAAACGGCCAGAATTACCGCGACATCTCGACGTGGAACAACCTGACCAATCCGAATCAGATCGAAGTCGACCAGCTGCTGCGCGTCGTGCCGCCGGGTGCGAATACCGCGGCCATGACGCCGGGCGTGTCGACCGCGCCGATCGGCAGCACGGGCGCGGTGCAAAGCGCGCCGCTGAACAGCAACGCGCCGGCCGCGGTCGGCGCCGCGATGCCGCCGCTCTACGGCGGCGCGACGAACGGTACGCCCGCGAACGGCGCGGTAGCTGCGCCTCCGGCCAATTCCTCTGCGGCGAACGCCGAGCTCGGCAGCGCGGCGGCGGGCAACGTAGCATTTGCATGGCCGGTGCGCGGTCCGCTGCTCAACACGTTCAACGACTCGACCAACAAAGGCGTCAATATCGGCGGCTCCGCGGGCGAGCCGGTTAAAGCGTCGGCCGATGGTCGCGTCGTCTATGCGGGAAATGGGCTGCGTGGTTACGGCAATCTCATTATCATCAAGCATGATGCAACTTATCTCACCGCGTATGCACACAACCGCGCTTTGATGGTAAAAGAGGGGGACGCGGTAACGAAAGGGCAGAAGATCGCTGAGATGGGCAATAGCGATTCCGACCGCGTGATGTTGCATTTCGAAGTTCGCCGACAGGGTAAACCAGTCGACCCACTGAAGTATTTGCCGCCGCAATAAGCGATACGACCATGCCGAAATCGAAGCGCCGCCCGCCGCAAGCCGAGTCTGAGACGATCAGCGAAGTCACGTCCGCCGCAGTGGACGAAAGCGGCGCTTCGGAAGTGGAAGAGGAGATCGTCGAGGAGCGCGATCTCGACGAACGCCAGAGCGGCCTCGACGACAGCGAGGGCTCCGACGCGCGCGAAAGCACCGGCGACGCCGTGCCCGACGCCGACGATTTCCGCGCACTGCTGCAGGCCGAACTCACGGCCGACACGATCCAGCATTATCTAAACCGCATCAGCGTGAAGCCGCTGCTCACCGTCGAGGAAGAGCAGAAATATTCGCGCCTTGCCAAGGCCGGCGAGTTCGAAGCGCGGCAGGTGATGATCGAGCGCAATCTGCGGCTGGTCGTCAGCATTGCCAAGGGTTATCTGAATCGCGGCGTGCCGCTGCTCGATCTGATCGAGGAGGGCAATCTCGGCCTGATGCACGCAATCGAAAAATTCGATCCGACGCGCGGCTTCCGTTTTTCGACTTACGCGACATGGTGGATTCGCCAGAGCATCGAGCGCGCGATCATGAACCAGGCGCGCACCGTGCGGCTACCGGTGCATGTGATTCGTGAGCTCAACCAGGTGTTGCGTGCGAAGCGCCATCTGGAAAAGAACTCGATGAATTCGGGCGAAGCCGCCGAGCGCCGCGACGCGAGCATCGATGACATCGCCTATCTGACCGGCAAGACCACCGACGAAGTCACCGACATCCTCGCGCTGAACGAGCACACCGCGTCGCTAGACGCGCCGCTCGACCTCGATCCGGCGAGCAGCCTGCTCGATTTGCTGTCGGACGACCAGAGCCAGTCGCCAGACGCCGAGGTGCAGCATCGCGAGCTCGAAACTCTGACACGCGCATGGCTCGCGCGTTTGTCGGACAAGCACCGCCATGTAATCGAGCGGCGCTTCGGTCTGAATCATATCGAGCCCGCCACGCTCGAGGAGCTGGCCGACGAAATGGGCCTTACACGCGAGCGTGTGCGCCAGATCCAACAGGAAGCGCTGGTGCGGCTCAAGCGCTTCTTCGCCTCAAACGGTGTCCGCAAAGACGCCGTTCTCTGACCTGATGACACCGATTCTTGTTTTCGACATCGAGACGATTCCCGATGTCGCCGGCATCCGCCGTCTTGAAGATTTGCCCGCGTCGATGAGCGACGCCGATGTCGCCGAGCACGCGTTCGCCGCGCGCCGGGAAAAAACCGGCAGCGATTTTCTGCCGCATCACCTGCAACGGGTCGCGGCGATTTCCTGCGTGTTCCGCGACAACAACGGTTTTCGCGTGCGCTCGCTCGGCACGCCCGAGGACGGCGAGGCGACGCTCGTGCAGTCGTTCTATCGCGTGATCGAAAAGTACACGCCGCAGCTCGTGTCGTGGAACGGCGGCGGATTCGATCTGCCGGTGCTCAACTATCGCGCGCTCGTCAACGGCATCCCGGCCTACCGGTTCTGGGATCTCGGCGAGGACGACCGCGACTTCAAGTGGAACAACTACATCAGCCGCTACCACGCGCGCCACACCGACCTGATGGACGTGCTGGCAATGTACCAGGCGCGCGCTAACGCGCCGCTCGACGCGCTCGCGAAGATGTGCGGCTTTCCGGGCAAGATGGGCATGGACGGCAGTCAGGTGTGGCAGGCGTTCCAGCAAGGGCGCATCGAGGAAATCCGCAATTACTGCGAGACCGACGTCGTCAATACGTATCTGCTGTATTGCCGCTTCCAGTTGATGCGCGGCGGCTTTTCGCCGTCGGAGTATGCTGATGAGATCAACCTCGTGAAGAATGCGCTGGCGCTGGAAACCGCGCCACAGTGGGCCGAGTATCTGGCGGCGTTCGAGCCGTAACGGCGCGCAAGTAGTGCGTCCGCCGGGGCGCCGCGCCGCAATCCGGGCCGCGATCCACACGCGCTCCGGGCGTGGTCCCGACCACGCCACTGGCAGGCTCGGCGCTTGGTCTACAATCTCGCCTTTCCCCATAGTTTGTCAGGAAGTCCGCAGGTGTCCCGAACTGCCCCCCAACGTCGCTCGCCGCGGCGCTCATCGAAGCATGCGAAGGCGCACGCCCCGGCGCCGGCGCCCGTCATTACCGGCAACGAACCGGTCATCGAAATCGTTTCGCTCGATATGGAAGCGCGCGGCGTGGGCCGCACCGCGAGTGAAGACGGCACGCCAGGCAAGGTTGTGTTCGTCGAAGGCGCACTGCCGGGTGAACTCGTCAGTTATTCGACGCATCGCAGCAAGCCAAAATTCGAGCAGGCCGAAGTCGTCCAGGTGTTCCGCGAAAGCGTGATCCGCACGACGCCGAAATGCACGTACTTCAACATCTGCGGCGGCTGCTCGATGCAGCATCTGGACATGCGCGCGCAAGTGGCGGTCAAGCAACGCGTGCTCGAGGACAACCTGCAGCATCTGGCGAAGCTGCGCCCCGAAACGGTGTTCCGGCCGATTCACGGGCCGTCCTGGGGTTATCGCTATCGCGCGCGGCTCGCGGTGCGCTATCTGCCGGAGCGCGGCGGCATGCGCATCGGCTTTCACGAGAAGAAGAGCAGCTATATCGCCGATATGAAGACCTGCGAGGTGCTGCCGCCGCATGTGTCGGCGATGCTGATGCCGCTGCGCTTCATGGTCCGCAAGCTGTCGATCTACGACCGTATGCCGCAGCTCGAGCTCGCAGTCGGCTCCTCGGTCACGGCGCTCGTCGTGCGCAACCTCGAACCGCTGACAGCCGCGGACGAGCAGGTGCTGCGCGAGTTCGCGGACGAGCACAAGGTGCAGTTCTGGGTCCAGCCGGGTGGTCCCGACACAGTCACGCCGCTTTATCCGCTCGACGTGCAGCTCGACTACACGCTGCCGGAATACGGCATCTGCATGCCGTTCAAGCCGACTGATTTCACCCAGGTCAATCACGCGATCAACCGTGTGCTGGTGAGCCGCGCGTTGCGCCTGCTGGCGCCGGCGCGCACGGACCGCGTGCTCGACCTGTTCTGCGGTATCGGCAATTTCACGCTGCCGCTCGCGCGAATTTCGCGGGAAGTGGTCGGTATCGAGGGCAGCGAAGTGCTGACCCAGCGCGCGCTCGCGAACGCGGAGCTCAATGGCGTCGCCGGGCATACGTCGTTCGCGTGCCGCAATCTGTTCGAAGTCACCGCCGACGACCTGCGCGCGCTCGGCCACTTCGACAAGTTCCTGGTCGATCCCCCGCGCGAAGGCGCGCTCGCGATCGCGAAGGCGCTCGCGGAGATCGCGCAGAGCGGCAACGGGCCGCTGCCGAAGCGCATCGTCTACGTGTCGTGCGCGCCGGCCACGCTCGCGCGGGATGCCGGGCTGCTCGTGCATGAGGCCGGCTATCGGCTGGTGGGCGCGGGCGTCGTCAATATGTTCCCGCATACGTCGCACGTGGAATCGATTGCGCTGTTCGAGCGCGATTGAGTCTCGCGGCGCGCATGAACGAAAACGCCACGACCGAGGTCGTGGCGTTTTCGTTTTCAGACGACGGTCAGTGTGCCGTCGGCGCGTGGGGAATCAGAACTGCCACCACGACTTCGCCGTGCCGGGCCGTGCGTGGCCGGTCACGTACGGGCTGTCGGGGAAAGTGCCGGCCAGCACGCGGCGCGTGTCGTCAGCGAGTTGCTGGTTGTTCAGCTTCTGGTACGACAGAATCATGATGTGCAGCGCGTCTTCGATGGCCGGCGCGTTCTTGTACTCGCGCAAGGCGAGCTGCGCGCGGTTGATCGCGGCGACATAGGCGCCGCGGCGGTAGTAGTAGTCCGCCGCGTGGACTTCGTGCGATGCCAGCGCATTCACGATGTAGCGCATGCGCTGCGCAGCGTCCGGCGCGTACTTGCTGTTCGGGAAGCGGTCCACCACGACCTTGAACGCGTCATACGACTCGCGCAGCGACTTCGGATCGCGTTCGCTCATATCCTGGCCCGAGAAGCGGCCGAACAGACCGAGGTCGTCATTGAAGTGGATCATGCCCTTCAGGTAATACGCGTAGGCGATGTCCGGGTGATCCGGGTGCAACTGGATGAAGCGGTCGATGGCCTGGTCGGCGGCGGCGTTTTCGTTGTCTTTCCAGTTGCAGTACGCGACGTTGATCTGCGCCTGCTGGGCGAAGTGGCCGAACGGGTCGCGGCCCTCGAGAAGCTCGAAATACTTCGCGCACTTGCCCCAGTCACCACCGGTCAGGGCGTCGTTCGCCTCCGTATATAATTTGTTGTTGTTCCACGTTGCCGTTTCGTCGGTCTTCTCCGGCAGGCCGTGGCAAGCCGCAACAGCGACGACGGCCGCGGCGCACGCAATGTATCCGGCCACTTTCCGGGCCGCCTTCTTGATGGCCGCCAAATTGATCGCCGCTTCAGTGATGGTGTTCAAGGCTCGCATTTTCCAGTCTAGCTTTACGTCCAGGTGACCCAGATTCAATGACCCGCTCAAATACTCCAGGCACCGCAGGCGCCGGGAATAGCAACAAAGATTATAGCGTAAGCGCCGACCCGGCCGACGCGTTGGGCGTCGATTCCCTCGATGACGATTTCGCCGGCGACGCGCTCGCCGAAAGCGGTCCGCAAGGCTCCGCGGCCACGGCGGCGCCCGTACCCGCGCGCGCGGCCGACGAAGCGCCGCGTAGCGTCGTGGTGCCCGACGAACTGGCCGGCGAGCGCCTCGACAAGGTGCTCGCCAAAGTATTCCCGGAATTCTCGCGCAGCCGTCTGCAAAGCTGGATCGAGGCGCAGCGGGTGCGTGTCGACGGCAAGCCGGCGAAGATTCGCCAGCCGGTGCCGCTCGGTGCCACGATCGAGCTCGTGCCCGATCTGCTGCCCGAGCAGCTCGCCTTCACGCCCGAGCCGGTGCCGCTCGAGATCGTCTACGAGGACGACACGCTGGTCGTCATCAACAAGCCGGCCGGCATGGTCGTGCATCCGGCGGCCGGCAATTGGAGCGGCACCGTGCTGAACGGACTGCTCTACCGCTATGGCGAGGCCGCGGCGGGTCTGCCGCGCGCGGGCATCGTGCATCGGCTCGACAAGGAGACTTCGGGACTGATGGTGGTCGCGCGCACGCTCGAGGCGCAGACCGACCTCGTGCGTCAGTTGCAGGCGCGCACGGTCAAGCGCCGCTACCTCGCCCTCGTGTGGGGCAACATGCCCGATGAAGGCACGATCGACGCGCCGATCGGCCGCGACCCGCGCGAGCGCACGCGCATGGCCGTGGTGACGGGCGCGGCCGGCAAGCCGGCGCGCACGCATTTTCGACGCGTGGCCGCGGCGATCTGGCAGCGTCAGCCGGTCACGGCGATCCACTGCGATCTGGAGACCGGGCGCACGCATCAGATTCGCGTGCATTGCGCGCATATCGGTCATCCGCTGCTCGGAGACCCCGTCTACGGACGCGCGCGCGGCAAGCGCTCGGTCACGCCGCTGCCGGACGGCTTCGCGCGCCAGGCGCTGCACGCATGGCGGCTCGGCCTGATCCATCCGAAGACCGGCCGCTCGATGCAATGGCGCGCCGACGTGCCGGCCGACATCGAGGCATTGTCGGCCGCGCTCGGCCTCGGTCGCGACGACGCCGGGGAGTTCGACGACGCGTATGACGAGGACGAGGACTACGATGCATCGTTCGACGATGGCGCGTACGATGAAGACAGCGACCACGACGAGGACGATCACGCATGAGCGCCAATCTGCCGGAGCTGGGTTTTGCCAATGTCGTGCAGCCCGCATGGAACGTCTCGCCGCGCGTGCGCGCGCTCGTGACCACGCGCGACGGCGGCGTCAGCGACGCGCCGTTCGGCCGCTGGCGCGACGGCGCCGACCAGCCCGGCGGGCTGAACCTGGGCATGAAGACCGGCGACGATCCGGCCGCGGTCGCGAGCAATCGCGCACGGCTCGTCGCGCTGACCGGTGTTCGCGAAACCGCGTGGCTCGAACAGATTCACGGCGCCGGCATCGTGCGCGCCGAGGATGCAGTCGCGCACGCGCGCGAGCATGGCGCGCCGGCGCGCGCCGACGCGAGCGTCACCGATCGCGCGGGCATCGCGTGCGTCGTGATGGTGGCCGATTGCATGCCGGTGCTGTTGTGCGACGAAGCGGGGCGCGCGGTCGGCGCCGCGCATGCGGGCTGGCGCGGACTCGCGGCGGGCATCGTCGAGCAGACCGCCGCGCGGGTCGCGGCGCTGGCGGGCGTGCCGGCCGCCGAGTTGCATGCGTACCTCGGACCGTCGATCGGGCCCAACGCGTTCGAAGTCGGTGCAGACGTCCGTGACGCCTTCATGACTGGTGTCGACGACGCACAACGCGATGCGACCGCGAAGGCGTTCGTCGCACATCCCGCGAAAGCCGGCAAATATCTCGCCAATCTGCCAGCGCTGGCGCGCTTGCGCCTGCAGCGGCTCGGCGTTACGCGTATCAGCGGCGGCGACCTGTGCACGGTCACGCTGCGCGAGCGTTTTTATTCGTATCGCCGTGACCGCGAAACCGGCCGTATGGCCGCGTTGATCTGGATCGACGAACACGCGCAATCAATTGCCGATTGATTCTGGGTGGCGCGCGCATCTCGTCATATTTTTAGAATCGAACGGTAGTTTCATTCTGCGTGAATGCGCACCGGTTCGAGATTCACGAATGGCACGGCAGGTCCGTCACTGAAGGCCTTCCGCGGCCTTCAAGCACATTTTTTGTTGCACTGCCGGAAGGATTGCCGATAGCGGGAATCCCCCGCCTGCTCTGCGGGCGAGCGAACGGACAAATACGCTTAAGTGCCATGCGCCGTTGGACTTTTTTCGATCCGCGTGCGGCATGGAACATTTATTCGCAAAAGCGCGATTTGCCATACAGGGAAAACGATAATTAAAAAAATATCGCACCGCGGCAAAATCGGGAACAAGCATTGACATGCCTTGTGATGGGGAGCAAGAATGTTCTTTCTAAGCTCCTCCTCGTTCATGAGACAGGGTGTGACGAAGTCGCGAGCAATCGCTCCGTGCGCACGAACCTGCCTCTCAACCCGTCCGCAAGGACTTACCGGTCAAAAGCAGGCATGGCAGCATCTCATTCCTCAGCTTCCCCCAGCACGGACTCCTCGAAGGAGCAGACGCAGCAGGCCGGTACGAGCGGTGCATCGTCGGCCGCAGGCATGCAGCAATTTCTCGACGCCTGGATGAACGCCTGGCGTTCGTTCGGCGCTCCGCCCAATGGCGCGGCATTCCAGATGCCTTCAATGCCGCAGATGCCGGACCTCGCGCAGATCACGGCTGGCTTTCCGCAAATCCCGGCATTTCCCGGCATGCCCGACTTCAGCAAGCTGGCCGCCGGCGCGCTGCCGGGGCTCAACATTCCCACCGCCGCGATTCCGCCCGAGCGTTTGCAGAAGCTGCAAACCGACTATTCGCGCGAGGCGATGGAACTGATCCAGCAGGCCACCACGTCGGCGATCAAGGCGCCCGAGCTCAAGGACCGGCGCTTTAGCGCGGACGCCTGGAGCCAGGCGCCGGCCTACGCGTTCACCGCCGCGTGGTATCTGCTGAACGCGCGCTATTTGCAGCAGATGGTCGACGCGCTCGATACCCAGCCGAAAACCCGCGAGCGCATTCGCTTCGCGGTCCAGCAGTGGACCGCGGCGGCCTCGCCGAGCAACTTCTTCGCGCTGAATCCCGAAGCGCAGAAAACGCTGCTCGACAGCAAGGGCGAGAGCCTGCGCCAGGGTGTGATGAACCTGCTCGGCGACATGCAGCGCGGCAAGATTTCTCAAACCGACGAATCGCGTTTCGCGGTCGGCGAGAACCTCGCGAACACCGAAGGCTCGGTCGTGTTCGAGAACGATCTGCTGCAGCTGATCCAGTACAAGCCGCGCACGGCGACCGTGCGCGAGCGGCCGCTCCTGATCGTGCCGCCGTGCATCAATAAGTACTACATCCTCGACCTGCAGCCCGAAAACTCGCTCGTCGCGCACGGGCTCGATTCGGGCCACCAGGTATTCCTGATTTCGTGGCGCAACGCCGATCAGTCGATCGCGCACAAGACGTGGGACGACTACATCGCCGAGGGCGTGCTCACTTCGATCGACACCGTGCGCCAGATCAGCGGCCGCGAGCAGATCAATACGCTCGGCTTCTGCATCGGCGGCACATTGCTCGCCACCGCGCTCGCGGTGGCCGCGGCGCGCGGCGAACATCCGGCCGCGTCGATGACGCTGCTCACTGCGATGCTCGACTTCTCCGACACGGGGGTGCTCGACGTGTTCGTCGACGAGGCGCACGTGCAGATGCGCGAGCAGACCATCGGCGGCAAGAACGGTGCGCCGCCGGGGCTGATGCGCGGCATCGAATTCGCGAACACGTTCTCGTTCCTGCGCCCGAACGACCTCGTGTGGAACTACGTCGTCGACAACTACCTGAAGGGCCGTACGCCGGTGCCGTTCGACCTGCTGTACTGGAACAGCGACTCGACCAGTGTGCCGGGGCCGATGTACGTCTGGTATCTGCGCAACACGTATCTGGAGAACAAGCTGCGCGAGCCGGGTGCGCTGACCACCTGCGGCGAGCCGATCGATCTGTCGAAGATCGACGTGCCGACCTTCATTTACGGTTCGCGCGAAGACCATATCGTGCCGTGGCAAACCGCGTATGCGTCCGCGCCGCTGCTCACGGGACCGCTGAAGTTCGTGCTCGGCGCGTCGGGTCATATCGCGGGCGTGATCAATCCGCCCGCGAAGAAAAAGCGCAGTTTCTGGAAGCTCGAGAGCGACGCGAAGACGCTGCCTGCAAGCGCGGACGAATGGTTCGAAGCGGCGACGGAAGTGCCCGGCAGCTGGTGGCCCGAATGGACCGAGTGGCTCGATCAGTACGGCGGCAAGAAGGTGAAGCCGCGCGCCACGCTGGGCTCCGACGAATTCCCGGTCATCGAGCCGGCGCCGGGCCGCTACGTGCGGCAGAGGGAGTAGGTTTCACGCACAGGCCGACGCGCGCGTTCGAAGTTGCTGTGCAGTCGGCCGGTGCATAGGTGTTTGGCAGGTGAATGAGCGTCTGGTTGATGAAGGCGTGAGAGCAACGCAAGTTGCGACGCAATTTTTAACGTAACGGGCTGCGGCGCGGTTTGCCGGGATGCCCTGAGGATATGGAAATGACTGATGTTGTGATCGTATCGGCCGCTCGTACTGCAGTGGGCAAGTTTGGTGGGTCGCTGGCGAAGGTTGCCGCACCTGAACTCGGAGCGGTCGCGGTGCGCGCCGTACTCGAACGGGCCGGCGTGAAGCCGGAACAGGTGAGCGAAGTTATCCTGGGCCAGGTGCTGACGGCGGGCTCCGGTCAGAACCCCGCGCGTCAGGCGCTGATCAAGGCGGGTTTGCCGTCGGCCGTGCCCGGCATGACGATCAACAAGGTTTGCGGCTCGGGTCTGAAGGCCGTGATGCTCGCGGCCAACGCGATCATCGCCGGCGATGCGGACATCGTCGTCGCAGGCGGCCAGGAAAACATGAGCGCCGCGCCGCACGTGCTGCCGGGTTCGCGCGATGGTTTCCGCATGGGCGACGCGAAGCTGATCGACTCGATGATCGTCGACGGCCTGTGGGACGTCTACAACCAGTACCACATGGGCGTGACGGCTGAGAACGTCGCGAAGGAACACGGCATCACGCGCGAACAGCAGGATGCGTTCGCGGCGCTGTCGCAGAACAAGGCGGAAGCCGCGCAGAAGGCAGGGCGCTTCAACGACGAAATCGTGCCGGTCGAGATTCCGCAACGCAAGGGCGAGCCGCTGCGCTTCGCCACCGACGAATTCGTGCGTCACGGCGTGACGGCCGAATCGCTCGCGGGCCTGAAGCCGGCGTTCTCGAAGGAAGGCACGGTCACGGCGGCGAATGCGTCGGGCCTGAACGACGGCGCGGCCGCGGTGCTCGTGATGTCGCTGAAGAAAGCGGAAGCGCTCGGTCTCACGCCGCTCGCGCGCATCAAGGCGTACGCGAACGCGGGTGTCGATCCGAAGGTGATGGGCATGGGCCCGGTGCCGGCTTCGCGCCGCTGCCTCGAGCGCGCGGGCTGGACGCCGGCCGACCTCGACCTGATGGAAATCAACGAAGCGTTTGCCGCACAGGCGCTCGCCGTGCACAAGCAGATGGGCTGGGACACGTCGAAGATCAACGTGAACGGCGGCGCGATCGCGATCGGCCACCCGATCGGCGCGTCCGGCTGCCGGATTCTCGTTACGCTGCTGCACGAAATGCAGAAGCGCGATGCGAAGAAGGGTCTGGCGTCGTTGTGTATCGGCGGCGGCATGGGTGTCGCGCTCGCGGTCGAGCGAGTTTAAAGTACGCTGGGTACGCCGCGCGCGACCGCGACCGTTCGCGCGTGGCCTTCGCCGGCACAGCCATCTGGCCGCGCCGCACGCCAACTGGCGGTGGGGCGCGCTGCAACAGATGACTCGGGCCGGCAGCGCGCGTTGCCAGACGGTCGCCCGGCGGCAACGTGAACCAGCATCAGGCGAGGCACGAGGCCGCCGGCAGGCGCCTCGACAACGATAACGGAGTGTGGTTTATGACACAGCGAATTGCGTACGTAACGGGCGGCATGGGCGGCATCGGCACAAGCATCTGCCAGCGTCTGCACAAGGAAGGCTTCAAGGTGATCGCGGGCTGCGGCCCGAATTCGCCGCGCCGTGCAAAGTGGCTCGACGAGCAGAAAGCGCTTGGCTTCGACTTCGTCGCCTCCGAGGGTAACGTCGGCGACTGGGAATCGACCAAGGCCGCGTTCGACAAGGTCAAGGCCGAAGTCGGCGAGATCGACGTACTGGTCAACAATGCCGGCATCACGCGCGACGTTGTGTTCCGCAAGATGACGCACGAAGACTGGACCGCGGTAATCGACACCAACCTGACGAGCCTGTTCAACGTCACCAAGCAGGTGATCGACGGCATGGTCGAGCGTGGCTTTGGCCGCGTAATCAACATTTCGTCGGTGAACGGCCAGAAGGGCCAGTTCGGCCAAACCAATTATTCGACTGCGAAGGCAGGCATCCACGGCTTTACGATGTCGCTCGCGCAGGAAGTCGCGACCAAGGGCGTGACGGTCAACACCGTGTCGCCGGGCTACATCGGCACCGACATGGTCAAGGCCATCCGCCCGGACGTGCTGGAAAAAATCGTCGCGACGATTCCGGTGCGCCGCCTCGGTCAGCCGGACGAAATCGGCTCGATCGTCGCATGGCTCGCGTCGGACGAATCGGGCTTCGCCACCGGCGCAGATTTTTCGCTGAACGGCGGCTTGCATATGGGCTGAGCCATCGGCGCGCCGGACCGGATGGCGGCGCGCTCCGGCTCAGATGGTTTCCCCGGCGTCCCGGCTGCGCAATCGATTCGATCGCACAGCCCGGACGCCGTTTCCGCGTTTGCTTAACTCGAGCTTAAAGGCGTTACATGACTACTACTACAAAGAAAACGGCCGAACGACTGATCAAGAAATATCCGAATCGTCGGCTCTACGACACGGAGACGAGCACCTACATCACGCTGACTGATGTGAAGCAGCTCGTGCTCGATCAGGAAGATTTCAAGGTGATCGATGCCAAGAGCAACGAGGACCTGACGCGTTCGATCCTGCTGCAGATCATTCTCGAAGAAGAGAGCGGCGGCCTGCCGATGTTCTCGTCGTCGATGCTGTCGCAGATCATCCGGTTCTACGGTCATGCGATGCAGGGCATGATGGGCACGTATCTGGAGAAGAACATCCAGGCCTTCATCGACATTCAGGCGAAGCTCGCCGACCAGTCGAAGAATCTCTATGAAGGCAAGGCGATGAACCCTGAGGTCTGGTCGCAGTTCATGAACATGCAGGCGCCGATGATGCAGGGCATGATGACCAGCTATATCGAGCAGTCGAAGAACATGTTCGTGCAAATGCAGGAGCAGATGCAGAACCAGGCGAAGACCATGTTCGCCACGTTCCCGTTCACGCCGGGCGGCGCTGTCAATGCGAACAACGCGAGCAATGCGCCGGCTACGCCCCAAGGCAATCCGGAGCCGGAGAAGAAGTGAACGAGTGAATGGCGGCGAGGTCCGCTCGGGTCGACGAGGGCTTCGGGGGTAGCCCGCGGACGCGAAGCCGACCTTCATGGCTGCAACGGGATCGCGCGACCTGGCTGAGCCAGCTCGTGGCCGTCGGCGTAGCGTTGGCATCCCGCCGCTCCGTTGCCAATCTCCCAGATGGCTCGCACGATTGCGCAGCCACCGACGCGCTACAATACCGGCCCGCGCGTGGGGACGCTTTTCCGTCGGAACCGGATTCAGGCCGCGGTTCAAGGTCCGTTGCGTCCCTCTGCCGGCACATCGCTGCTAGCGCCGTTATCGTTTTCCTTCCGCTGGACCCGCCTTATGTTTCCGACCGTCTCCCTGATCGCGTCCGTGTCTTCCGTTGCGAAGGCCGCACGGATCGTTCTTCGCTGATCCGCCGTTCACCCACATCCTCATGAGCCGGCTGTTTCTCGCCCCAATGGAAGGGCTTGCGGACTACGTGCTGCGCGACGTGCTGACGAGCGCGGGCGCTTTCGACGGCTGCGTGTCCGAGTTCATCCGCATCACGGGCTCGATGCTGCCGACGCGCGTCTATGAGCGCGAGGCGCCCGAGATCCTGCACGCGAGCGTGACCGCCAGCGGCACGCCGATGGTGATTCAACTGCTCGGCAGCGATCCCGGGTGGATGGCGCGCAATGCCGCGTACGCGGCCACGCTGTCGCCGTACGGTATCGACCTGAACTTCGGCTGTCCCGCTAAAGTGGTCAATCAGCATGGCGGCGGCGCGATGCTGCTCGCGAACCCGAAGCTGCTGAACCAGATCGTCGCGGCCGTGCGCGCCGCGGTGCCGGCCGATATCGCGGTGACCGCAAAAATGCGCCTCGGCGTGTCCGACACGTCGCGGGCGATCGAATGCGCGCAGGCGCTCGTGGACGGCGGCGCGGCCTCGCTCGTCGTGCATGCGCGCACGCGCGACGACCGCTACCGGCCGCCGGCGCACTGGGAGTGGGTCGCGCATATCGACGACGCCGTCGATGTGCCCGTCATCGCGAACGGCGAGGTCTGGACAGTCGCGGACTGGCAGCGCTGCCGCTCGGTCAGCGGCTGCACGGACGTGATGATTGGCCGCGGCGCCGTGTCGGACCCATTCCTCGCGCAGCGAATCCGCGGGCTCATGGACCCGTGTGCGTCGGCCGACGAATGGCCGCAGGTGCTGGGTTCGATCGTCGGCTACCTGAACAAGCTGCGGGCGCACGGCTCGCTGACCCATGAGCACGGCCGCGTCAAGCAGTGGCTCAGCTACCTGCAGCGGACCTGGCCGCAAGCGGCCGAACTGCATGCGGCGATCCGGCGCGTGCAGGACTCTGACGAAATTCTTACGGTGATCGGCCAGGCGCTGGCGGCCGCGGGCGCGTCGGCGCCAACGCGTGAGCACGTTTTTAGCGACGAAAATAGCGAGCTGCATCAACCCGAACCGGCAGAAGCGATCCCCGTTTGAAGACTAGAATTCAAAGACTTACGAGCGGTGGCGGTGGCGAACCGCTACAATTCAGGGTTTAACGTCTTCAAGCGGTTCCCCATGTCTTCCACCCCCTCGAACGCTCCGGCCGCGCCGGGCGCCACGCCGAAAGTCGGCTTCGTTTCCCTCGGCTGCCCCAAGGCCCTCGTCGATTCCGAGCAGATCATCACGCAGCTGCGCGCCGAAGGCTACGAAATCTCCGGCACCTATGACGGCGCCGACCTCGTGGTCGTCAACACCTGCGGCTTCATCGACGAAGCGGTGCAGGAAAGCCTCGACGCGATCGGCGAAGCGCTCCACGAAAACGGCAAGGTGATCGTCACCGGCTGCCTCGGCGCGAAGAAGAGCGCCAGCGGTTCGGGGCTGATCGAGGAAGTGCATCCGAAGGTGCTCGCGGTGACCGGCCCGCACGCGGTCGGCGAGGTGATGCAGGCGGTGCACAGCCATCTGCCGAAGCCGCACGATCCGTTCGTCGATCTGGTGCCTGCAGCGGGCGTCAAGCTCACGCCGCGCCACTACGCGTACCTTAAGATTTCCGAAGGCTGCAATCATCGCTGCACGTTCTGCATCATCCCGTCGATGCGCGGCGATCTGGTGTCGCGCCCGGTCGCCGAGGTGATGCTCGAAGCCGAGAACCTGTTCAAGTCCGGCGTGAAGGAACTGCTCGTGATTTCGCAGGACACGAGCGCCTACGGCGTCGATGTCAAATACCGCACCGGTTTCTGGAACGGCAAGCCGATCAAGACGCGCATGACGGATCTGGTCGCCGCGCTCGGCGAACTCGCCGCGCAATACGGCGCGTGGGTGCGCCTGCATTACGTGTATCCGTATCCGAGCGTCGACGAAGTGATTCCGATGATGGCCGCGGGTCCGTACAAAGGCCATGTGCTGCCGTATCTCGACGTGCCGTTCCAGCACGCGCATCCGGAAGTGCTCAAGCGCATGAAGCGCCCGGCCAACGCCGAGAAGGTGATGG
Source organism: Paraburkholderia sp. BR10923 (assembly GCF_040948765.1). Classification (NCBI taxonomy): domain Bacteria; kingdom Pseudomonadati; phylum Pseudomonadota; class Betaproteobacteria; order Burkholderiales; family Burkholderiaceae; genus Paraburkholderia; species Paraburkholderia sp. BR10923. Next base: position 83,035 of record NZ_JBFPKO010000008.1, on the reverse strand, counting down.
AGCGCGTGAAGGCGTGGCGCGAGATCTGCCCGGATCTGACGATCCGCAGCACGTTCATCGCCGGCTTCCCGGGCGAGACTGAAGAGCAGTTCGAGACGCTGCTCGATTTCATCCGCGAGGCGGAGCTCGATCGCGTTGGCTGCTTCGCGTATTCGCCGGTCGAAGGCGCGAGCGCGAATGAACTCGACGGCGCGCTGCCCGACGACGTGCGTGAGGAACGTCGGGCGCGCTTCATGGAAGTGGCCGAGCAGGTGTCGGCGAAGCGCATCGCGAAGAAGGTTGGCAAGACGCTGAAGGTGCTGGTCGACGAGATCAACGCGGACGGCGGCATCGGCCGCACCGCGGCGGACGCGCCGGAGATCGACGGCGTCGTCTATATCGCGCCGTCTACCAAAGCATCGAAGCGCTACAAGGTCGGCGATTTCGTATCGGTGAAGATCACCGGCGCGGACGGCCACGATTTGTGGGGTGAGGTCTAAGCGATGGCGCTCGGCGCGGCCGCACGGCCTGAAGCTCAAACACCGGACATCCTCGCGCTCGGCGAGGCGATGATCGAATTCAACCAGTCGGCGAAGGATCAGCCGAACTACCTGCAAGGCTTCGGCGGCGACACGTCGAACTTCTGCATCGCGGCCGCGCGCCAAGGTGCGAGGACCGGCTTCGTATCGGCGGTCGGCGCCGATCATTTCGGACGCCTGCTGGTCGATCTATGGGAGCGCGAACAGGTCGACACGTCGTTCGTGCGCATCGATGCGCAAGCGTCGACCGGTGTCTATTTCGTGTCTCACGGCCCCGACGGCCACGCGTTCGACTATCTGCGCGCGGGCTCGGCGGCGAGCCGCTATGCGCCCGCCGATCTGCCGCGCGGCGCGCTCGCGGCGGCGAAGGTCGTTCATCTGTCCGGCATCAGTCTCGCGATCAGCGTCAGCGCTTGCGACGCCGCGCTCGAAGCGATCGCGCATGCGCGCGCGAATGGCGTGCGCGTGAGCTTCGATACCAATCTGCGTCTGAAGCTGTGGCCGCTCGCGCGGGCGCGTGCGGTGATGCTCGAGGCGATCCGCCAGACCGACATCTGCCTGCCGAGCTGGGACGACGTCACCGAACTGACGGGGCTGACCGGCCGCGACGAGATCGTCGATTTTCTGCTGTCGCACGGGCCGAGCGTGGTCGCGCTGAAGCTCGGCAAGGACGGCTCGTATATCGCGACGGCTAACGAGCGACGCGTCGTGCCGGGTCACGTCGTCGATGCGGTCGATGCGACCGGCGCCGGCGACTGCTTCGGCGGCGCATTCATCGCGCGCATCGTTGCGGGCGACGATCCATTTGCGGCCGCGCGCTATGCGAACGTCGCCGCCGCGCTGTCGACGCAAGGTTATGGCGCGGTCGCGCCGATCCCGTCGCGCGAGACCGTCGAGCGGCTGCTGGCGGGCTAGATATTACGTAAGCCGCGCGCGGCGCAGCATGGCCCGCGTTGGCGCAATCATCCAGGCGAACTGGAGACAACAGGAGGGGCAAGCGATGCAACGGGACGTAGTGGTGGTAAGCGGTGTGCGCACGGCAATCGGCACGTTCGGCGGTAGCCTGAAGGATTTTGCCCCGACCGATCTCGGCGCGCGCGTCGTGCGCGAAGTGCTCGAGCGCGCGAGCGTGTCGGGCGATGAAGTCGGGCACGTCGTGTTCGGCAACGTCGTGCACACCGAGCCGAAAGACATGTATCTCGCGCGCGTCGCGGCGATCAACGGCGGGGTCGCGCAGCATACCCCCGCGCTGACGGTGAACCGGCTGTGCGGCTCGGGCTTGCAGGCCATCGTGTCGGCCGCGCAAAGCGTGCTGCTCGGCGACGCCGATATCGCGATCGGCGGCGGCGCTGAAAACATGAGCCGCGCGCCGTACTCGATGCCGGCCGCGCGCTTCGGTCAGCGCATGGGCGATGCGCGTCTGGTCGACATGATGGTCGGCGCGCTCAACGATCCGTTCCAGTCGATCCATATGGGCGTGACCGCCGAGAACGTCGCGCGCAAGTACGACATCTCGCGCGACGCGCAGGACGCGCTCGCGCTCGAGTCGCACCGTCGCGCGGCTCACGCGATCACGAGCGGCTACTTCAAGGAACAGATTCTGCCGATCACGCTCGCGTCGAAGAAGGGCGACGTCGTATTCGACACCGACGAGCACGCGCGGCTGAACGCAACCGCCGACGATTTCGCGAAGCTGAAGCCGGTGTTCGTGAAGGACAACGGCACGGTGACGGCGGGCAACGCGTCGGGCATCAACGACGCGGCGGCGGCCGTCGTGCTGATGGAGCGCAGCGTCGCCGAGCGGCGCGGCGTGAAGCCGTTGGCGCGGCTCGTGTCGTACGCGCATGCGGGCGTCGATCCGGCGTATATGGGCATCGGGCCGGTGCCAGCGAGCCGTAAGGCGCTCGAGCGGGCGGGTCTGACGGTCGCCGATCTCGACGTGATCGAGGCCAACGAGGCATTCGCCGCGCAGGCCTGTGCGGTCAGCAAGGAGCTCGGTTTCGATCCGGCCAAGGTCAATCCGAATGGCTCGGGCATTTCGCTCGGCCATCCGATTGGCGCGACCGGCGCGCTGATCACCGTGAAGGCGCTGTACGAGCTGCAGCGCATCGGCGGGCGTTATGCGCTCGTCACGATGTGCATCGGCGGCGGCCAGGGGATCGCGGCGGTTTTCGAGCGTCTGTGACCGCGCACGGCCGGCCGGCCCGGCATAGGTAGCAAGCAGGAACCAGCAACAAGGATCGACAGGATGCGGGAAGCGAAAGTGACGAAGGGTTCGGCAACGCGCACGTTGCGTCGGCGCGCCGGCGCGGTGGCAAGCGCCGCCGCGCTGCTGTGTGCCGGCACGGTGCTGTGGATGCCGTCGCAGGCGTGGGCGGAAAGCGATGCAGTCAAGGAGCTGGCCGCGCCGCCGCCGATCCAGCTGCCGCTGAAACCGAGCCCCGAGTTCGCGAAGTTTCCGCGCTACGTGGGCACGCTCGGCGCGCGGCCGATCGTGCTGCGGCTCGGGCCCAAGACCGACGATCCTTCCGGCGTGCACGGCGAGTATCAGTACACCGATAACGGCGAGGTGGTCCTGATCGCCGGCGATCGCGTCGGCGATACGTTCGAAGTCGAAGAATCGAACGACGGCACGCATATCACCGGCAACTGGGTTGGCAAGTTCGCACCGGACGGCTCGCTCGAAGGCGACCGCATGAACGTCGACGATTCGAACCCTCAGGAATTCAACCTGAAGCCTCTGGCGGCGGGGCAGGCGGCACCTGCGGCCGCTTCGGCCGGCGCGGCGGCCGCCAAGGCGGCTCCCCCAACTCCGCAGCCGGCTGCCGTGAACGGCGCAGTGGCGGCTCCCGCGCCGGCATCCGCTGCCGGCGGGCACCCGGTGGGCGGCGTCAGCAACCTGCAAACCGGCGACTGATGCGTATGCACGCCGGGCATCTTGAGTCGCGCGGCGCGGCGGTTGTTTCAAGCCCGCTTCCCTGTGTATTTCATCGAGCTCCACATGACTGAATCCAAACTCAAACGCCGCCTGCAGACCCGCATCGTGCGTGCCGAGGACGACATCACGCCGGGCTTCGAATCGTTCTCGACGCCGGTCACGCGGGCGTCGACGGTGGTGTTTCCCGATCTCGCCGCGATGCGCGCGCTCGACTGGAAAAACGACGCGCAATGGCGCTACGGCCTGCATGCGACGCCGACGCAGATCGCGCTCGCGCAGCGCCTCGCCGCGATCGAGGGCGGCAATCATGCGCTGCTGCAGCCGTCGGGGCTGTCGTCGATCTCGAACGTCTACTTCGGCCTCGTGAAGGCCGGCGACGACGTGCTGATCCCGGATAACGTCTATTCGCCGAACCGCGACCACGGCGACTGGCTCGCGCGCGATTTCGGCATCACGGCGCGCTACTACGATCCGCTGATCGGCGCGGACATTGCCAGGCTGATCCAGCCGAACACGCGCCTGATCTGGATCGAGGCGCCCGGCTCGGTGACGATGGAAGTGCCCGACGTGCCGGCCATCACGGCGGCGGCGCGCGCGCGCAACGTCTTCACCGCGATCGACAACACGTGGTCCGCCGGCCTCGCGTTCCGGCCGTTCGACCACGGCGTCGACATCTCGGTGCAGGCGCTGACCAAGTACCAGTCGGGCGGCGGCGACGTGCTGATGGGCGCGACGATCACGGTCGACCGCGACGTGCATGTGAAGCTGAAAGCGGCGCGCATGCGCATGGGCATCGGCGTGTCCTCGGACGACTGCTCGCTGATCCTGCGCAGCCTGCCGAGCATGCAACTGCGTTTCGCGCAGCATGATCGCGCGGCGTTGTCGCTCGCGGCGTGGTTGAAGAGCCGGCCGGAAATCGTCGCGGTGCTGCATCCGGCGCTGGCCGACTGTCCGGGGCACGAAGTGTACAAGCGTGATTTCACCGGCGCGGGCGGCCTGTTCTCGGTCGTGTTCGACGAGCGGTACAGCGCGGCGCAGATCGACACGTTCTGCGAATCGCTCGAACTGTTTTCGCTCGGCTGGAGCTGGGGCGGCGCGCATAGCCTCGCGATGCCGTACGACATCGCGTCGATGCGCACGGCGGCACAGTGGCCGCACCGCGGCACGCTGGTGCGTTTCTATATCGGTCTCGAAGACGAGGCGGATCTGCGCGCGGATATCGAGCAGAGCCTGGCTAAGCTGGCTTAATACGCGTTAGGCTGTTCGACACGTTGTTCGAGAAGCCCGTCGGGATTCGTTCCCGGCGGGCTTTTTGTTGCCTTGAGTATCGAGCAGACCTGACCGTTTGGCCGAATGTTCGATACGGGTGCGCTTGTCGCGCCCGCGTATGGCTGGCGTGTTGCCCGGACGATGATTGCGGCGTCAGTGAAAGACGGGCAACTGTTCTGGTGTGCGATTGGACTGTGTGCCGCCGCGATTTATGAGGCGGTGATCGCGTTGGAGCAGGGCAGCGGGGAGTCCTCAATGCTTGCGTTGGGGATTGTCGTCGCCGCTCGCGATGACAGGCAGACCGAGTCCATGGTTGGCACGCTATCACCGGCATGTGCGCCCTGTTCCTGCCGGCCATTTTCAACAGATAACAACACAGTTCGCGCATTTCGTTATCGCGTCGGTCGTTGTCCCGGCGCGATAACGAACCCCTCGAGCAACAGCGTCAGAACAACCGCAGCAACCCGTCCAGTCCAACGAAATTGAACGACACGCTCGCTGCTTCGCGCACCACCGGCTTCGCGCGGAAGGCAACGGAAAGTCCGGCTTCGGCCATCATTTTCAGATCGTTCGAGCCGTCACCCATCGCAATTGCGCGCGAAGGCTCGATGCCGAGCGTCGCGCAGGCTTCGCGCAGCGTGCGCGCTTTCACGTCCGCGTTGACGATCTCGCCAATCACGTTGCCGGTCAGCTTGCCGTCGACAATTTCGAGCGTGTTCGCACGCGTGAAATCGAGGCCGAGGCGCGCCGTCAGCTTCGCGGTGAAGAACGTGAAGCCGCCCGACACGAGCAGCGTTTTCAGGCCCGCCTGTTTCGCGCCGGCGAGCATGCGTTCGGCGCCCGGCGACAACTGCAGCCGCTCGTCATACACGCGCTCGAGCGCGCTGGCGTCAAGCCCCTTCAGCAGCGCGACGCGGCGCGTCAGGCTTTCGTTGAAGTCCTTGATCTCGCCGCGCATCGCCGCCTCGGTGATCGCCGCGACTTCGGCTTTGAGCCCGCAGAAATCGGCGATTTCATCGATGCACTCGATCGTGATCAGCGTCGAATCCATGTCCATCGCGACGAGCCCGAAGTCGCGCAACTGGCGGCCAGCTTCGACAAACGCGTAGTCGAGTTGATGCGTGTAGCAATACGCTTCGACGTCGGCGCGTTGCGCGAGGTTCGCGCCGGCGATGCGAATCGCGCTCTCGTCGATGACGGTGGCGTGGGAGCCGCGCGCGAGCGCGACGAGCGTTTTGTGGTGGTCGACGGAAAGGGGGGCGACGCTTTGAATGACGAGGTTCATGGACGACCAGTGACGCGGGAAGAAAGAGGCGCGTGGCGCGCGGAAAATCCCGCTATTGTATCGGTTCCGTGCGCCGCGCCGTCGCGGGCGGCTGTAGCGGGCGGGTTTGCCGTGCGCTTTGACAATGCGCGGTTCATACTGACGCATCGAATCGTGTGGCGCGGTCGTCGTCAGGTTGGCAGAAGTCGGCGTGTCGCGTATCGCCGTAACGGAACAGACCGAACAGATACGGTCACACGAAGCCGCCACGTCACAAGCGCAACAAGACGCCCCACGGAGACAACGCATGACCCCGGCAACCGCCAGCGACGCTTCCTCCCTTGCCCGCGACTTCGATCTGCGTCATCTGAGCCCCGCGTTCTACGCCGATCCCTATCCGGTCTATCGCGCACTGCGCACCTATGACCCGATCCGGCGCATGCCCGACGGCTCGCTGTTCCTGACGCGCTTTCGCGACGTGCAGGCGGTCTACCGCGACCCGAAGACCTTCAGTTCCGACAAGACCGTCGAGTTCCGCCCGAAATACGGCGACTCGCCGCTCTACGCGCATCACACCACGAGCCTCGTATTCAACGATCCGCCGCGCCATACGCGTGTGCGCAAGCTGATCGCCGGCGCGCTGACCGCGCGCGCGATCGCGGCGATGGAGCCCGCGTTGATCCGGCTCGTCGACGGTCTGCTCGACGCGGCCGCGCAGCGCCGACGGATCGATCTGATCGGCGAGTTCGCGGCGGCGATTCCGGTCGAGGTCATCGGTAATCTGCTCGACGTGCCGCACGACGAGCGCGCACCGCTGCGCGACTGGTCGCTCGCGATACTCGGCGCGCTCGAGCCGTCGCTGACCGACGCGCAGTTCGAGCGCGGCAATCGCGCGGTCAGCGAATTCGTCGACTATCTGCGCGGCCTCGTCGCGCGCCGCCGCCGCGAGCCCGGCGATCCGCAGCACGACGTGCTGACGCGGCTGATTCAGGGCGAGGGCGCGCACGAGCAGCTATCGGAAGCCGAGCTGCTGCAGAACTGCATTTTCATCCTGAACGCAGGGCATGAAACGACCACCAACCTGATCGGCAACGGGCTCGTCACACTGAGCCAATGGCCTGACGAGCGCGCCGCGCTGCTGCGCGAGCCCGAGTTGATCGGCACCGCGGTCGAGGAATGTCTGCGCTTCGAGAGTTCGAACCAGCTCGGCAATCGCATGACCACCGTCGATACCGAGATCGGCGGCGTCGCGGTTGCGCGCGGCACGCCGGTCACGCTGTGCATCGGCGCGGCCAATCGCGATCCCGAGCAATTTGCCGAGCCTGACCGCTTCGATATCCGCCGCGATCCGAACCGGCATCTCGCGTTCGGCTTCGGCATTCATCAGTGCGCGGGCCTGTCGCTGGCGCGGCTGGAGGCGCGGATTGCGATCGGGCGCTTCGTGCGGCGCTTCCCGGCGTATCGCGTCGATGGCGAGCCGACGCGGGGCGGGCGCGTGCGGTTTCGCGGGTTTGCGTCCGTGCCGGTCCTGCTCGAGCCTTGATGCGACCCCGGTAGCGCGCACACGAGGACAGCCGTAGCTTTTGCCGCCTTGTCGCAAGACTTACAGCCTCATGACGGCACGCCGCCGAGCGGAACGGCTCGTGCTTTAAGCGTAGCGGCAGCGCAAAACCCGCCAAAACTCGGGCACGCTTGCTGCTGCGCCTGATATCTCAGGGCCGTGGGACAGGGGAGCGCGCGATGGCACATATGATCTGGAAGGGCGCAATCAGTTTCGGGCTGGTCCACGTACCGGTGCAGCTCTATCCGGCGACGCGGTCGGAGAAGGTCGGCTTCAATCTGCTCGACAAGCGCACGATCGACCCGATCGGCTATAAGCAGATCAACAAGCGCACCGGCAAGGACGTGACCCGCGAGAACATCGTGCGCGGCTTCGAATACGAGAAGGATCACTACGTCGTACTGTCGGACGACGAAATCCGCTCGGCGAATCCCGAGTCGACGCAGACGGTCGACATCCTCGCGTTCGTCGACGCCGCCGACATCTCGTTTCTCTATCTCGACACGCCGTATTTCCTGACGCCCGACCGCAAGGGCGAAAAAGTCTATGCGTTGTTGCGCGAGGCGATGACAGCCTCGGGCAAGATCGGCGTCGCGAGCGTCGTGCTGCACAACAAGCAGCATCTGGCCGCGCTGATTCCGCTCGGTCCGATGCTCGCGCTGAACACGCTGCGCTGGGCCGACGAGGTACGCGGTCTGGACGAATTCAAGGTGCCGCCCGAAGGCATGAAGGCCGCCGGCGTGTCGGCCAAAGAACTCGACATGGCAAAAAAGCTGATCGACGACATGAGCGAGACGTGGGACCCGATGCAGTATCACGATACGTTTCGCGACGACATCATGGCGCTCGTCGAGCGCAAGATCCAGGCGGGCAAGACCGAGGAAGTCACCGAGGTCGAAACGCCGCACGAGTCGCGCAAGTCCGCCGACATTCTCGACCTGTCCGATCTGCTCAAACGCAGCCTCGGCCGCGGCAAGGGCAAGCAGGCTGCCACGGGCCGCAAGCGCGCCGCCGGCGAGGACGAGGATCAGACCGATAGCGAAGCCGAGGCCGATGAAGAGGCGGCCGCGCCCGCGCGCAAAAAGGCTCGCACGACAAGCACCGCGCGCAGTCGCAGCGGTAGTGGCAGCAGCGCCCGCGCTGCATCGAAAACCACAGCAACATCGCGCAAACGGCGCGCGGCGGCCTGAACGCGCGGCCGACCCGCCTATCGCAGCCAACGCACCGGAGTCATCGCCATGAACGACCGACTCGAGCTCTACCACCGCAAGCGCCGCTTCGAAGACACGCCGGAGCCATCCGGCGCGGCGACCCGCAAGCGCGCGGCAAGCAAGGCGGGCAGGAGCGCGACGCGTGCCGCGCCCGACACACTTTCCTACGTGATCCAGGAGCACGACGCGCGGCGTCTGCACTACGACTTCCGGCTCGAACTGAACGGCGCGCTGCTGTCGTGGGCGGTTCCGAAGGGACCGAGCCTCGACCCGTCGGTCAAGCGGCTCGCGGTGCACGTCGAAGACCATCCGGTCGAATACGGGACGTTCGAGGGCGAGATTCCGCCCGGCAACTACGGTGCGGGAACCGTGATCGTCTGGGATCGCGGCACGTGGGAGCCGGCGGGCGGCGTGGCCGAGGCCGCGCGGTCGTACGCGGCCGGCAAGCTCAAGTTTCATTTGCACGGTGAGAAGCTGCACGGCGGCTGGACGCTGGTACGCAGCCATATGCGCGGCAGCGGCGACAAGGAGCAATGGCTGCTGATCAAGGAGCGCGACGAGGAAGCGCGCGACGAGAGCGACTACGACGTGCTCAAAGAACTGCCGGGCAGCGTGCTGGCCGACGGCGCGTCGAAAGGCAGGAAAACGAAGCAAGCGAAAGCGCAGACGAAAACGTCGGGCGACGGCAAAGCCACGGGCACAGGCAAGCCAGCGAAGTCCGCCTCCTTGCGCCGCGCAGCCGATCCCAAGCGCCCCGACATCGTCGCCACGCGTACCGCGCAGTCGTTACGTGAACTCGCCGCATCGCCATCGATCGAAGGCGCGGTCAAAGCCGCCTTGCCCGCGAGCTTGACGCCGGAGCTGGCGACGCTCGTCGACACTGCGCCGCATGGCGACGACTGGCTGTACGAAATCAAGTTCGATGGCTACCGCGTGCTCGCGCGCATCGACCACGCGTCAAAGAAGAAGGCTGGTGCGGTCAGTGTTTTCACGCGCAACGGCAACGACTGGACCACCAGATTCAGCAAACAGATCGAGGCCATCGCCGGGCTCGACCTGCAAAGCGCGTGGCTCGACGGCGAAGCGGTCGTGCTCGATGAACGCGACGTGCCGAGCTTCCAGTTGCTGCAAAACGCGTTCGATGCGCACCGCCCGCAGGACATCGTCATCTATCTGTTCGATGTGCCGTTCCTGAACGGCTACGACCTGCGCGGCGTACCGCTCGAACAGCGCCGCGCGATTCTGCGCGCGCTGCTCGAAGGCGTCGACGATCGCGTGCTGCGCTTTTCGAACGACTTCGCGTTCAGCGCCGGCGAGCTGCTCAGGAGCGCGTGCGACATGGGGCTCGAAGGCATCATCGGCAAGCGGCGCGACAGCCGCTATGTGTCGGGCCGCGCGCCGTCGTGGATCAAGCTGAAGTGCCGACGCCGCCAGGAGTTCGTGATCGGCGGCTATTCAGAGCCGGCCGGCAGCCGCGAGGCGTTCGGCGCGCTGTTGCTCGGCGTCTACGACGCCGACGGCCAACTGCAGTACGCGGGGCGCGTCGGCACCGGCTTCGACGCCGCGTTGCTGCGCTCGGTCAAACAGGCGCTCGACGCGCACGCGAGCAAGAGCATGCCGTTCGCGAGCGCGCCGCGTGAGCGCAGCCGCACGCCCGTGCACTGGGTCGAGCCGGTGCTCGTCGCCGAATGCAACTTCGCCGAATGGACCAGCGACGGCATCGTGCGCCAGGCGTCGTTCGTCAGTCTGCGCGACGACAAACCGGCGCGCCAGATCGTCAGGGAAACCGCCCGACAAGGAGCCGACGTGCAACAGCAAACCGAAACCGCCGCCGACGATACGCGGCAAACAGGCGCGCCGAAAAAGCGCGCAGCCACGAAAACCGCCAGGACCGCCGCGCCCGCCGCGACGGAAAGCGCGCCCGCCCGAACCACGGCAACACGCTCGCGCGCGCAAAGCGAAATCGCCGGCGTGCGCATCTCGCATCCCGATCGCGTGATCGACAAGAGCAGCGGCGTAAGCAAGCTCGAACTGGTGCAGTACTACGAATCAATCGCCGAATGGATGCTGCCGCATCTGCGCGAGCGGCCCGTCGCGCTGGTGCGCGCGCCCGAGGATATCGGCGGCGAGCTGTTCTTCCAGAAGCACAGCCAGAAGCTGTCGATTCCTCACGTCACGCAGCACGAGGGACTCGACCCGGGCCATCCTGCGCTGATCACGATCGACACGCTTGCCGCGCTGGTCGGCGCCGCGCAGATGGGCACCGTCGAATTTCACACGTGGAATGCCCTCGCGTCGACTATCGAAAAGCCCGATCGGATGGTGTTCGATCTCGACCCGGACCCGTCGCTCGGCTGGGAACGGATGGTCGAGGCCGCGCAACTGACCCGCTCGCTGCTCGACGAACTGGGCCTGAAGTCGTTCGTCAAGACGAGCGGCGGCAAGGGCTTGCACGTGGTCGTGCCGCTCGCGAAGCAGGCCGGCTGGGACGAAGTGAAGGATTTCTCGCAGGCGGTCGCGCAGCATATGGCGACGACGCTGCCGCAGTTCTTCAGCGCGAAGATGGGCGCGCAGAATCGCAAGAAGAAGATCTTCATCGACTATCTGCGCAACAACCGCGGCTCTAGCACGGTGGCCGCATTCTCGGCGCGGGCGCGGCCGGGGCTCGGCGTGTCGGTGCCGCTCGCGTGGGACGAACTCGACAGCACGACGGGCGGCGATCAATGGGGCATCCGCAACGTCCACGAGCGCGTGGACGGCCTCGCAAGCGACCCGTGGGCCGACTATGCGAAGACGCGTCAGCGCATCACCGCGGCGATGAAAAAACGTCTGGGCGTCGCGTCATGAGTGCTCGTCCAGGTGGCTGAACAACCCGCGAATTCGCCATGCGCACTCAGTGCGCGAACGCGCTTCGCGAAGGAGCAATGCAATGAAGACCCTGCCGCAATCGACTGATGGCGAGTCGCAAGCCGACCCGCACGCGAACAAGGACCCCAAGTCGTTGCAGGAAGCCGCGGCGCCGCTGCCGCATGAAACCGACCAGCATCCGGAGTCACAGCACGAGGACCATCCGCGCGATGTCGGCAAGCAGGCGCATGAGGATATCGAGCATGGCTTGCAGGATACCGACCGCCGCGGCGGCGGCGAGTATCAGCAGCGCACGCAGAACGACTCGCATGCCGATGTGAATTCGGATCGCAAGCAGGGCGGCGCGAAGAACGGCAAGCGCTGACGCCGCGTACCGGGCGTGACGCCTACGCGCCCGCCAGTCCAACCGGCTCCCGGTCCCAATACGGCGGATCGCCGAAATGCGCGGCGACGAAGTCGATGAATGCGAGCGTCTTCGGCGGCACGAACGCGCGGCTCGGGTACACGGCCCAGATCGCGACGTCGTCCGCGAGCGGATAGCTGTCGAGCACACTGACGAGTTCGCCGCTGCGCAGATAGGGTGCCACGTCCCATGTCGATTTCAGCGCGATGCCGAAGCCCGCGAGCAGCGCGTCGCGAATCACCTCGCCATTGTCTGTGACGAGGCGGCCGCTCACGCGCACGTCGAGCGGGCCAGTGGGCGTCACGAAGCGCCAGTCGCGCTGCTCCGACAGGATGATGCACTCGTACCGCGCGAGATCCGACGGATGATGCGGCGTGCCGTGCGCGGCCAGATAGGCGGGAGCCGCGCACAGCACGCGGCGATTGACCGCGAGCCGCCGCGCGACCAGCGACGAATCCTTCAGCACGCCGACGCGGATCGCGACATCGATGCCCGCGTCGACCAGATCGACCACCTGATCCGTCAGGCGCAGATCGACGCTGACGCCCGGATAGCGGCGCAAAAACTCGCTGATCACCGGCGACACATGCTGGCGCCCGAACGACGACGGCATCGTCACGCGCAGCCGTCCCTGCGGCTCGGCCTGCGCGCGGCCGACCGATGCGCGTGCGGCGGCGGCCGCGTCGAGCAGCGCCTCGGCGCGCGTCATGAACACTTCACCGTCCTGGGTGAGGCTGATGCGGCGCGTGGTCCGATGCAACAAACGCGCGCCGAGCAGCTTTTCGAGTTGGGCGATCCGAGCGCTCGCGACCGCCGCCGACAAACCGAACTCGCGCCCGGCCGCCGACACGTTGTTGAGCAGCGCGGCGCGCACGAACAGCCCGACATCGAGCAGATCGAGCCGTTCGCGCTCGCTGGGCAGAGGCCGGCCGGCCGGATATGAACCGTTCATTATTCTGATAAACCAAAAGATGTTTCAGTGATTATGACTGTTTTAGCAGAATAAGAACCGTCTTACGATTCGGGTCATGCTTGCACATCAACCGAACCCAAAGGAGCAGCCATGAAAGCCGTCGGACTCTACCGTTATCTGCCAATCGATCACGCCGAAGCGCTCGTCGACGTCGAGATCCCCAAACCCGAAGCGAGCGGCCGCGATCTGCTGGTCAAGGTCGAAGCCATTTCCGTGAACCCGGTCGACACCAAGGTGCGCTCGCCGAAGGATAGCGTCGAGAAGACGCCGCGCGTCCTCGGCTGGGACGCGGCCGGCACCGTCGTCGCAGCCGGACCCGAGGTCACGCTGTTCAAGGTCGGCGATCCCGTGTTTTATGCGGGCAGCATTACGCGGCCGGGCGCCAACAGCGAGTTTCATCTGGTGGACGAACGGATCGTCGGACACAAGCCGGCGTCGCTCGATTTCACGCACGCGGCCGCCTTGCCGCTGACCGCGATCACTGCATGGGAAGCATTGTTCGACCGCCTCGGCGTGTCGCCGCAGGGCGCCGACGCAGGCCGCACGGTGCTGATTTTCGGCGGCGCGGGCGGGGTCGGCTCGATCGGCATCCAGCTCGCCAAGCAGCTCGCCAAGCTGAAGGTGATCGCGACCGCGTCGCGGCCCGAATCGGCGAAATGGGCACGGGAGCTCGGCGCGGATCACGTCGTCGATCACTTCGGCGATCTGTCCGCGCAGATGAAAGAGCTCGGCATCGAACAGGTCGACTACGTGCTGATCTTCAACGACACCGATCGCAATTTCCCGGCCGCGGCCGAACTGATCAAACCGCAAGGCGGTATCTGCACGATCGTCGAGAACAGCGCCGCGGTACCGGTCGAATTGCTGAAGGCGAAGAGCGCCGCGTTTCACTGGGAATTCATGTTCACGCGCTCGATGTTCGGCACGCCCGACATGATCGAGCAGCACAAGCTGCTGACCGAGGTCGCGCGCCTCGTCGACGCGGGCACGTTGCGCACGACGCTCGGCGAGGACCTGGGCCGCATCAACGCCGAGAATCTGCGCCGCGCGCATCGGTTGCTGGAAGCAGGGCGCGCGATCGGCAAGCTGGTGCTGACCGGCTTCTGAGATGAAATCGACGCGCAGAAAGCGCGTCGCCGCAAGCGGGTTAACACCCGAGCCTACACGACACGCGCGGCAGCGCGCTTGGCGTTAGACTGACGACGCAGCATGCCAAAACGGTTGCGTGTCTTGCGGCGAGGCAAGGCGGTGTGAACCGGCCGGGCCTCGGCAGTGCGCGAACAGTGCACGGGCAATCGCGTCGACGCGAGCGCGCAGCGGCACAACAACGAGGTGACAGTATGAGCTTCAGCTTCAAACTCTCCGCCGTTTCGATTGTCGCTTCTCTCGCCTGCGCGCTCGAGCCGGCTGCTCACGCAGCCACGCCGATCACGGTGACCAACAAGGCCGCGCTCGACGGTCCGATCCGCTACACCGTTCGCGTCACGTCGAAACAGTTCGGCAATTCCCAGGAGACCCGCACGATCCGCTCGGGCGAAACGGACGACTTCACGTGGAAGACCGTGCCGCCCGGCGGTCCGGTGCCCGCTACCGACGCATGCCCGGACTATGCGTCGCTGCCGGTCGACGAGAACGGCGCGATGATCCGCCAGACGCAGATCCGTCTTGCACCGGTGGTGGCGAGCGACGGCACCGCGACCGTACAGCTGAGCTTCCAGGCGCAGACGCCGCATGGTGTCAAAACTGTGACGAGCGCAGGCAAGTCGCTCAAGTGTCCGAACGATGTGCGCATGAGTCAGATCGTGCGTTTCACGATGCCGGTCAACGGCACGACGAAAACGCTGACGCTGAACGATGGCACTGAGGTCGCCGTCACCGCGAAGCGTTGAATGATCCAGCGCGCGCGGTGATGGCCGCGTGCGCGAACCGTCACATGCGTTAGCGTGTCATCCCGGTGAGTCATCCTTTGCGTGCCTCACGCTCGACGAGCCGCGCCGGCAAGAACTGATGCTCGGCCGAAAACAGTCGTCGGTACGTGAGCAGCACTGCACCCACCGTCCCCAGCGCCGACGCCGCCGCGATCAGAAACATGATGACGATCTGATAGCGCACCGCCTGCAATGGCGACTGCCCGGCCAGCACCTGCCCGGTCATCATGCCCGGCAAACTGACGACGCCGACCACCGCCATCTGATTCAACGTCGGCATCATGCCCGCGCGCACCGCCTGGCGCGCCGGCGCCTGCGCGGCCTCCCAACGTGTCGCGCCGAGCGCGAGCGCCATGTCGACGCGGTCGCGCCGCGCGGTCAGTTCCTCGGTCATCCGCTCGATGCCGAGCGATACACCGGTCAGCGTGTTGCCGAGGATCATGCCGAGAATCGGAATCGCATATTGCGGCTCGTACCACGGATGGATGCGGATCACGACGAACAGTCCCGCCGCGGCCACGAGCCACGAGCTGACCCAGATCGACAGCACACTGTCGGCGCGTTGTCCGGCATAGGTGTGGCTGCCGCGCTGCGCGCCGGCGAAACCCGCGATCAGCGTCATCACGATCATCAGCGGCAGCACCACGTACCAGCGAGCGAAACTGAACACCCAGCCGAGCACATAGCCGATCGCGAGCAACTGGACCACGGTGCGCACCGCCGCCCATGCGAGCTTGCGTTCGAGATCGAGTTTCAACGCGACCGACACCACGCCATTCACGACGATCAGCAGCGTCGCGATTGCGACGTCCCACAAGCTCAGATTCTGCAGGCTCATGGGCGGGACTCCCGACGCAGGTCCGCAACATCGCGTTGGTCCGCGTCGCGCCGCACCGTGGTGTGTTCGGCCAGCACGCCGGCGCGCATCGTCAAATGCCGTTCGCTCATGCGTGCCGCCTGCTCGAGATCGTGCGATACCCATATCGATGCGTGAGCGCGAGGCGCGGCATCGAACCATGCCCGCACGAGCGCTTCGATCGCGCGCGACGAAGCCGGGTCGAGCGACGCGGTCGGCTCGTCGAGCAACAACACTTCGGGCGTGAGTTGCAGCACCCGGATCAGCGCGGCGATCTGCGCTTCGCCGCCCGACAATTCGCTTGCGCGCTTGCCGAGAAAGTCCTCGCCGCGGCCGGCCTGCATCGCAAGCGTGGCCGCCCGCACGCGATCGAAGCGCGCGTCGCGATACGCGCGCAGCTCGAACGGATAGCGCAGATTGTCTTCGACGCTGCCGTCGATCAGCGCGGGCCGCTGCCGGATATACGCGACGCCGCGCCGATAGCGCGGAATCGCCGCTCGCACGAGCGGCGCACCATGCCACAAGATGCGCCCTGCATCGATCGGATCGAGCAGCGCGAGCGCGCGCAGGAACACGCTCTTGCCGGAGCCGGACGGTCCGGTGATCGCGACGCGCTCGCCGGCGCGCAGCACGAAGGTGGTCTGCTGCAACAGCGTCTGGCCGCGCTGCGCATCACGCCGCACGATGCCGTCGGCGAAAAGGAGAGGAACATCGGTCGTCATGGTTGGAGCATCGTGGGGAGGGTGTCGCTTCGATGCCGGCGCGACGGCGTCAATGCGCCGGTCGGTCTGTCGGCAAAGCGTGCGCCATGATAAAACGGCGAGGCGCGAATAGCGCACACAACCCACAACCGGCGCGACGATTCATTGCCACGCGCCAGGCACGATAACTGCTGCACGGTGCACAACGTGGAACAACACGCGGAGCCTTTCAATGGCAGTGTCGAGCAGCATCGGACGACGGGTCGGAAAAATCCTTGCATGGCTGCTGGCGGTGCTCGTCATCCTGATCGTTGCGCTCGTCATCTTCATCCTGACCTTCGACTGGAACCGCGCGCGGCCTTACATCGACGACAAGGTCAGCCAGGCGATCGGCAGGCCGTTCGCGATCAACGGCGATCTGAAGGTGGGCTGGCGTCATGCGGTCGGCGAAACCGGCTGGCGCGGCTGGGTGCCCTGGCCGCGCTTTTCGGCCGCCAACATCACGATCGGCAATCCCGACTGGGCCAAACAGCCGCAGTTCGCGACGCTCGACGAAATCGACTTCGAAGTCGAGGTGCTGCCGCTCCTCGCGCACGACATCGTGATTCCGGCGATCAACCTCGTGAATCCATCGGTCGATCTCGAACGTCTTGTAGACGGCCGCAATAACTGGACCTTCAAACTGCCTTCATCGACCGGGCCATCCGAGTGGAAGCTCGATCTGCACGATATCGCGTTCGCGAAGGGCAATATCGCGCTCTCGGATCAGCAGAAGAAGGTCGAGGTGCAGATGGTCGTCGATACGCTCGGGCAGCCGATCCCGATCGGCGACGCGCTGAAGCAGCAGGAGGCGGCCTCGCGCAGCGCGTCGGCGCAGGCGATCGGCCGCGCGGGTGCGAGCCAGCTTGCCGCGCAGGCCGAAGCGC
This sequence comes from Paraburkholderia sp. BR10923, assembly GCF_040948765.1. NCBI lineage: Bacteria > Pseudomonadati > Pseudomonadota > Betaproteobacteria > Burkholderiales > Burkholderiaceae > Paraburkholderia > Paraburkholderia sp. BR10923. The sequence continues at coordinate 65,619 of NZ_JBFPKO010000008.1, read as the reverse complement.
AGGCGGCCTCGGCGGCGAAGGCGGCTTCCGAAGCGGCAGCTTCTGAGGCACAGACGCCGGCACAGGCGTCGGCAGCCTCGGGCCCGGCTGCAACATCAGGCGCGCCCGCGACTTCCGGCGCGCTCGCGACGAGCGGCGCCGCCGCGCCAGGTGGTGAAACCGCCAGTGAGAGCGCCAGCACGCCTGCGGCCGTCTCGGCCGCGAGCGGCACCGCACCCGGCGCGCCACGCGCGACGCCGCTCTATGCGATCGCCTGGACCGTCAAGGGCATCTACAACCGCACGCCGCTGTCGGGCAGCGGCAAGCTCGGCGGCGTGCTCGCGCTGCAGGACGCGAACCGGCCGTTCCCGGTGCAGGCCGACGTCAAAGCCGGCGACCTGCATATCGCCTTCGTCGGCACGGTCACCGATCCGGCGCATCTCGCGGCGCTCGATCTGCGTCTCTGGCTGCAAGGCAACAGCATGGCCCGGCTATATTCGCTGACGGGGGTGACCCTGCCCGAGACCCCGCCATACGCGACCGAGGGCCATCTGATCGGCCGGTTCAAATCGAGCGGCAACGTGTTCACGTATGAAAACTTTACAGGCCGGGTCGGCGGCAGCGATCTGAACGGTTCGTTGACCTATACCGGCCGCCAGCCGCGTCCGCTGCTGAAAGGCGAACTCGAGTCGCATCTGTTGCAATTCTCGGATCTCGCGCCGGTGATCGGCGCCGATTCGAACGCGAGCAAGGCGAAGCGCGGCGGCGCTGCCGCGCAGCCGAGCAACCGCGCGCTGCCGGTCGAGGAGTTCCGCACCGACCGCTGGAAGGCGATCGACGCCGACGTCAAGTTCACCGGCCGGCGCATCATCAAGAACGCGAATCTGCCGATCACGGATCTGTACACGCATGTCGTGATGACCGACGGCGTGCTGTCGCTCGTGCCGCTCAAGTTCGGCGTCGCGGGCGGCTCGCTCGCGTCGGACATTTATCTCGATGGCAGCGGGGCGCCGTTGAAGGGGCGCTTCGCGATGTCGGCGCGGCATCTGAAGCTCAAGCAATTGTTCCCGAACTTCAAGACGATGCAGAGCGCGCTCGGCGAGATCAACGGCGACGCGTCGCTGTCCGCGACCGGCAACTCTCCGGCGGCGCTCGCCGCGACTTCGAACGGCGAGCTGAAGGCGCTCGTGAGCGAGGGCACCGTGAGCCGTCTGCTGATGGAGGCGGCCGGCCTGAACGTCGCGAACGTCGTCTATGAAAAGCTGTTCGGCAATCGCGACGTGAAGATCAACTGCGCGGCCGCCGATTTCGTCGCGACCGACGGCGTGCTCGAAGCGCGCGTGTTCGCGCTCGATACCGACGACGCGGTGATCAACATCGACGGTCACATCAATCTGCGCGACGAAACGATGGACCTCGGCGTGCATCCGCATACGAAGGGCTTCCGGGTCTTTTCGCTGCGCTCGCCGCTGTACGTGAAGGGCACCTTCAAGGACCCGCACGTCGGTGTCAATGCGGCCGCGCTTGCGCTGCGTGGCGGCGCGGCGGTCGGGCTCGGGCTGATCAATCCGTTCGCGGCGCTGATCCCGCTGCTCGCGCCGAGCAACAACAAGCCGCTGCCGTGCACGCAATTGCTCGCGCAGGTGCGGCAGATGCCGAACGCGCCGGCGCCGGGCGTGAAGCAACAGCCGAAGGCGCCGATGTCGCTGGAGGGCGCGCCGGTCAACAAGTCCTCGGGCGGCGCGTCGTCGCCGGCCGCGACGGATCGCAATCGCAAGCCCGCGACGCAGTCGCCGGCGAGCGCGGCCGACTACAAGGGCAGCTGATGTTGTCGGGCTTGCCTGTGGACTGGTTGAACTGGGGCCTTGGTGGCGGCCTGTGCGTGATCTTTCTGTGGCTGATCAGCGTGCCGCCCGCGCGCGAGCGCGTCGATGATGCAATGGCCGAATGAATGGCAGGGTGCCGCGCGCGCAACTGCGCGCGGTCGCCGTCGAAGCCCGTGTTTCAATGCAATGAAGCGAACTGGAAAGCAACGCAGCGCGCCACCGAAGACGCCAGCGATGGGTGACGACATCGGCTGTCGAAACCGCGGATGAATGACGACGAAACGAGCTGTCAGCAACCCTGAACTTCAGGGTCTCTGAGCGGCGCTATCGGAGAGAGCGCGGTGTTGCATCGCCCGACGCATCCTGGCGACGCACGCCGCGGCGAGTACCGATCCGCGTCGCGCCGAACTCCGTCAGAATCTTGCCGCGCGCACGACTCGCGAACACGAGGAAGCCAAAGCCGTCGGCCTCGTACCAGTAGCCGCCGTTCTCGAGACCATCGAGCGGTTGCTCCAGTGCGTTGGTAATGGATTCGATGCAGCGCCGCCGCAATTCGGCTGGTGCGGGGTAGGGCGGCTGCGCGCCGCGCACACTGCATAGAAGCACGTCGAGTCCGGGCAGTACGTGTGCATAGAGCACCGGTTCGTCCTGCGCGCGAGCCCGCGCAATCTTGGTGTCGAGTTGACCGAACGGCTTGAAATGCCGCAGAACCGCGAGGAACGACTCGTCGCCGTCCACCTTCGCGCGTCTACGCTTTTTCGGGAAGGACATAAAAATTCGCCTGAAAAAGAATTGCAAGAAACGCTGCGTCCTCATGCGACCACTCCCGGCTTTCGCGCGCCGCACGTCGATCTTTTATAGCATACGACAAGGCCGGATTCACGATGATTCGACGTTGCTGCATCGCTCCACCGCTCCCGCACGAATCATGCCGAACCGCCTCGCCGCGCGCATTCGCATCCCAGCACACCTTGTCTCCATCATAGACGCAGGCGGCGCGGAAAAAACATCCCATCCCAATAAAAAAGTCATTTTTGTGTGGTCGAGCGCTTGCAGGCGCGCCGTTGAAATATCTCTGGTTCACGTCGATAATGGCCCGTCCGGCCGCGCGGCGCCCGCCTTACAGGGCGCCACGGGTGCGCGAGCCCCGCCGTTCGAGTGACAGCCTGAACCACAGCCTGAACGCCCTGACGGAACCATGAAACTATTCACCAAAGGCCTGCTGCTGATCGCGATACCGAGCGTGGTCGAACTTGCGCTGCTCGGGGTCGTCTTCGACACCCAGGAGCGCACCGCGCAGGCCGCGCGATGGGTCGACAACAGCAAGCAGATCCTCTACGAGTCGTCGGCCATCGTCGACCCGCTGCTGCGCCAGGCCGCGCGCGTGCGCACCGCGATGGTGACGGGCGATGCGTCGCTGATCGACCGCCACGCGGTGTGGGTCGAACTGAACGACCGGCTCGCGAAGCTCGATGCGCTCGTCGCCGAAACACCGGCCCAGGCCGAGCGCGTACGCAGCATGCGGCGCGCGATCGGCGCGTATCGCGAACAGAGTGTCGCGATCTCGCAGGCTTTGCACGAGGGGCGCAGTCTACGCCGCTATATCGCGCTCGAAACCGGCGAGTTGCCGGAGCAGATCGCCGTGTTCCGCGAGGAGTTGGCCCAGTTCGACGCGGCGGCGTCGGTACTCGATGCCGAGCGCTCGAGCGCGCTCGGCGAGCGTCGTGACCTTCAGCAGCGCGCGCTGATCGCCGCGGCATTCGGCTCGATGCTGATCTGGGCGGTCACCGCCTTCGTGTTCGCGCGCGGCATCGGCCAGCGCCTCGAAGTGCTGACCGATAACGCCGAGCGGCTCGGCAGCGGCCGGCCGCTCGCGGCGCCGTTGTCGGGCAGCGACGAAATCGCCGCGCTCGACTCGGTGCTGCATCAGACCGATACGCGTCTGCGCGAGGCGGAAGCCGGGCAGCAGGCCCTGAAGACCGAGCTCGAAGCACGCGCGCGCGAACTGACGGCCGTCAATGAGGAATTGCGCCAGGAAACGCAGGACAACGAGATGTTCATCTACAGCGTGTCGCATGATCTGCGCTCGCCGCTCGTGAATCTGCAAGGGTTTTCGAAGGAGCTGCACGTATCGTGCGACGAACTCGACGGCCTCGTCGGGCGGGCTCGCCTGCCTGTGATCGAAGCGCGGTGCATGACGCAGATTCTGAATGGCGACATGCGCGAGTCGTTGCACTATTTGCGCACGGCTGTTGCGCGCGCGGCGGCGATCATCGACGCGCTGTTGCGCATCTCGCGCGCGGGACGGCTCGAATACCAGTGGCAGCGGGTCAGCGTCGGGCGCGCGGTGGCGCGGGTCGTCGATGGACTGCAAGGCACGATCGACCAGCGCGCCGCGAGCGTCACGGTGCGCGAGCTGCCGCCCGCATGGGGCGATCCGGCGGCGGTCGAACAGATCTTCAGCAACCTGATCGGCAATGCGCTGACTTTTCTCGATCCGGCGCGCCGCGGGCGCATCGAGGTCGGCGCGCTGGCGCCCGAACCCGTCGATGAAAGCGAGCCGCGCGCGGTCCGTATGCGCACCTATTACGTCCGCGATAATGGGCTAGGCATTCCGGCCGCGTATCTATCGAAGGTGTTTCGCGCGTTCCAGCGTCTGCATGCAGACGTCGCTAGCGGCGAGGGGATCGGCCTCGCGGTGGTGCGGCGCACGGTCGAGCGGCACGGCGGGCGGGTCTGGGTCGAATCGGCCGAGGGCGCCGGTTCGACTTTTTTCGTGGTGCTGCCCGAGCAGCCCGTGCGCTTCTGAGCGTTGCGCATGCCGGCGCGGACATGGATGACGAATCGTTGGCACGCAGAGCCTATGAATCACGCGCAAACGGCCAGCTTCGTTCTGATCGAAGACGACGACGGCCACGCAACGCTCGTCGAGCGGAATCTGCGCCGCGCCGGCGCGAATCCGCTCGCTGCTACGAACCCGGTTGCAACGTCTGCGTCCGCAAGCCGGTCGAATACGATACGTTCATCGAGGCCGTGCGCCGGCTGGGCTTTTTTCTGCAAGTGGTCGAGCTGCCGCCGGCGCATCGGCTCGAGCCGGCCTGAAGGCGACCGAAAGCCGTTCATGACAACATAAGCACTGACCTTAGCCACAGAGCATCCGCATGACCGAAGAAGTGTCCAAGCCGCAAGCCGCTTATGTGCTCGTTGTCGATGACGACGAGGGCATCCTGCGGCTCGCGCGCAAGTCGCTCGAACGCGCCGGCTGCCGGGTGGCGATCTGCGCCGGTGTCGAGGCGGCCCGCGAGCGGCTCGCGAGCGGCGGCCTCGATCTGCTGGTGCTCGACTATCAGTTGAACGGGCCGGAGACCGGGCTCGATTTCTTTCGGCGCCTGCGCGCGGAGGGCGTGCGCATTCCGGCGATTCTCGTGACCGGCTTCACCGACGAGTCGCGCGTGATCGAAGCGCTGCGCGCGGGCGTGTCCGACGTGGTGCCGAAGTCCGGCGACTATCTCGACTATCTGCCGGAGGCCGTGGAGCGCGTGCTGTCGCAGGTGCGGCTGCAACGCGCGTCCGACGAAGCGCTGCTGCTGCGCGATCGCGAACTGCATTACCGCACGCTGTCGGAGACGTTGCCGCATCTGGTGCTGACCTGCGACGCAGCCGGCGATTGCGACTTCCTGTCGAAGCAATGGTACGACTACACCGGCTTGCCCGAATCCAGCTCGCATGGTCTTGCGTGGCTCGACGCCGTGCATCCCGACGATCGCGAGCAGATCCGGCAAAGCTGGCTCAAGGCCGTGGCGAGCCGCAACGGCGACTATCGGCACGAGATGCGGATTCGCCGCCACGACGGCCAGTACCGCTGGTTCGACGTGCGCGTGGTCGCGATGCGCGATGCCGAAGGCAACGTCAGCAAATGGTTCGGCAGTTGCACCGACATTCACTCGCAGCGCGAGGCGATCGAGGAGCGCGAGCGGCTGCTCGAGTCCGAGCAGGCCGCGCGCCAGGCCGCCGAAGAAGCGAACCGCGCGAAGGACCGTTTTCTCGCGATGCTGTCGCACGAATTGCGCACGCCGCTCACTCCGGTGCTGGCGGGCGCGAGCGTGCTCGAGATGATTGCCGATCTGCCCGAGCAGGCGCGCGCGAGCGTGCGGATGATCCGCCGCAACGTCGAGCTGGAGGCACGGCTGATCGACGATCTGCTCGATCTGACGCGCGTCGCGAACGGCAAGCTGCGGCTGTCGCTGGAAACCGTCGACGTGCACGACGTGATCGACAGCGTGCTCGAACTCTTTCGCAGCGAAATCCAGGTCAAGCAGCAGGATGTGCATGTCGACAAGCGCGCGAAACATCACTACGTGCTCGCCGATCGCGCGCGTCTGCAACAGATGCTGTGGAACCTGATTCGCAATGCCGCCAAGTTCACGCCGGACGGCGGCCATATCTATGTACGCACGCGCGACGAACGCATGCAGGTGCAGATCTCGGTCGAAGACACCGGCATCGGCATCGAGCCGGAGCAGATCGGCAAGCTGTTCAACGCGTTCGAGCAGGGCGACCAGAGTATGACGCGGCAATTCGGCGGGCTGGGGCTCGGTCTCGCGATCACGAAGGCGCTGACCGACGTGCACGGCGGCACCGTGACCGCGCAGAGTCCCGGTCCGCATTGCGGCGCGACCTTCACGATCACGCTGCCGACCGCGGCCGCGCCGACCGCCGCGCCGCCGGTCATCGTGCCGAGCACCGTGCAGCCGGCGAGTTCGCTGACCGTGCTGCTGATCGAGGATCATGCCGATACCGCCGACGTGATGGCCCAATTGATGCACGGCTTGGGTCATCAGGTGACGGTGGTCGGGCGCATCGACGATGCGCTTGCGGCGACGCAGCTGCAGAACTTCGATCTGGTTGTCAGCGATGTTGGGTTGCCCGATGGCACCGGCCTCGATTTCATCGAGGCGTTTCGCGAACATTCCGATGTGCCAGCCGTCGCGTTGACCGGCTTCGGCACCGACGAGGACGTGCGCCGTTGTTTGGGTGCGGGCTTTACATCGCATCTGACGAAGCCTGTCAATTTCGGCCAGCTCGAAGCGATGATCGAAAGCGCCGCGCAATTGAAGGCGCAAAAGAATGCGTGAGGCTCTATAAAGGGCAGTGTGCTGAAAGCAAAGTGAAAAGACAAAGGCCTGTTGCGAAGTCAATCGCAACAGGCCTTTTCATTTCACGGGCTCAGGTATTTGAAACCGGGCTTTATTTAACAATTAACGCTGCTGGTTTTGCAGCGAATCGCGGATCTCGCGCAGCAGCAGCACGTCTTCCGGCGTCGGCGGCGGTTCCGCCGGAGCAGCTTGCGGCTCCTTGCGCAGTTTGTTGATGAACTTGACCATCAGAAAGATGATGAACGCGAGAATGATGAAGTTGATCGTCGCGGTAATGAACGAGCCGTAACCGAATACCGCCACGCCGGCCGTCTGCAGGTCTTTATACGATTCGGGGTTGCCTTTGTAAGTCGCTGGAATATGGCCGAGGCGAACGAACAGATTGGAGAAATCGAAGCCGCCGGTAGCGAGCCCGACGACCGGCATGATCAGGTCTTTAACCACGGAATTGACAATGGTGGAAAATGCGCCGCCGATAATCACACCGACCGCCAGATCCATCACATTGCCTTTGAGGGCAAATTCTTTAAATTCCTGGATCATGCTCATACACACACCTCCCTGATATGAATAGCCGAATCATACCAACCTGAAGCGGATAGGCTAGTGCTTTGGCCCCGACGCAACAAGTGCATTCGCCGCGTGTCGTTAATGAGGAAACTGTGACTCGCTATGACGCGCACGCTCCAGATGCGCGGCAAAACTGACCGGGTCGATGTTCGCGCCGCACAGCAGCACGCCCACACGTTTGCCCTGCAACTGTTCGCGCAACGGTCCGAGCAGTGCTGCGGTGGCGGCCGCGCAAGCCGGCTCCACCGCGAGCTTCAGCTGATTGAACAGGATCAGCATCGCTTCGCGCAACTGATCGTCGGACACTGTCACGAGCCGATCGATATGGCGGCGGCACAACTCGTAGCTGTATTGCTCGGTATGCGGCGACATCAGCGAATCGGCGATGCTGTACATATGGCCCATTCTGACCGTATGGTTGGCGGCAAAACTCTTGCTCATCACATCGGAGCCTTCGGGTTCGACGCCGAACACGTGTATGTTCGGATTCGCGAGGCGCAGCGCGGTGGAGACGCCGGCCGCGAGGCCGCCGCCGCCGATCGGCACGATCACCGCTTCGAGGTCGGGTGTTTGCGTCGCCCATTCGTAGCCGAGCGTCGCCGAGCCGAGCACCGTGCGATAACCGTTGAACGGATGCACGAAATAACGGCCTTCCTCGGCCTCGATGCGTCGCACCAGTTCGAACGCTTCGGCGAGATCTTCCGCATAGACGATGTCGGCGCCGTATGCACGGCACAACGCGACGCGCGCCGGATTCGCCGCGCTGAACAGCACGACCTTCGCGCTGACGCCGAGCCGCATCGCCGCATAGGCGACCGCCACCGCGTGATTGCCGCCTGACACGCAGGTCACGCCCGCGCTCTTCTGCGCGTCGTCGAGCGCGAGCAGGTTCGTAAAGGCGCCGCGCGCCTTGAAGCTGCCACCCGCCTGCAAGAGCTCGAACTTGAAATTGACGACGGTGCCGCGCAGCGACGAGAAGTCGAGCCGGTCGAACACCGGCGTGCGCGCGACCCACGGCGTCAATGCGAAATGCTGCGCGGCGATGTCGTCGAGCGTGGGGATCGGCTCGCCGTCGATCGTGTGATCCGTGTGCTGCTGCATGGCGCTGGACATGGCGGTCGCTCCGGAGTCGTCGATGTCGCTCAGACCCGTGGCGCGGCGCGCAGGTTCACCGCGGCTGCGCGCCGCTGCAACGAGACGGGCTAAGCGGCCTCGACCGACATGCTGTGAATGAACTTGCGCAGGAAGCGCTCGCACGCGACGAGCTGCTCGAGCTCGACGAATTCGTTCGCCTTGTGCGCCTGCTGGATATCGCCGGGGCCGCAGACGATGCTCGGAATCCCCGCGTTCGAGAAGAGGCCTGCCTCGGTGCCGTACGCGACCTTACGCTTGTCCTGGTCGGCCGTCAGCGCGCGCACGAGTTGCGTGATCGCGGCCTGTTCAGACGAATCCAGTCCGGGCGCCGCGGCGATCTTCGTGATCTCGATCGCGGCCGCCGGATGCTCGCGCAGCATTTTCGGCAGCAGCGTTTCGCGCGCGTAGCTGTCGATGCGCGCGAAGATCTGCTCGGGATCGAGCGTCGGCAGATTGCGGAATTCGAACTGGAACTGGCATTCGGCCGGCACCGTGTTGATCGCGTTGCCGCCCGTGATCGTGCTGGTCTGCGCGGTGCTGAACGGCACGTCGTACAGTTCGTCGAACGGGCCTTGCGCGCGGAACTGGTCGGCCATGTCGCGGATGTGGCAGATCAGGCGCGCCGCGTACTCGATCGCGTTCAAGCCCTTCGGCGTCAGCGACGAATGCGCGGCCTGGCCTCGCACGCAGCAGTGATACGCGTTGATGCCCTTGTGCGCGATGATCGGGCGCATGCTGGTCGGCTCGCCGACGATACAGCCGTCCGGCTTCACGCCGCGCTTCATCAGATCGGCGATCATCAGCGGCGCGCCGACGCAGCCAACTTCCTCGTCGAATGACAGCGCGAAGTGGATCGGTTTCGCGAGCCTGGTACGCTGCATCTCGGGCACGAGCGCGAGCGCCGCGCCGATGAAACCCTTCATGTCGCAGGTGCCGCGGCCGTAGAGCTTGTCACCGCGAATCTCGGGCTTGAACGGATCGCTGTCCCATTGCTGGCCATCCACTGGCACGACGTCCGTATGGCCCGACAGCACGACGCCGCCGTTCGTTTCGCCATCGTGCGCGGGAATCGTCGCGAACAGGTTCGCCCATTTGCCGCCCTTGCCGTGCGTCAGCGTCGCGTCGATACCGACCGCGCGCAGTTCGTCGCGTACGGTTTCGATCAGGCCGAGATTCGGATTGCGGCTCACCGTGTCCATCGACACGAGACGGGTGACCCAGGGCAGAGATACCGGAGAAGCGGGAGAAGCGGAGGAGGCGGGCGACTGCGACGATTGCGCTGTTTCAGCGACGTGAGACATGACATGACTCCATCATTTTGTGTCTATCGATCATATCCCATATTGCATTTTGGTAAGGTGGCCAAAACGCCCGGCGCGCGTTGGCGCAGCGCAGCATCGATGCAAAAAACGGGGGACGTCCCCCCGTTTTTTTTGCTAGTTCAGGACCCTCAGCGCGCGGGCGCCGGCGCGGTGCCGCGGCTCGGCGAACCGAGCGCGCGCAAGGTCTCCTTGACGGTCGCGACGCGCACCGCGAGATCCGGGCTGCGCGTTTCGATACGCAGCTTGTCCTGGCCCGCGAGCTTGATGTGCTTGTGCTTCTGCACCATCTCGATGATCCGCATCGCGTCGACGGGCGGATTTGGGATGAACTGCAGGCCGATCACCGCTTCGCCGGCATCGATCTTCGAAATGCCGAGCGGTTTGGCGGCGAGCCGCAGACGATGCGTCTCCACCAGCGCATGCGCCTGCGGCGGCAGCTTGCCGAAGCGGTCGATCAGCTCCTCCTGGATACCGTCGATCGAATCGCTGTGTTCGCAGTTCGCGAGGCGCTTGTACAGCGACAGACGTTCCTGCACGTCGCCGCAATAATCCGACGGCAGGATCGCCGGCGAATGCAGGTTGATCTCGGTGGTCGCCGCGAGCGGCGCGGTGAGGTCCGGTTCCTTGCCGTTCTTCAGCGCCTTCACCGCGTCATTGAGCATGTCGGTATAAAGCTGGAAGCCGATCTCGTGAATCTCGCCCGACTGCTTGTCGCCGAGCACCTCGCCGGTGCCGCGAATCTCGAGGTCGTGCATCGCGAGATAGAAGCCCGAGCCGAGTTCCTCCATCTGCTGGATCGCTTCGAGCCGTCGTTGCGCCTGCTTGGTGAGCCCCTGCGGATCATGCACGAGCAGATATGAATATGCCTGGTGATGCGAGCGGCCGACGCGGCCCCGCAACTGATGCAATTGCGCGAGACCGAACTTGTCGGAACGATGGATCAGGATCGTGTTCGCGCTCGGCACGTCGATGCCGGTTTCGATGATCGTCGTGCACAGCAGCACATTCGCGCGTTGCGCGACGAAGTCGCGCATCACGCGTTCCAGTTCGCGCTCGTGCATCTGCCCATGCGCGACCGCGATGCGCGCTTCGGGCACGAGTGCTTCGAGCATCTGCCGGCGGTTCTCGATCGTCTCGACTTCGTTGTGCAGGAAGTAGACCTGGCCGCCGCGCTTCAACTCGCGCAGCATCGCTTCGCGAATCACGCTGTCTTCCTCGCGCCGCACGAAGGTCTTGATCGCAAGGCGCTTTTGCGGCGCCGTGGCGATCACCGAGAAATCGCGCAGGCCTTCGAGCGCCATGCCGAGCGTGCGCGGAATCGGCGTCGCGGTCAGCGTAAGCACGTCGACTTCAGCGCGCAGCGCCTTCAGCGCTTCCTTCTGACGCACGCCGAAGCGATGCTCCTCGTCGATGATCACGAGCCCGAGCCGCTTGAACTGCACATCCGACGACAGCAGCTTGTGCGTGCCGATCACGATGTCGACCGAACCTTCGTTGATCTGCTGGATCGCCGCGTTCACTTCCTTGGTCGACTTGAAGCGCGACAGCTCGGCGATGCGCACCGGCCAGTCGGAGAAGCGGTCACTGAAGGTTTGCGTGTGCTGTTCGGCGAGCAGCGTGGTGGGCGACAGCAGCGCGACCTGCTTGCCGCCCATCACCGCGATGAACGCCGCGCGCAACGCGACCTCGGTCTTGCCGAAGCCGACGTCGCCGCACACGAGCCGGTCCATCGGCTTGCCGCCCGTCATGTCCCCGATCACGGCCGCGATCGCGGCGGCCTGGTCCGGCGTCTCCTCGAAACCGAAGCTCTCGGCGAACTTCACATAGTCCTTTGGTTCGAGCGCGAACGCGTGGCCTTCGCGGGCGGCGCGGCGCGCGTACAGGTTGAGCAGTTCGGCGGCGGTATCGCGGATCTGCTGCGCGGCCTTGCGCTTGGCCTTTTCCCACTGGCCCGAACCCAGCGAATGCAGCGGCGCGCTTTCCGGATCGGCGCCGCTGTAGCGCGAGATCACGTGCAATTGCGCGACCGGCACGTAGAGCTTGCTGTCGCCCGCGTATTCGAGGTGCAGGAACTCGGTCTCGCCTTCGCCGAGGTCCATCGTGACCAGACCCATGTAGCGGCCGATGCCGTGCTGCGAATGGACGACCGGATCGCCGACCTTCAGCTCGGACAGATCGCGCACCATCGAATCGACGTTGCTCGCCTGTTCCTGGCGGCGGCGCCCCGCGCGGCGCGCGAGCGGTCCGTACAGCTCGGTTTCGGTGATGATCGCGATGCCGTCGCCCGGAATCGCGAAGCCGTTCGCGAGCGGCGCGACGCCGAGCGAGAACGGCGCATCGCTCTTGAGCCAGTCGGCGAAGCTGTCGGCCGAGGCGGGCTTCAGCTGATTGTCGGCGAGCAGTTGCAGCAGCGTCTCGCGACGGCCCGCCGATTCGGCGGCGAACAGCACGCGGTTCGGCGTCGTGCTCAGATACGCGCGCAGTGCCGAGACGGGGTCGTCGGCGTGACGGTCGATCGCGAGGTTCGGCAGAGCGATCGACCAGGCGCCGCCGCCGTTGGTGGGCAGCACGAGCCGAGCGAACGGTTTCGCGAACGTGAAGAAATCTTCGTCCGACAGGAACAGCTTCTGCGGTTCGAGGATCGGCCGGTCGCGGTCGTGCGACAGGAAGTTGAAGCGCTGTTTCGTGTCGTTCGTGAAGCGCCGGATCGCCGCGTCCAGATCGCCGACGAACGCGAGCTGGGAACCGTCGGGCAGGTAATGGAAGAGGGTGGCCGTTTCCTCGAAGAACAGCGGCAGATAGTATTCGATGCCCGCCGACGGCACGCCGTTGCCGATGTCTTTATAGATCGATGCGCGGCTCGGATCGCCCTCGAAGGTCTCACGCCAGCGGCTGCGGAATGCGGTGCGCGCGGCTTCGTCGAACGGGAATTCGCGGCCCGGCAGCAGGCGCACGTCCTTGACCGGATAGAGGCTGCGCTGCGTGTCGGGGTCGAATGCGCGGATCGAGTCCACCTGGTCATCGAACAGGTCGATCCGGTAGGGCAGCGGGGAGCCCATCGGGAACAGATCGAGCAGCGAGCCGCGCACGCAGTATTCGCCGGGACGCACGACCTGGCTCACGTGCTCGTAGCCGGCGAGCGTCAGCTGCGCCTTCAGCTTCGCTTCGTCGAGCCGTTCGCCCTGCGAGAACGAGAACGTGTAGGCGGCGAGGAACGACGCGGGCGGCATCCGGTACAAGGCCGTCGTGGCCGGCACCAGCAGGATGTCGCAGCGGCCTTCGCCGAGATCGTGCAGCGTCGCGAGACGCTCGGACACGAGGTCCTGATGCGGCGAAAACGTGTCGTAAGGCAGGGTCTCCCAGTCGGGCAAGAGGCGCACGCGCGCGTCGGGCGCGAAGAAGCCGATTTCCTGCGACAGCCGCTGCGCGTCGACCGCGCTTTCGCAGACCACCGCCAGCAGCGGCATCTTCTCGCGATAGCTGAGGTGGTAGCGGGCGATCAGCAGCGCGTCGGACGAACCGCGCGTGCCGTCGAAGGCGAAACGCTGGCCGGCCTTGACGAGCGCGACAGGCGAGGAGGACTGCGAGATTGCGGCGATGTCTGGCATAAAGGAGAGAAAGCGGCTCGGGGCTCACACGACGGCCAAGTTTACGCGTCCACGGGCGTGAATGCGAAGGACGTATTATAAAATCCGTCCTTTACTTTGACCTGGCGGCATCCGCACTCGTGACTTCCCGTCTCTTCGCCCTGATCCCGTGCGCAGGCACCGGCAGCCGTTCCGGCGCCGCGATGCCCAAGCAATACCGCACTGTCGCCGGCCGCGACATGCTGCATTACTCGCTCGCCGCGTTCGACGCGTGCAGCGAATTCACGCAGACGCTGGTCGTCATCGCACCCGACGACCAGCACTTCGACGCGCGCCGCTTCGGCAATCTGCGTTTCGCGGTGCGGCGCGTGGGCGGCGCGTCGCGCCAGGAGTCGGTGCTCAACGGTCTGCACGCGCTCGCCGAGTTCGGCGCCCACGACGACGATTGGGTGCTCGTGCACGACGCAGCCCGGCCCGGCATCACGCCGGCGCTGATCCGCACGCTGATCGGAACGCTCAAGGACGACGCGGTCGGCGGCATCATGGCGCTGCCGGTCGCCGATACGTTAAAGCGTATCGATCGCACGTCGACCGATGGCCGCATCGCCCGTACCGAGGCACGCGACGGCTTGTGGCAGGCGCAGACGCCGCAGATGTTCCGCATCGGCATGCTGCGCGAGGCGATCCTGCGTGCGCAGGCCGACGGCCACGATCTGACCGACGAGGCGAGCGCGATCGAATGGTCGGGGCATGCGCCGAAGCTCGTGCAAGGCAGTCTGCGCAATTTCAAGGTCACGTATCCGGAAGATTTCGATCTGGCCGAGGCGATTCTGAGCCGCGCCGCCGGTTCGTGATACTTCGTATTTGCTCAATAGAAAGATTTGGAAAGGCTTTAAAGAAGCTTTAAACGCTTCAGCACTTGAGGATGTGACGCATATGGATTTCAGAATTGGGCAAGGCTACGACGTGCATGCGCTGGTGCCGGGACGCGCGTTGATCATCGGCGGCGTGACGATTCCGTACGAGCGCGGGCTGCTCGGTCACTCGGACGCGGACGTGCTGCTGCACGCGATCACCGACGCGCTGTTCGGCGCGGCCGCGCTGGGCGATATCGGCCGCCACTTCTCCGATACCGACGCGAAGTTCGCCGGCGCCGACAGCCGCGTGCTGCTGCGCGAATGCGTGGCGCGCGTGAAGGCGGCGGGCTTCGCGATCGGCAACGTCGACAGCAGCGTGATCGCGCAGGCGCCGAAGCTCGCGCCGCATATCGAAGGGATGCGCGCGAATATCGCGGCGGACCTCGGCCTGCCGATCGAGCGTGTGAACGTCAAGGCGAAGACGAACGAGAAGCTCGGTTATCTCGGCCGCGGCGAGGGCATCGAGGCGCAGGCCGCGGTGTTGCTGGTCAGGAACTGAGCGGGCTTTGGTTTGCGTGACCGGCGGTGCCGCTTACAGCGTCGCGCCGCCGATCGTCCGATTACTCGGACACAGTTCGTCCGTTTGCAGGCCGTCGAGGATGCGCAGCACTTCCTGGGGGTTACGGCCCACGTATAGATTGTTGACCGACACGTGCTGGATCGTGTTGTCCGGATCGACGATATAGGTCGCGCGCAGCGCGACGCCCGCTTCCTTGTCGCGCACGCCGAGCTGGTCGATCAGCTCGCCTTTCACGTCGCCGAACGAGTAGTGGTTGAGCCTGTCGAGCGCCTTGTCCTCGCGGCGCCACGCGAGCTTCACATATTCATTGTCGACGCTGCCGCCGAGCAGCACCGCCTCGCGGTCCTCGAACTCCTTGACGAGCTTGCTGAAATCGACGATTTCCGTCGGGCAGATCAGCGAAAAATCCTTCGGATAGAAGTAGATGATTTTCCACTTGCCCGGAAAGGACTGATCGGTGATGTATTCGAACGCCGAGACGCCGTGCTCTTCGGGATGGTTGAAACCCGGTTTCGCGGCAATGACGGTGAACGCTTCGAGTTTGTCGCCAACGGTTTTCATGCAAAGGCTCCTTCGGAAGTCACATAAAGCGGCGTGCTTCGAATCACGACGGCGCGCCGTGTCGCGCGTCGTCGGCTCACGCGCTTTTCGCGAGCGGAAACTCGATCGTCACTTCAAGTCCAGGTCCGGGCGAGCGGTTGCGCAGACGCAGCGCGCCGCGATAACGCGCGACGAGCCGCTGCACGATCGCCATGCCGAGGCCCGTGCCGTTGGCCTGGGTGCGCGCCGAATTTACGCGATAGAACGGCCGCGTGACGAGCGCGAGCTGGTCTTCGGGAATGCCGGGGCCTTCGTCGACCACCGACAGTTCGACGCGCGAATGCGACACGCGCGTTTCGAGAATCACGCGTGGCACACCGTCACCGTCGCTGAGACCATATTTGCGCGCGTTCTCGAGCAGATTGCCGACCACGCGCCGCATGTCGGTTTCATCGGCCTCGATCACCGCCGACGGAGCGAGCCGCGTGATCAGCCGCATGCTGTCCTCGCTTTGCATGCGCGCGGCGAGCTCGCTCGCGATCACCGACAGGTCGACCGGTTCCGGCACGCGCTGCACCGGACGCGCGTAGTCGAGGAAGCGGCCGATGATCATGTCCATCTGCTCGATGTCGTCGACCATCGCGTCCTTGGTGGCCTGATCGGACGGGCTCATTTCGGTTTCGAGCCGCAGCCGCGCGAGCGGCGTGCGCAGATCGTGCGAGATGCCCGCGAGCATCAGCGCGCGATCGGCCTCGAGCTGTTCGAGGTCGCGCACCATCTGGTTGAAGCTTCGATTGGTTTCGGCGGCGACGCCCATGCCGCGCTCGGGCAGCGGCTCGGGCGATTGCCCGGAGCCGACCCTACGCGCGGCCATCGCGAGGCGCGCAAAAGGCCGGTTCACCAGACTCGTGATGAACGCCGCGCCGAACAGCGACAGCGCAAGCGCGAACACGCCCCAGCCGGCCCACTGCAGGCCGGTCGCGTTATCGAGCTGATCGCGATCGAGGGCGACCCAGTAATCGTCGTCGTCGATCTTGAAGCTGATCCATACGCCGTTGATGTCGTTGACGCTCTGCGCGATCACCGTGTCGTCGCCGAGACGGCCGCGGATGTCGTGCTCGATCAGACGATTCAGTGATTCGTCGGGCTGGAGTTTGTATTTGTCGGTGGCTTCGCGCGGATACACGCGCACCCCTTCATTGCTCTCCAGATCCTGCAGCAGCGCGCGCCGCAGGTCCGGATCGGAATAGAGGAGTGCGGTGCGCGTGAGTTTGACGATCGCCACGAGTTGCAGAGCCACGCGCTGCGCGCGCGGCTCCCGCTCGATCACGCGAAAGCTCTGGAACCACGCGGCGAGACTGACTGCGATCAACAGCGCGATCAGCAGAAAGGTCCGCCAGAAAAGGCCGCCGAACGCGAGCGTCAGGAGGCGCCGGTCGATCCGCATGGGCCCTTCTTATCTGGAGTCAAAGACAGAAACTATATGGGACCGAAGCAGGTGCTTTGCATGAGACCAGATGACGCACTGAAGCGCGAACTCTGATCGACAGCTAAAGCGCCTACTCTGGTCGACATGAAAACGGAGCACAAACTCAGGCTGCGCCGTCGGGAATGAACACGTAGCCGAGGCCCCACACGGTCTGAATGAAGCGCGGGCTGCCCGGATCCGGCTCGATCAGCTTGCGCAGACGCGAAATCTGCACGTCGAGGCTGCGGTCGAAGACTTCGTATTCGCGGCCGCGTGCGAGCTCCATCAGCTTTTCGCGCGACAGCGGCTGACGCGGATGACGGGCGAACACCTTCAGCACCGAGAATTCACCGGTGGTAAGCGGAATTTCCTGGCCGGCCTTGGTCAGCGTGCGGGTGGCGAGATTCAGTGCGAACTCACCGAACTCGAACACCTCGGTGGTCTCGGACGGCGCGCCCGGCAACTCGGACGGCGACTGACGGCGCAGCACCGCGTGAATGCGCGCGACCAGTTCACGCGGATTGAACGGCTTGGGCAGGTAGTCGTCGGCACCCATCTCGAGTCCGACGATGCGATCGACATCCTCGCCCTTGGCCGTCAGCATGATGATCGGCGTGCGGTCGTTGCTGCCGCGCAGACGCCGGCAGATCGACAGGCCGTCCTCACCGGGCAGCATCAGATCGAGCACCAGCAGATCGAAGCGCTCGCGCACCCAGAGCTTGTTCATTGACGGCGCATTTTCGGCGACGTAGACGTTGAAGCCCTGCTCACCGAGATAGCGGCGCAGAAGATCGCGCAGGCGTGGATCGTCGTCGACGACGAGGATTTTCGAAGGGTTTTTGGTTTCCATGGTCGGCATCTTAGCGCGATTAGAAAGTGGTGCGCGGTTACACCATTTCTGGGGTTACAGTCAGTTACAAAATTTACCCGCGGTATGGCGCGACGTAAAGTATGCGCGTTTAGACTCCTTTACTGAATGCGGCTGTTCGGTGGATACTTCACTCGACAAAACTCTCGTACCCGGCTGTTACCGGGGTTTGTATACGCATCTGAGGTAGCCGGTTGCCGCGCCACGAAGGGAACAACATGAAGGGAGGGGTTTGGCCAAATGTGCGCCTGAGCGTGATTGCACTGGCGGTTGCCGGTACGCTCGCAGGCACACTGGGCCCGACGCTCGCCCATGCGCAGCCGTCCGCGGATAGAGCGGCGAGCGAGCATGCGCCCCGCTCCGGCAATGGCAAACCCAGCCACCGCAATCCGAGCATCGATCACCCTGCTTCTGACGTGATGTTGCGTACCGCGGTTCCCCCCGATCTCGATCAACGTCGGCGCGACGGGCATATGACGCCCGAAGAGCGTCGGCTGCTGCGGCAGCACATCGAAGATGCCGTGCGCGAGTTGTACAAGCGTTAGTCTCAGCGCGCGCATCGTCGCGTGAACAATCCTGTCGCACCTTCAGCTTCCACTTTCTGGTCCGCTGCTCTGTTGAGTCGCTAGCATCCGTTCGAGATTTCACGCGCAACGGATCAGCGTTGGCGAACCTTTTCAACGTGTGTGGTGAGCGTCGCGCGTTAGCGCGCGCAGCGAAGCGATATCGGCGTCTCCTGACTGGGTGTTCGAGCCCATTCCAATGCGTGCCGAGCGCATCACACGGAGACCGGACCAGCGTCGCGAGCAACAAATGCGGCTCGGACAGCGTTACGAACTATTACGTGCAAGCTGAGTGCGCGCCGGGCGAACACGCCTTCGCCGCCAGTCGAGTTCGTGATCGGCGCATTGCGCGCATTCGATGTCGGCTACGACGATACCTCGCGGTTCGTCGCGCCGATCCGCGCGTTCCGGGCGAACCTGTTCTATCCGCCGAACGCCAAGCGATGGCTGGGCGGGGCGTCGCGGATCAACAGCTCGACGCTGCTCGCGCACAAGCAGTTCGTCGAGCAGCTGTTTCGCGCGACCAGGAGTGCAGCGGCGCCGCGCATGAATGGCGCGGCCAGCGCTTGCCTCGAATCAGGTGCGCCCGCCGCTGCAGCGCGTCATGGCGCGCAATGGCCGGGGTGGCGTACGCTTTGACATCGCGATCTGGCTCGCGCAGAGGCAACGGGCGGCCCGGCACGCGCCATCATGATCACGACGAGGTGCAGCATGAAACGACGCAGCTTTCTGTCGATGAGCGCGGCCGCCGGCGCACTGCTGTGTTTGCCTCGCGCGCTCGCCGCGGAGGACGCGAACGCTGCGCATTGGCGGGATGCATCGAAAGCGTCGGTTGTGCCGGGGCGCGGTTACGACAACCTGCTGATCCTGATCGAACTCAAAGGCGGCAACGACGGTTTGAACACCGTGATCCCGTTCGCCGATCCCGCGTACTACGCGCTGCGCAAAAACATCGGCATCAAACGCGAACAGATGATCCACCTCGACGAGCGCACCGCGCTGCATCCAGCGTTGCAGCCGTTGATGCCGCTATGGCGCAGCCGGCAACTCGCGATCGTGCAGGGTGTCGGCTACGCGCAGCCGAACCTGTCGCATTTCCGGTCGATCGAGATCTGGGATACCGCGTCACGCTCCGATCAGTATCTGCGCGACGGCTGGCTCACGCGCGCGTTCGCGATGAAGCCGGTGCCCTTCGATTTCGCGGCCGACGGCGTCGTGATCGGCAGCGCCGAAATGGGGCCGCTCGCAAATGGCGCGCGCGCGATCGCGCTGGTCAATCGCACGCAGTTCGTCGGGACCTTGCGACTCGCGACGCCGGTGCCTGAGTTGAAGACCGCGTTTCCTGATGGCGCGTTCGGCAGTTCGATCAAAACGGCGATGCAGGTGCTGGCCGCTTCGGACACCCTGAAGATAACTGCCGCCGGACGCGCGCCAATGGAGCAGTCGTCGAGCGGCCGAGGTGTGGCCGGGATCCGGCTAACGCTGAACGGTTTCGATACGCACCAGAACCAGCGCGGACAGCACGCCGCGTTGCTTCAACACTTCGCGCAAGGGATGGTGGCGATGCAGGCCGCGCTCGTCGAGTTGGGCCGGTGGAACGATACGCTCGTGATGACGCATGCGGAGTTCGGGCGCCGTCCGCGCGAGAATGAGAGCAACGGCACCGATCACGGCACGGTGGCGCCGCACTTCGTGACGGGTGGTCGCGTGCGGGGCGGTTTGTATGGCGTACCGCCGATGCTTGCGCGGCTCGACGGAAATGGCAACCTGCCGGTGGGCGTGGATTTTCGCCAGATTTATGCGACGGTGCTCGGGCCCTGGTGGGGCTTGGACGCGTCGACGATTCTGCGACAGCGATTCGAGCCGCTGCCATTGCTGCGGGCGTGAGCGGATGGGAGCGAATCGACGCGCCTCGCTGTCACGCTACTTCGCGCGCCATGCGATCCATAGCTTGCGGATCGGCGTCAACGCGATGCGTTGATGCAGCACGTGATAACCGTCGCGCTCGATTTCATCGAGCAACGCCAACGCGAGCGCCGCGAGCGCGAGCAGCGTGCGCTGCGCACGCCGCGCGCTCGCGGGCACCGCGGCGAGCGCGCTCTGCACGGCATCGCGCGCGCGATGCGTCTCGAAGCGCATCAGCTCGGTGAACGCATCGGTGTATTTGCGGTTGATCAGATCAGCGGCGGTGACGTTGTAGCGCTGCATCTCGTCGATCGGAACGTAGATGCGGCCGTGCCGCGCATCGTTGCCGGTTTCGGCGACGAACTGCGCGAGCATCAGCGCCTCGCCGAGCGGAGCGGCCCACGTCGACGCTTGCTCGGCATCGTCGGCCGATCCGGCTGCCGCGGCGCGCGACACCAGCGACGCGAAATTGCCGCCGACCCCGCGCACATAGCGCCGCAGGTTCGGATAGTCGAGATAGCGTGCCTGGTCGAGATCCATCTCGAAGCCCGCGAGCAATTCCTGCAGAGCCGGATACTCGGCCTGCGCGTCGGGCAGATAGGCCGCGAGGGCCTTGGACACCGGATGCGACGGCGAGCCCGCGGCGAGCGCGGCGATTTCTTTCTGCCACCACGCGAGCTTGGTGCGGCCGACCGCGGGATCGCTCGTCTCCTTGACCGTTTCCTCGAACTCGCGACGCAATGCGAAGAGCGCCGTCAACAGCGGCTGACTGGCTGCGCGGGCCTGGCGAAGCGCATAGTAGGTGCTCGATCCTGGGGGCGCCGCTTTCTGCTGGCAATAGTCGTCGAAATTCACGGGATGAGAGTGTGGGGAAGGGCTGGCGAGAAGGGCGCTGGCGTCCGTTGCGGCGCCCGTCTCGACGAGCCGAAAATTGTAGCATCGGCGCCGCGCGCGCAGATACCGCTGGGTGCAGACAAGCGCGAATCAATCGGTTAGAATCTCGCGCTTACGCTTTCGGGCACGTGTTTGGCGCGCATGGAAGTGCACAGGACAATCGGGCACGACGCATCGCGGCGTACCCGGCTGCGAGGGTGGCGAAATTGGTAGACGCACCAGGTTTAGGTCCTGACGCCCGCAAGGGTGTAGGGGTTCGAGTCCCCTCCCTCGCACCATTTATCGGTAGTCAAGAAAAACCCCGTCAAGTCTTCGGACCGACGGGGTTTTTTCTTTGCTGCACGGTCTCTGCAAGGCCGCAGGGTTGCCCCGCGGCCTGTCATTGCGGCCGCGCGACTTAGGCGCCCGGCGTTCCCGGCGCTTGCTGCGAACCCGGCAACTCCGCTTGCGCGGCACCTTCGAGGAAGCGGCGCGTCGACTCGAACGCTTGCAGCATCTGGTCCGGCCACGGCGTTTGCAGCATCACGGCCTGATGATTTTCAAATGCCGACGACAGAAGTTTCGCCAGTTCCGGCGAACGAAGATGACGCAGCACGACGCTGACCGCGATTGCGGTTGCCTGGCTCGCGCCGGCGGTCTGAAGTTCCGACGCGGTGAGTGCCGCGACCTGTTTGTTGATGTCCACTGAAACGTCCCTGGATGAAAAAGAGGGTGAAGGCACGTTGGCCAATGCTCAATTTTGACACGCGCCGCCCAATGCCGTGAAACGGCGCTCTTCAAATGTGGCCGGTGCGCCGCGGGTGATCACTCCCGCGCGTTCATCGCGCGAATTACCTTGTCGAGCGCCGCGCCGAACGCGGCCCTTTCTTCTTCGTCGAGACAGTCGAACATATCGCCGTTCCACTTGCGCGCGATCGGCATCACCTTGCGATACAGCGCGCGGCCTTCCTGCGTCAGCGAGACCAGCACGACGCGGCCGTCCGCGGCGCTCGTCTCGCGTTGCACGAGTCCCTGCCGGATCAGCGCTTCGGCTGCGCGACTCGCCTGGCTTTTGTCCAGATTGGCATGACGTGCCAGTTCCATGATCGAGAATGGTCCGAACGATCCCACCGACGCAATCACGCGCGCTTCAGGCAGCGTTACGTCGAGCTTCGCCGCATAGCGCGCGCTGATGCCGCGCTCGGCCAGTTTGTTCAGAACATGCAGACGATACGTGAGGAGTTGCTCGAGCCCGGCTTTGGCGGAGTCCTTCATGGTCACCCCGTGATGTGTGGAACGGTCGTGGCGCTGTGATTGTTGCGGCAACCGTTTCGCGGGTCAACGCACGCCGTATTTCAGCCGCGTCAACTGCTCGGCCTCGTTGGCGAGCAGGCGCGCTGCGTCGCGAATCGCGATGTCGAGCGTGATCGGCCCGGGCGCCGGCGAAAAGCAGCCGCTGAAGTGTTCGGCGAGGCGTGGCAGCGCGGCGGGGTCGACTGCGCCCGACAGCAGCGTAGCGGGCACGCCCGCGGCTCGCGCATGCGCGCACGCGATGAACGGCGCCTTGCCATGCAGCGTCTGTACGTCGGAGCGGCCTTCGCCGGTGATCAGCCAGTCGGCGCCGGCGAGCGCCGCGTCGAGGCCGATTTGCCGCGCGACGGTCTCCGCGCCCGGCTCGAACTGCGCGCCGAGCATATGCAACGCGAAGCCGAGACCGCCTGCCGCGCCCGCGCCCGGCAGGTCGCGCGCGCTGTGGCCGAGCGCGGCTTCGAGCAGATCGGCGAAGCGCGCGAGCGCCGCGTCGATCGGTACGACCTGTTCGGGCTTCACGCCTTTTTGCGGTCCGAAGATCGCGGTCGCGCCGTGCTCGCCGGTCAGCGGATTGTCGACGTCCGACATACCGACGAACTGCGTGTCGGCAAGCCGCGCGTCGAGTAGCGACGCATCGACCCGCGCCACGCGTGCAAGCTGCTCGGGCGTGCCTTCGAGCGCGTTGCCTTGCGCGTCGAACAGTTGCAGGCCGAGGCCGGTCAGCAAGCCGGCGCCGCCGTCGTTCGTGCTGCTGCCGCCGAGCGCGACGAAAAAGCGCCGCACGCCGGCGTCGAGCAACGCGCGAATCGCTTCGCCCATGCCACGCGTGCTGCGCGCCTCGACCGGCACGCCCATGCCGACTGGGTCCGTAATGCCGACGATCTCCGCCGTTTCGATGATTGCGCTGCCATCCGCGAGCAGGCCTGTGAGCGCCGCGCGCGTCGGGCCGGCCGCGCCGCGCACACTAAGCGTGCGGCGCTCGCCGCCGCTCGTGAGCATGGCGTCGAGCGTGCCTTCGCCGCCGTCGGCCATCGGACAAATGCGCACGCTTGCGTCGGGGCGTGCACGCTGGATGCCGGCTGCGATCGCCTGCGCGACCTCTTCCGCGCTGAGCGAGCCTTTGAATGAATCGGGAGCGATGACGACGACAGGCGAGGGCGACGAATTCGGCATGGTGTCTCTGAGAGGTTTGAGTCGTTGTAAGCGGTTGCTGGCGCCGATGAAGCGACCGGCTGCTGGTGACCGGCGGTGGTGGCCCGACCGAGTGCGTTAGCTTATCAGCATGGGGGCGTCGGCTGAATATGTCGAAAGGCATAGGCGGGATCGCTGCAAACCGGATAGCGACGCCAGAGACAAACCACGCTTGCTGTGCCAAAACAACCCGAAAATGCCCCGCAAAACGCGCAGAATGAAGGGAAAACTCGATGCATTCATCGAATCCCGGCTTGGCGCGCAAATAGTTTGCTAAAATATTCGGCTCTTTGGACTCAACCGTGCTGCCGGCGGCCTGCAAGCCCGCGGCGCAGGTGCGTGATCGATGCAATCGGCGCAAATCGATGCGAAGCGACATCGACGGGCAGCACGGAGAAGATAACTGATTCGCTCGAATAATTTTAGGACGATTGAAGCCATGGCTAACGTTGTTGAAAACCTCGGCAAGCTCGAACGCCGCGTGACGATTTCCCTGCCGAAGGATGCCGTGCAGAAGGAAGTGGATTCGCGTATCCGTCAACTCGCGAAGAACGTGCGCATGCCGGGTTTCCGCCCGGGCAAGGTGCCGCTCAAGATGGTCACGCAACAGTATTCGGGCCAGGTGGAAGCCGAAGTGCTGAGCGACAAGGTCGGCAAGGAATTCTTCGACATCAGCCGCGCCGAGAACCTGCGTGTGGCGGGTCAGCCGAGCTTCGCGCCGAAGACCGACGCCGCTGAAGGCAGCTACGCGTTCGACGCGACCTTCGAGGTGTACCCGGAAGTGAAGCTGGGCGACGTCGCCACGGCTGAAATCGAGCGCACCACGACCACCATCAGCGAAGCGGAAATCGATCGCACGCTGGACATCTTGCGCAAGCAGCGCGTGCACTTCCACGCTCGCGGCGAAGCCGGCGAGCACGGCGACGGCGGCGCGGACGCGGCCGCCAAAGAAGGCGACCGAGTGACGGTCGACTTCGTCGGCAAGATCGACGGTGAAGCATTCCAGGGCGGTAGCGCCGAAGACTTCGGCTTCATCCTCGGCGAAGGCCGCATGCTGCCGGAATTCGAAAAAGCGGCGCTCGGCCTGAAGGTCGGCGAAGCGAAGGAATTCGACCTGAAGTTCCCGGACGACTACCACGGCAAGGAAGTGGCGGGCAAGACGGCGCAATTCACGATCACGATGAAGAAGATCGAATGGCCGCATCTGCCGGAAGTCGATGGCGAATTCGCGAAATCGCTCGGTATCCAGGACGGCGATCTGACCAAGATGCGCGCCGAAATCAAGGACAACCTCGAGCGCGAAGCGAAGCGCCGCACGCAAGCCATCGTCAAGAATCAGGTGATGGACGCGCTGCTGAAGATCTCGGAACTCGACGTGCCGAACGCGCTGATCGAACAGGATCAGGAACGCCTCGTCGCTATGGCTCGCCAGGATCTGGAGCAGCGTGGCGTGCCGAACGCGAAGGACGCGCCGATCCCGGCTGCGATGTTCAAGGAACAGGCCGAGCGCCGCGTCAAGCTGGGTCTCGTGTTGGCCGAGCTCGTCAAGGCGAACGAACTCCAGGCGAAGCCGGAGCAGATCCGTGCCGAAGTCGACGAATTCGCGAAAAGCTACGAAGACCCGAAGGAAGTCGTCCGCTGGTATTATTCGAACCAGCAACGTCTTGCTGAAATGGAAGCGTACGTCGTTGAAGCCAACGTCGTCGACTTCGTCCTCAGCAAGGCCAAGGTGACGGACAAGGAAGTGAGCTTCGAGGAACTGGCAAGCGCAACGGCGCAATCGTAAGCGTCGCTGCAACGGCGTGCCGGCTGTCGGAGCGACCGACGGCCCGCACGCCGTTTTTTTGCGCCGCGAGAGTGTGTGACGTACCGGATCCCGGTCGTGGGTGCACACAAAGACGGCACTTGAATACGGGCTCGTCGCACCAACCTGTGTCTAGCAGCTAATATTCAGAATATTTCCAGACAAGGATCCATTGCATGACCTTTCGCGCCCAAATGCTGGACACGTTGACCTCCCAGTCGTCCCGGGATCTCGAAGCGCAGGCACTCGGTCTGGTGCCGATCGTCGTGGAAACGAGCGGCCGGGGCGAGCGTTCGTATGATATTTATTCGCGTCTGCTGAAGGAACGCATTGTGTTCCTCGTAGGCGAAGTGAACGACCAGACAGCCAACCTGGTGGTTGCGCAGATGCTGTTTCTCGAAAGCGAGAATCCAGACAAGGACATCTACTTCTACATCAACAGCCCGGGCGGCTCCGTGTCTGCCGGTATGGCGATCTACGATACGATGCAGTTCATCAAGCCGGACGTTTCGACCCTTTGCATGGGGCTCGCGGCAAGCATGGGCGCGTTCCTGCTCGCGGCCGGCGCGAAGGGCAAGCGTTTCGCGCTGCCGAATTCGCGCGTGATGATTCACCAGCCGCTCGGCGGCGCGCGCGGTCAGGCATCGGACATCGAAATCCAGGCGCGCGAAATCCTGTACCTGAAGGATCGACTGAATCATCTGCTCGCGCATCACACCGGTCAGCCCGTTGAGCGCATCGCGCGTGACACCGACCGCGACAATTTCATGTCTGGCGATGACGCGCAGGCGTACGGCCTTGTTGACCAAGTGGCGCACAAACGTCCTTGACCTGGTACGGTTTTGCCACGCTGTTTTGCCCACTGTTGCGGCAAAACCGTCATCGGGCCGGTGGTGAATGTTCAACTTCCGTCCGGGCGTCTGCGGCAAGCGCCGTTATCCTGCTCACTAGCTCTGCCGCGCCCAAACTGCGTGGCGGGGGCAAACGGCGTATTATGTAATCCGGTGTCCGGAGGCTCACACATCTATGGCGGACAAGAAAGGTTCTAACAGCGAAAAGCTGTTGTATTGCTCGTTTTGCGGCAAGAGCCAGCATGAGGTCAAGAAACTGATTGCTGGCCCGTCGGTATTCATCTGCGATGAATGTATCGATCTATGCAACGAAATCATTCGTGACGAGGCTGCAGGCGCGGGCATCGAGGCGGGCTTGTCCAAGTCCGACCTACCGACTCCGCAGGAAATCCGCGAAATTCTGGACCAGTACGTGATCGGTCAGGAACGTGCGAAGAAAATCCTCGCGGTCGCGGTCTACAACCACTACAAGCGTCTCAAGCATCTCGACAAGAAGGACGAAATCGAGCTGTCGAAGAGCAACATCCTGCTGATCGGCCCGACCGGCTCCGGCAAGACGCTGCTCGCGCAGACGCTCGCGCGCCTTCTGAACGTGCCGTTCGTGATCGCCGACGCGACCACGCTGACGGAAGCCGGCTATGTCGGTGAAGATGTCGAGAACATCATCCAGAAGCTGCTGCAGAATTGTAATTACGAGGTGGACAAGGCCCAGCGCGGCATTGTCTACATCGACGAGATCGACAAGATCAGCCGCAAGTCCGACAACCCGTCCATCACGCGCGACGTGTCGGGCGAGGGCGTGCAGCAGGCTCTGCTGAAGCTGGTCGAAGGCACGATGGCGTCGGTGCCGCCGCAAGGTGGCCGTAAGCATCCGAACCAGGACTTTATCCAGGTCGATACGACCAACATCCTGTTCATCTGCGGCGGCGCGTTCGACGGCCTGGAAAAGGTCATCGTCGACCGTACCGAGAAGACTGGCATCGGTTTTGGCGCCAGCGTGAAGAGCAAGCAGGACCGCGATGCCGGTGAAGTGCTGCGTGAAGTGGAACCGGAAGATCTGATCAAGTTCGGCCTGATTCCAGAACTGATCGGCCGTCTGCCGGTGGTTGCCACGCTCGGCAAGCTCGACGAAGCGGCGCTGATGAAGATTCTCGTCGAACCGAAGAATGCGCTGGTCAAGCAGTATCACAAGCTCTTCAGCATGGAGCGCGTCGAACTGGAAATTCGTCCGGCCGCGCTGCAGGCCGTGGCGCGCAAGGCGATCCGCCGCAAGACCGGGGCGCGGGGCCTGCGTTCAATTCTGGAACAGGCGTTGCTCGACGTGATGTACGACCTTCCGCAAATGAAAGGTGTCAGCAAGGTCATCATCGATGACAACGTTATCGACGGCGACGGCAAACCGCTGCTGATCTACGAAGACGCGCCGAAGGTCGCGGGTTCGAACTGATCGGCTTTCGAGTTCTGCAAAAAAGCCGTTCATGGCGACGTGAACGGCTTTTTCGTTTATCGTGTGGTCAGGCTGGTTGTTCTCAACTATGGAGTCACTGAACCTTCGGAGTCACTGAACTTTTCCCACACGCGGAGGCTTGCAATATTTTCTGCTGGCCTCACCTATCGAACGAACTGATTCCACTCATGGGGAAATGAAATGTCAGGAACCCAACTCCTCCCGCCGGAACGCATTACGCTGCCGCTGCTCCCGCTGCGCGACGTAGTCGTTTTCCCGCACATGGTGATTCCGCTCTTCGTAGGCCGCCCGAAGTCGATCAAGGCTCTCGAAGCAGCGATGGAAGGCGGCAAGCACATCATGCTCGTCGCCCAGAAAACGGCTGCGAAAGATGAGCCGACCGAAAAGGACATGTACGAAGTAGGGTGTATCGCCAACATCCTGCAGATGCTGAAACTGCCCGACGGTACCGTGAAGGTGCTCGTCGAAGGCTTGCAGCGCGCGAAGACGCTTTCCATCGAAGAACAGGAAACGCAGTTCTCGTGCGAAGTCATGCCGCTCGAACCCGACCACGCCGACAGCGCTGAAACCGAAGCGCTGCGTCGCGCGATCGTGTCGCAGTTCGACCAGTATGTGAAGCTGAACAAGAAGATCCCGCCGGAGATCCTGACCTCCTTGTCGGGTATCGACGAAGCCGGGCGTCTCGCGGACACGATTGCCGCGCATCTGCCGCTCAAGCTCGACCAGAAGCAGCACATCCTCGAGATGTTCCCGGTGATCGAGCGGCTCGAGCATCTGCTCGCGCAACTCGAAGCCGAGATCGACATCCTGCAGGTCGAAAAGCGTATCCGTGGGCGCGTGAAGCGTCAGATGGAGAAGAGCCAGCGCGAGTACTACCTGAACGAACAGGTCAAGGCGATCCAGAAGGAACTCGGCGAAGGCGAAGAAGGTGCGGATCTCGAGGAGCTCGAGAAGCGCATCACGGCTGCCCGCATGCCGAAGGAAGCGAAGAAGAAGGCCGACGCCGAGCTGAAGAAGCTCAAGCTGATGTCGCCGATGTCGGCGGAAGCGACGGTCGTGCGCAACTACATCGACACGCTGATCGGCTTGCCGTGGCGCAAGAA
The DNA here is from genome assembly GCF_040948765.1 of Paraburkholderia sp. BR10923. NCBI lineage: Bacteria > Pseudomonadati > Pseudomonadota > Betaproteobacteria > Burkholderiales > Burkholderiaceae > Paraburkholderia > Paraburkholderia sp. BR10923. Next base: position 36,663 of record NZ_JBFPKO010000008.1, on the reverse strand, counting down.
GAGCAAGGTCAACAACGACCTGTCGAATGCGGAACGCGTGCTCGACGAAGACCACTTCGGTCTCGAGAAGGTGAAGGAACGCATCCTCGAGTACCTCGCGGTGCAGCAACGTGTCGACAAAGTCAAGGCGCCGATCCTGTGCCTCGTTGGGCCTCCGGGTGTCGGTAAGACTTCGCTCGGCCAGTCGATCGCGCGCGCGACGAACCGCAAGTTCGTGCGCATGGCATTGGGCGGCGTGCGTGACGAAGCCGAGATTCGCGGCCACCGTCGTACGTACATCGGTTCGATGCCGGGCAAGATCCTGCAGAGCCTGACCAAGGTCGGCGTGCGCAATCCGCTCTTCCTGCTCGACGAAGTCGACAAGATGGGCCAGGATTTCCGCGGCGATCCGTCGTCGGCGCTGCTCGAAGTGCTCGATCCGGAACAGAACCATACGTTTGCCGATCACTACGTCGAGGTCGATTTCGATCTGTCGGACGTGATGTTCGTCGCGACGTCGAACTCGCTGAACATTCCGCCGCCACTGCTCGACCGGATGGAAGTGATTCGTCTGTCCGGCTATACGGAAGACGAGAAGGTCAGCATCGCGCAGCGTTATCTGTTGCCGAAGCAGAAGAAGAACAACGGCCTCAAGGATGGCGAGGTCGATGTAACCGAATCCGCGATCCGCGACATCATTCGCTACTACACGCGTGAAGCGGGCGTGCGTTCGCTCGAGCGTGAAGTGTCGAAGATTTGCCGCAAGGTCGTGAAGATGCTTCTGCTGAAGAAGGCGGAAGGCGCGGTGAAGGTCGACGGTAGCAATCTCGACACGTTCCTCGGCGTGCGCAAGTACGACTTCGGTCTGGCCGCAAAGGAAAATCAGGTGGGCCAGGTCACGGGTCTCGCGTGGACGGAAGTGGGCGGCGATCTGCTGACCATCGAAGCCGCAGTGATGCCGGGCAAGGGCAATGTGATCCGCACGGGTTCGCTCGGCGACGTGATGAAGGAATCCGTCGAAGCGGCGCGCTCGGTCGTGCGTTCGCGTTCACGTCGTCTTGGCATCAAGGACGAAGCGTTCGACAAGCAGGATATTCACATCCACGTGCCGGAAGGCGCGACGCCGAAAGATGGTCCTTCGGCTGGTATCGCGATGACGACCGCGCTGGTGTCGGTGTTGACCGGTATTCCGGTGCGCGCCGATGTCGCGATGACGGGCGAAATCACGTTGCGTGGCGAAGTCCTGCCGATCGGCGGCCTGAAGGAGAAACTGCTCGCGGCGCATCGCGGTGGTATCAAGCTGGTGCTGATTCCGGAAGAAAACGTCAAGGACTTGACGGAGATTCCGGACAACGTGAAGAACGCGATCGAAATCGTGCCGGTCCGCTGGATCGACAAGGTGCTCGAACTTGCGCTCGAACGCGTGCCGCAGGCGTTGCCGGAAGAAGAACCGAAGCCTTCGGCGCCGGTTGGTGCCGAGCCGGGCAAGGATGCCGCGACGGACGTCGTCAAGCACTAAGGTCCGAAGCGCATCTGAATGCGCTGGCGTCAAAGCATCCAGCGGCGCTGTTGTTCGCTGAAGCAGAAAACCCGCGGTCAAGGCCGCGGGTTTTTTATTGCCCGCACGACCTTGGCGCGGTGTCGCATCACCAGACTCTCCGCTGCAACATACTGTGATGAAAGCGCCCCTCTAAAATCACCTCGATCAGGCTCAACCCCGGTTGACACAAGGGTTTCGGCCGCTTCTAATGGGGCGGCCTGGCGTTAGCGCCAGCCGCGTGGCGCGAGGTGCTGGAAAGCACTGTCACGATTGCCAATAACCATTCACGGGGGTTTTGAATGAACAAGACGGAATTGATCGATCACATCGCACAGCAAGCCGACATTTCGAAGGCTGCGGCCGGCCGTGCGCTCGATGCAGTCATCGCGGGCGTCAAAAGCACGTTGAAGAAGGGCGGATCGGTCACGCTGGTTGGCTTTGGCACGTTCGCGGTCGGCAAGCGCACGGCGCGCACCGGGCGCAATCCGCGCACGGGCGCCGCGATCAAAATCAAGGCGGCAAAAGTTCCTAAATTTAGGCCTGGCAAAGCGCTGAAGGATGCGCTAAACTAACGGGCTTGCTGCTTGAGGAATTGCTTGACCCGGTTGCATCGTCGATTCATCGGGTGAGCGGCTGCAAGGCAGAAAACACATCAAGCACTGAATCACGAAACGGGTGCTTAGCTCAGTTGGTAGAGCGGCGCCCTTACAAGGCGTAGGTCGGGAGTTCGAGCCTCTCAGCACCCACCAGTTTCAGATTCGGCGGCAGTGTTTTCAATAGCAAGAGCGCAGTAAAAGGAGTGGTAGTTCAGTCGGTTAGAATACCGGCCTGTCACGCCGGGGGTCGCGGGTTCGAGTCCCGTCCACTCCGCCAGTATCCACGAAAGGCGAACTCCGGTTCGCCTTTTTTGTTGCCCGCTGAGGTAAGATCGGGCGTTCTGTTTTTGGCATCCCTCACGCATGCTCGATTTTTTCCGCAATCACCAACGCCTGATGATGTTCATGCTCATCCTCGTCATTTTGCCGGGGTTGGGTTTTGTGGGTATTCAGGGCTTCCGCGGCTTCTTTGACGAAAGCGCAAACGTCGCGAGTGTCAACGGTCACAAGATCACCCGCGTCGAATACGACGACGCGATGCGCCAGCAGATCGACCGGGGGCGTCAGATGCTCGGTGCACAGTTCGACATGAAGTCGTTCGACACACCGGAGCGCCGCCGCCAGATGCTCGACGGCATGATCGAGCAGCGTGTGCTCGCCGACGAAACGCAGCGTCTGCATCTGACCGCATCGGACGACGCGGTGCGCCGTGCGCTGCTGTCCGATCCGGTGATTTCGTCGCTGAAAAATCCCGACGGTTCGATCGACCTCGAGCGCTACAAGCAGTTGCTCGCGATGCAGGGCATGACGCCCGATCAGTACGACGAGCGCATGCGCTACAACCTCGCGATGCAACAGCTGCCCGCGAGCATCGCGGCGAGCGCGTTCACGTCGAAGACGCTTGCGCAGCACCTGACCGAGCTGGCCCAGCAGCAGCGTGAAGTGCAGGGCATCGCGTTCCATCCGCACGATTACGAAGCGAAGATCCAGCCGACCGATGCGCAACTGCAAACGTATTACGACGCGCATCGCAACGACTTCGCGACGCCCGCTACCGCAACGATCCAGTATCTGGTGATGTCGCCGGCCACGCTGGGCGCATCGGTGCAGCCTAGCGACGCGGACCTGAAGAAATACTACGACGACAACATCGCCCACTTCCGCACCGAAGGTGAAGTCCGCGCGAGCCACATCCTGATCGCGGCACCGAAGGACGCGAGCGCGGCCGACAAGGCCAAGGCGAAGCAGAAAGCCGAGGAGTTGCTCGCGCAGCTCAAGGCGCATCCAGACCAGTTCGCGCAGATCGCGCAGCAGAGCTCGCAGGACCCGGGTTCGGCATCGAAGGGCGGCGATCTCGGTTACTTCGGCCGCGGCATGATCGCGGGCGGCCAGGCGTTCGACGACGCGGTGTTCGCGCTGAAGAAGGACGAAATCAGTGGCATCGTGCAGACGGACTTCGGCTTCCACATCATCAAGGTCACTGATGTAAAGCCGGCGGTCACGAAGTCGTTCGACGAAGTGAAAGACCAGATCACCAGGGAGATGAAGACGCAACTGGCGAGCAAGGCGTTCACCGACGGCTCGGAAGCCTTCACGTCGCTGGTCTATGAAAAGGCCAAGAGCCTGCAGCCGGCCGCGGACAAGTTCAAGCTGCAGATCCAGACCGCGACGGTCACGCCACAGCCGGATGCGAAGCTGCCGCCCGACAGCCCGCTGAACAATCCGAAGTTCCTCGCAGCCGTATTCGCGAACGACTCGGTATCGGCGCACAACAACACGCAGGCCATCGACGTCGGCAACAACACGCTGATCGCCGCGCGCGTGACGGATTACAAGCCCGCCGCCGTGCCCGCCTTCGACGCGGTGAAGGACGCGGTACGTCAGAAGGTCATCGCCGAGCAGGCGAACGAAGCGGCGCACAAGGACGGCGCTGCGAAGCTGGCCGAGTTCGAGAAATCGAAGGCGACCGCCGGTTTCTCGTCGCCGCTGAAGGTATCGCGCAATGACGCGCAGGGCGTGCCGCCTGCCGCACTGAGCGCGATCTACAAGGTCGATGCGCAAAAGTTGCCGGCCTACGTCGGTGTCGATCTCGGCGATGACGGCTATGCGGTTTATCGCGTGAACCAGATCGTGCCGCCCGCGGCCACCGACGCGCAGCATCTCGCCGTCGCGCAGCAGCAGATTGCGCAGGTGGACGCGCAGTCGCAGGCCGAGGCCTATCTGAAGGCGCTGCGCGAGCGCTCGAAGGTGCAGTTCTACGGCACGCTCGACAACGCCGCGCAGACGGCCGACCAGTAAGCCGCCGCAGTAAGCCGCAGTAGGCATTACCTGCCGGTCAAAAGAAAAGCCCCGCAAATGCGGGGCTTTTTCTATCTACACCCAGGACGACCGTTTCACAGACAGCCGCTGATCGCGCCAGTAGCATTGCTTGCGCCGGCGCCGCCTGCGCGGAAGCCGACCCACGTGCCCTTGCCGCTATACGACGGACGGACCACCGCTGCCGCGCCGTTGGGCGGTTGCTGGCCCGGGACGTAGACGTCCATGGCCTGATCGTTGGCCAGGATACTTTGCGAAACGACCTGCTGTTGTGAGCTATCCGCCCATTTCTGCGCGATGCAGGTTGCGACGGCGCGAGGCGGCTGCTGGCTTTGACCCACCGACTGAACCCCGGCCGGCGGTTGAGCCGCGCAGGCCGAGATGGCAACAGTCAAAGCGATTAACGGTAAGTATTTCAACGTTATCTCCTCAGGAGTCGCTCAAGATTGAGCCGGGTGGTACGGAACGCCCCATGCGCCGAACGGCTCGGCGATCCGTGCTCCCCCAGGTTCCGGAAACAAGTCGTTAGCAGGTGTTTCAGTGCGGCGAACTTGTGCGAAGGAGTGGCTTGACAGCGGGCCACACGTTGTTGAGTAGCAGTGGCTGTGCCTGCTGCGTCGGGTGGATCTGATCGGCCTGGAACATATCCGGATTATCCGCGATGCCGGCGAGCAAAAAAGGCACGAGCGGCAGATGGAATTCCTTCGACAGCTGGCCATAGAGACCGTGGAACTTTTGCGTATAGTCGGGGCCGTAATTGGGCGGCACGTACATGCCGACGAGCACGACCTTCGCGTGGCCTTGCTGCGCCTGTTCGATGATCGTGCGCAGGTTGGCCTCGGTCGTCGAGAGGGGCACGCCGCGCAACGCGTCGTTGGCGCCCAGCTCGACGATCACGATGCTCGGCTTGAGCCGTTCCATCAGCGCGGGCAGACGCGCGCGCCCGCCGCTCGTCGTGTCGCCGCTGATGCTCGCATTGGCGACGCTATAATCGATGCGCTCTTCGGCCAGACGCTGACGCATCAACGCGACCCAGCCCGTATCGCGGGGCAGCCCGTACTCGGCGGAGATGCTGTCGCCGAGCACGACGATCACCGGCTTCGCGGGTTCGGGCGTATTCGCCGCATGAGCCTGCAACGGTAACCAAACCAGCGCGGCGGCCATCATGGTCGCGCCGAATGCCGCAGTCAGCGCCGCGGCGCGAGCGGCGATGGCGCGCACTTTCAACCAACGCTTCACCATGCCAAACAGAACTGATCCAGTCATTGAAGTGCGGGGTTTGTGCAAGAGGGTTAAGGATGCGACGGGCGAACTCACGATTCTCGATGACATCGATCTTGCCATCGATGCCGGCAGCAGCGTCGCGATCGTCGGTGCATCCGGATCGGGCAAGTCTACGCTGCTCGGGCTGCTCGCGGGATTGGACAGCGCGAGCGCGGGCTCGGTTCGGCTGCTCGGCCGCGAACTCGGCGAGCTCGACGAAGACGGGCGCGCCGCATTGCGCAGCGGCGCGGTCGGCTTCGTGTTCCAGTCGTTTCAATTGATGCCGCATCTGACCGCGCTCGAAAACGTCACGTTGCCGCTCGAACTGCAAGGCGGCATCGGCACACGCGAGGCCTCCGCGCGCGCGCGTGAACTGCTCGAACAGGTAGGGCTCGGGCAGCGCACCGGTCATTATCCGAAGCTGCTGTCGGGCGGCGAGCAGCAGCGCGTTGCGCTCGCTCGCGCGTTCGTCACCCGCCCGAAGATCCTGTTTGCCGACGAACCCACCGGCAGCCTCGACGCGGCCACCGGCCACGCGGTCATCGATCTGATGTTCGAGATGAATCGCGCGCACGGCGCGACGCTCGTGCTCGTGACGCATGACATCGAACTCGCGCGGCGTTGCGACACCACGGTGACGATCGAAGCGGGGCGGCTCGCGTAATGGTCTGCCGGATCGCGGGCATGGGCTCACGTACCGCCGCGATCATGTGGCCGTCGAAGCAAAAACAAAGCGGGCCGTAGCCCGCTTTGTTTTTTCCAGGGCGCACTATCGCGCACTTCAAACTTCCACTCAGCGCTTCAATGCAGCCCGCGCCCGCGCGATCAACGCCGACGTCGACGAGTCATGCTTCTTCACGTCGGCACTCGCCGCGCCCAGATCGGCTTCGACCACCTTGCCGAGGATCTTGCCGAGCTCGACGCCCCACTGATCGAACGGGTTGATGTTCCACACCGACGCCTGCACCAGCACCTTGTGTTCGTAAAGCGCGATCAGCGCGCCGAGCGTGCGCGCGCTCAACGCGTCGAGCAGCAGCGTAGCGGTCGGGCGATTACCGGGGAACGTCAGGTGCGGCGCGAGTTCCGGCTTGTCGGGGCCGGCCACCTTCTTCGCTTCATCGAGCGTGCGCCCCAGCATCAGCGCTTCGCTTTGCGCGAAGCAGTTCGCGAGCAACTTCGGATGATGGCTCGCGAGCGGATGCTCGGGCGTCAGCACCGCGATGAAATCGATCGGCACGATCGTCGGGCCCTGGTGCAGCATCTGGAAAAACGCGTGCTGACCGTTCGTGCCGGGCTCGCCCCAGGTGACCGCGGAAGTCGCATAGTCGACGAATGCGCCGTCGAGTCGCGCGGACTTACCGTTGCTCTCCATTTCGAGCTGCTGCAGATACGACGGCAGGAAATGCAGCGCCTGTGAATATGGCGCGACCAGATAGCTCTGCGAGCCGAAGAAGTTGCGATACCAGATGCCGATCATGCCGAGCAGCACCGGCAGGTTCTTCTCGAGCGGCGCGGTGCGAAAGTGCTGGTCCATCTCGTTGGCGCCGGCGAGCAGCTCGTCGAACTGTTGCGGGCCGACCGCGATCATGATCGACAGACCGACGGCCGACCACAGCGAGTACCGTCCGCCGACCCAGTCCCACATCGAGAACACGTTCTCTTTCGCGATGCCGAACTTGACGACTTCGGCCGTATTCGCCGACACGCCGACGAAGTGCTTCGCGAGCGCGCTTTCCGGGCAGCCTTTCTGGATGAAAAAGTCGCGCAGCGAGCGCGCATTCGTCATCGTTTCCAGCGTCGTAAAGGTCTTCGACACGATGATCGCGAGCGTCTCCTCGGGATCGATCTGCTGCATCACGTTGTACAGATCGGCGCCGTCGACGTTCGACACGAAGTGCGTCGAGATCTCGGGCGTCGCCAGATGATGCAGCGCGTGCACGACCATCTTCGGCCCGAGATCCGAGCCGCCGATGCCGATGTTCACGACATGACGAATGCGCTTACCGGTGTAGCCGGTCCACGCGCCGCTGCGAACCTGTTCGGCGAACGCGGCCATTTTCTTGCGCTCGGCCTGCACGTCGGCGAAGAACGGCGCCTTCGGGTCGGTTGCGCGCAATGCCGTGTGAAGCGCGGCGCGGCCTTCGGTCGGGTTGACGACTTCGCCCGCGAACATCGCGTCGCGGCGCTTTTCGACGCCGGCTTCGCGCGCGAGTTGCACGAGCAGTTGCAGGGTTTCGTCGGTGATGCGGTGCTTCGAGAAATCGGCCGCGAGACCGCCGCCCGCGAACGTGAAGCGTTCGGCGCGGGTGGGAGCGGGATCGTTCTCGGGGGCGAACCAGTCGCGCAGATGCGCATCGCGAATCGTGTCGTAATGCGTTTGCAGCGAGGACCAGGAGGGGAGCGAGTTCTGGGTCATAGCGTCCGTCTAACCAAGGGGCACGAAGGAAGGCGCGCGCATGAAGCGCGGCCGAGAATGATGCGGCGATTCAGTCAGAGCGATGCCACGCGGGCCGGTTCGCGAGCGGGTGCCGACGATACTTCGCGAAGCGGGTGAACTTCGCGAAAACGCGAGGCGGCGCACGCGCCCGCTGGAGTATCGCCGCGACCCGCAGTCGATCCGACGCGCGGCGCAGGCAATCAGTATAGCGGGGATGCGCGAGGGGCAGCAGTGCGTTGCGCGCGCTCGCAATGATTGGGATGGCGATGTTTCACCGGTCTGAACGGGCGCCGCTAATAAGCCGCGCACGACAGGTCCGTCACGCAGGCGTCGCCGAATAGAACAGCCGGTTCAGCAAGGTACGCACCATCGGTGCCAGCTCGCCGGCCGTCAATCCCGCGGGACCTTGGCCCTGCGCGGTCAGCGTATCGGCGGCGAGACCGTGCAGATAGACGCCCGCGAGCGCCGCCTCGAAGCGTGGCAGGTGCTGCGCGAGCAGCGCGCCGATGATGCCGCCGAGCACGTCGCCGGTGCCGCCCGTCGCGAGCGCGGCGTTGCCGGTTGGGTTCAGCGCGAGGCGACCGTCGGGCGCGGCAATGATCGTGCCGACGCCCTTCAGCACGACGACGCTCGCGAAACGCGCCGCGAGCGCACGGGCGGCCGCGAGACGGTCGCGCTGCACGCTCGCCGCGTCGCCGCCGAGCAGGCGCGCCGCTTCGAGCGGATGCGGCGTCAGGATGCACGGATCGCCTTGCACGCCGCGCGCGGTGAGTTCGGCGGCGAGCGCAGGGTCTTTGGCGATCAGATTCAGCGCGTCGGCATCGAACAGCTTCGGCACGTCGAGTTTCAGCACGTCGTGCAGGACGCGCGTCGCGCGTTCGCCATGCCCCATGCCGCAGCCGACCGCGAGTGCGTCCATCGAATCGAGCGGCAGCGTGTCGATCGGATGCAGCATCAGTTCGGGGTGCGGCGGATCGTAGGGCGGGGCGCCTTCGCCGAGCAGCGCGACATGGACCTTGCCCGCGCCGCTGTAGAGCGCCGCGCGCGCCGCGAGGATCGGCGCGCCGCACATGCCGGTGTCGCCGCCGACCACCGCGAGGCTGCCGAAGGTGCCCTTGTTGGTCGCGAAGTTGCGCGGGGGCATGAACGGGCCGAAGAGGTCGGGGGCGCTGAGCTGGATCGCGGCGCGGGGGGCGCCTGTGGCGGCGTCCGGGCCACCGCCGCCGCCGTTGATCCCTGCGGCGAGCCCGATCGGTGCGACCGTCAGCCGCCCGGTGAGGTCGCGGCCCTGCGCGGTGAAAAGCCCAGGTTTCGCGCCGATGAACGTGATCGTGTGGGTCGCATGGACCGCCGCCGCGCCATTGCCGCCGATCACCGCGCCGGTGTCGCTGTCGAGCCCGCTGGGCACATCGAGCGCGAGCACGGCGCCTTGTGTCGGGCGCGTCTTCGTGCGCTGCGACAGCTGCCGCGCGAGCGTCGCGAAGACGCCGTCGAGCGGCCGCGCGAGACCGATGCCGAACATGCCGTCGACGAGCCAGCCATAGCCGTCGAGCGAGGCGGGCGGCGCCGCGTCGATCGGCACGCCGGCGGCGCGTGCGGCGTCGAGTGCCCAGCGCGCGTCGGCGGGCTTCACTTCGACCGGCATGCAGACTTCGACGGCGATGCCGGCCTTGTGCAGTTCCGTCGCGACGACCAGCGCGTCGCCGCCGTTGTTGCCTGGACCGGCGACCAGCCATGCGCGCTGCTGCGATTTCGTCACCGACGTGTCAGCGGCGATCCGTTCGAGCAGCCAGCGCGCGGCCGCGTGACCGGCTCGCGCCATCAGCGTGTGCTCGGGCAGGGCCGCGGCGGCCTGGGACTCGGCGATCCGCAAGTCGGTCAGCGTCAGCAGCGGCAGCGCAAGCGGCTGCGGGTCGCTGAGTGGGGTGGTTAGCGGATCGAAAAGGGTGAGCAGCGAGTTTTCGGCGTCTGTCATGGCGAAACCTGGCGGTGCGCCCGCGGCGCGGCGGGCAGACTGGGGAATCGCTATGGTAGTGCCGATAGGCGCACGGCGTGCGGCTGTTTCGGTGCTGGCGGTGGGAGGGGCGCGATGAACGCGCGGTGTCGACAGCGGGCTGTCAGCCCGCCATCCCCGCGCGGAAGAGCGCGAAACCTTACTGGAACCGCTCCGGCCGCAACGCCGCGAGCGTGTCTGGCGGCAACGTCGGTGTCTGCCCCGACATCAGCTCCGCAACGAGCTTGCCCGCGCCGCAGGCGAGACCCCAGCCCGCGGGCCCATGCCCGACGTTGACGAAAAGCCGCGGATGCAGCGCGTTGCCGATCACCGGCAAGCCGTCCGGCGACAGCACTTTCACGCCTTCCCACGGCAGTGCCGCCGAAATGCGTGCGGCGCCCGGAATCCAGTCGTGCGTCGCCTGGCCGAGCATCGCGAGCGCCTCCTTGGTCAGCGCTTCGCCGAGCGGCTTGTCGATCTGGCTGGCGCTTTGCAGCACCGCGCCGCCCGCGATCCGCAACCGATGGTTCATGCGGCTGATGCCGATGCGCTTGACCGCATCGACGATCGCGACATGCGGCGCGCATTCCTCGTGCGCGATCGGCGCGACCAGCGAATGCAGCCGCAGCGGATGCAGCGGCAGCTTGAGTCCCGCGCGGTCGAGCAGCGCGAGGCTGCCATAACCGGCTGCGACCACAACCGCGTCGGCCTGGACCACGTCGATTTCGCGCGAGCGGGGCGCGCTGTCGCGCGGCGCCAGTTCGACCGCCGCACGTTGATTTTCGAGCCGGATGCCCGTCACCTCGCAATTAGGCATGAACTGCACGCCGCCCTGCGTATCGAGCACCTGTTTGACGAGCTTGGTGAAAAGCGGACAGTTCGCGGTGCGCTCGTGCTCGAACAGCACGCCGCCGGCGAATTCGGGATCTATGGGCACCGCATGCTCGAACGCCGCGCATTCGGCCGGGCTCATCACGTGATGCGGCACCTCGAATTGGCCCAGCAGATCGAGCGCAGCGGCGCTCAACTCCCATTCGTGCGCGCTGCGCACGAGGTACAAGAGACCGCTCGCCTGTTCGAATTCGAGGCCGAAGCGGGCTTCGATGTCGGCCATCGCCTCGCGCGACGATTCGATCAGCGGCCGCAACAGCCCGTACTGGCGAGCGAACGCCGCAGGTTCCTGCCATGCTCCGAGCTGTTTGCTGAACTGCCGCGCGGCGCCGTTGAAGCCGGTCTTGCTGATCACGCCATTTTTCGCGTTGTAGCGGCTCGCCATGAAGGTCGGGCCGAACCAGACGTCGAGCGGCGTCGGCAGCACGGTGCCGCCTTGTCCGTAAGTGGCGCCTTGGGCGACGGTCGCGTGACGCTCGACGACGCATACCCGGTGGCCGGCCGCGCGCAGCTGATAAGCGGTGGCGACGCCCGCTACCCCGCCGCCAATGACGATGACATCCATGCTCTGATTCGATGTGCCGACGGGCGGCTCGCGCGCGTTCCCGCTGGCTGTGACATGCGGCGCGCCGCCGGGTGAAGCCCGGGCCGCATGCGCCGATCTGGTGAAACGCGAATGATAGCAGTCAAAGCACCCGCGCGGCGACGTGACGGGCACTCCGGCGGCGCCTCGCGCGGGCAAACGCGGCCCGCCGGCGCCACACCCCGGAGCCCGCTGGAAGCTTGTTCCCGGGGTATAATCTCGGACTTCCTTTCCGCCTCACGTCGCCTGCATGCGCGGCTCTCCGGCATCAATGAGCGACGCAACGTCAAGTCCCATGGCCCACTTCTCGTGTTTCCCCGGCGCTTCGGCCCTTTCCGATTTCCGTCAAACCCGCCTGCTCGAAACGCTCACGCGCATCGACCCGAATATCACCGGCGTGCGCGGGCAGTATCTGCACTTCGTCAATGCCCAGACCGAACTGTCCGCTGAAGACAGCGCGAAGATCGAGGCGCTGATGCACTACGGCGATCCATTCGAAGAAGGCAAGGAACGTGGTGCGGTCGAGACCTTCCTCGTGGTGCCGCGCTTCGGCACCGTGTCGCCGTGGGCCAGTAAGGCAACCGACATCGCGCATCATTGCGGTCTCACGCAGGTGCGCCGCATCGAGCGCGGCGTCGAATACTCGGTGACGCTGAAAAGCGGGCTGCTCGGCGGCAAGAAGACGCTGTCCGACGAGGCGCGCGCGGCGGTTGGTGCCGCACTGCACGACCGCATGACCGAGAGCGTCGCACCGTCGCGCGACCATGCGCTGCATCTGTTCGACGAACTGCCGGCCAAGCCGCTGCAAACGGTCGACGTGCTCGCGAGCGGCCGCGCCGCGCTCGAAACCGCCAATGTGGAACTGGGCCTCGCGCTCGCCGACGACGAAATCGACTACCTGGTCGACGCATTCACGAAACTCGAGCGCAATCCGACCGACGTCGAACTGATGATGTTCGCGCAGGCCAACAGCGAGCACTGCCGCCACAAGATCTTCAACGCGGACTGGACGATCGACGGCGAGAAGCAGGACATGTCGCTGTTCAACATGATCCGCAACACCGAGAAGCTGAACCCGCAGGGCACCATCGTCGCGTATTCGGATAACTCGGCGATCATGGTCGGCGGCATGGCCGAGCGCTGGTTCCCGCGCACGCCAGCCGAACTCGGCGCGGGCGAATTGCCCGAGCACTACGGTCGCAGCGTCGAGCTTACGCACACGCTGATGAAGGTCGAAACGCACAATCATCCGACCGCGATCTCGCCGTTCCCGGGCGCCGCGACCGGCGCGGGCGGCGAAATCCGCGACGAAGGCGCGACCGGCCGCGGCGCGCGTCCGAAGGCGGGTCTCACGGGCTTCACAGTATCGAACCTCGAACTGCCGGACGGCGTCGAGGCGTGGGAAAACGCGCGCGACTCCGCACAGCCGCTCGCGCAGCGCAATCCCGCCGACCAGCACGAAGCGTACGGCCGCCCGGACCGCATCGCGTCGCCGTTGCAGATCATGATCGACGGCCCGCTCGGCGGCGCCGCGTTCAACAACGAATTCGGCCGGCCGAACCTCGGCGGCTACTTCCGCACCTACGAGCAGAATGTCGCGGGCCTCGTGCGCGGCTATCACAAGCCGATCATGATCGCGGGCGGTATCGGCAATATCTCCGACCAGCACACGCACAAGCACGATCTGCCGGAAGGCTCGCTGCTGATCCAGATCGGCGGTCCCGGCATGCGCATCGGCATGGGCGGCGGCGCCGCGAGCTCGATGGCGACCGGCACCAACACCGCTGAACTCGACTTCGACTCGGTGCAGCGCGGCAACCCGGAAATCGAGCGGCGCGCGCAGGAAGTGATCAACGCGTGCTGGCAGCTCGGCGAGAAGAACCCGATCCTCAGCATTCACGACGTCGGCGCTGGCGGTCTGTCGAACGCGTTCCCCGAAGTGGTGGACGGTGCGGGTAAGGGCGCACGGTTCGAACTGCGCAAGATCCAGCTCGAAGAAAGCGGCCTGTCGCCGCGCGAAATCTGGTCGAACGAAGCGCAGGAGCGCTACGTGCTCGCGATCGCGCCGGCCGATCTGCCGGTGTTCGAGGCGATGTGCAAGCGCGAGCGCTGCCCGTTCGCGGTGATCGGCACGGCCACCGCCGAGCGTCAGCTGAAACTGATCGATTCAGAGCAGAACGAAGCCGCGCACCAGCCGGTCGATATGCCGATGGAAGTGCTGCTCGGCAAGCCGCCGCGTATGCACCGCGACGTGAAGCGCGTCGAGCGCGCGCTCGAACCGGTCGACGTGACCGGGCTCGCGCTGCAAGAGGTGGCGCAGAGCGTGCTGCGTCATCCGACGGTCGCGAGCAAGTCGTTCCTGATCACGATCGGCGACCGCTCGGTCGGCGGCACGACCGCGCGCGACCAGATGGTCGGCCCGTGGCAGGTGCCGGTGGCCGACGTCGCGATCACGACGCTGGATTACGCGGGCTTCAGCGGCGAAGCGATGACGATGTCCGAGCGCACGCCGCTCGCCGTCATCAACGCGCCGGCCTCGGGCCGCATGGCGGTCGGCGAGGCGATTACCAACATCGCGGCCGCGCCGATCGCGTCGCTCGACAAGCTGAAGCTGTCGGCCAACTGGATGGCCGCGTGCGGTGCGCCGGGAGAAGACGCGGCGCTCTACGACACGGTCAAGGCGATCGGCATGGAGCTGTGCCCGGCGCTCGGTATCGGCATTCCGGTCGGCAAGGATTCGCTGTCGATGCGCACGCGCTGGGAAGACCGCGGCGTCGCGAAGGAAGTGGTCGCGCCGGTGTCGCTGATCATCTCCGCATTCGCTCCGGTCGAAGACGTGCGCCGCCATCTGACGCCGCAACTGCGGCGCGTGAGCGAAGTCGGCGAGTCGGTGCTGATCGCGATCGACCTCGGTCGCGGCAAGCAGCGTCTGGGCGGCAGCATCCTTGCACAGGTCACGCAGCAGGTCGGCGACACGGTGCCGGACGTCGACGATCCGGAAGATCTGAAGCGCTTCTTCAACGCGATCCAGGCGCTCAATAGCGGCGGCAAACTGCTCGCATACCACGACCGCTCGGACGGCGGCCTGTGGGCGACGGTCTGCGAAATGGCGTTCGCGGGTCACGCGGGTGTGTCGCTGAACGTCGACATGCTGATACTCGATGCAAACCACGAATCGGATTACGGCGACGCGAAGGACTGGGCGAAGCAGACCAGCGGTCGCCGCGAAGACCGCACGCTGCGCGCGCTGTTCAACGAAGAGCTCGGCGCCGTCGTGCAGGTGCGCGCGGCCGATCGCGACGCGGTGCTCGCCGCGCTGCGCGACCATGGCCTGTCGGCGTGCTCGCACGTGATCGGCAAGACCAACGAGCGCGACGTGATCGAGATCTATCGCGACGCGAAGAAGGTCTACGAAGCCCCGCGTGCCGAACTGCATCGCACGTGGAGCGAAGTGAGCTGGCGCATCGCCCGTCTGCGCGACAACCCCGCTTGCGCCGACGCCGAATACGATTCGCTGCTCGACGCGGCCGACCCGGGCATCACGCCGGTGCTGAGCTTCGATCCGGCGGAAGACGTCGCCGCGCCGTTCGTCGGCAAGGGCGTGCGTCCCCGCGTCGCGATCCTGCGCGAGCAGGGCGTGAATTCGCATCTGGAGACGGCCTATGCATTCGATCGCGCCGGCTTCGACGCGCACGACGTGCACATGAGCGACCTGCTCGCCGGCCGCGCGAACCTCGCCGATTTCGCGGGCGCGGTCGCCTGCGGCGGTTTCTCGTACGGCGACACGCTGGGTGCCGGCGAAGGCTGGGCGAAGACGATCCGCTTCAACGCGCAACTGGCCGACATGTTCGCCGCGTTCT
This sequence comes from Paraburkholderia sp. BR10923, assembly GCF_040948765.1. Lineage (NCBI taxonomy): Bacteria > Pseudomonadati > Pseudomonadota > Betaproteobacteria > Burkholderiales > Burkholderiaceae > Paraburkholderia > Paraburkholderia sp. BR10923. The sequence goes on along the minus strand of NZ_JBFPKO010000008.1, from coordinate 21,205 downwards.
TCGGTCGTGAAGACACGTTCGCGCTCGGCATCTGCAACGGCTGCCAGATGATGAGCAGCCTCGCGTCGATGATCCCCGGCGCCGAAGCATGGCCGAAGTTCACGCGCAACAAGTCGGAGAAGTTCGAGGCGCGTTTCTCGCTCGTCGAGGTGCAGGCATCGCCGTCGCTGTTCTTTGCGGGCATGGAAGGCTCGCGCATTCCGGTCGCCGTCGCGCACGGCGAAGGCTTCGCGGACTTCTCGCAGCAGGGTGACAAGTCGAAGGTCGCGGTCGCGATGCGCTACGTCGATCACCGTGGTCAGGCGACCGAGCAGTATCCGTTCAACCCGAACGGTTCGCCCGAGGGCATCACGTCCGTCACGACGGCCGATGGCCGCTTCACGGTGCTGATGCCGCACATGGAGCGCGTGCATCGCGCGGTGCAGATGAGCTGGCATCCGCAGGGCTGGGGCGAGATCGGCACGGACGCGAGCCCGTGGCTGCGTGTGTTCCAGAACGCGCGTCGCTGGCTCGGCTGATGGTTCAGGGGGCTGCCGCCCGTGTGCGGCGGCCTCTGTTTGCGGCAGCAGTACGTTGACGCCCCGCAAGTCTCACAGCAACAAAAAAGCCGCCCATGGGCGGCTTTTTTGCGTTCCGGCTTCTTCAGAGCCAGGAGGCGGCGGACTGTCCAAAGACGATCTGCGCGCCGCTGACACTCACTGAATCTTCGCATTCTTGCGCAGATTCTCTTCGAACGCCTGCAGCTTTTCCTGCTGGATCTGCTGCACGATCTGCGCACGCACCTGCTCGAGCGGCGGCGGCGTGACGGCGCGGATGTCGTCGACACGGATGATGTGCCAGCCGAATTGCGTACGCACCGGAGTGTCGGTCATCTGGCCTTTCTGCAGATGGGCGGCCGCGTCCGCGAACTCAGGCACGTAGGCCTTCGGGTCCGACCAGTCGAGGTCGCCGCCGTTCTTGCCCGATCCCGGGTCTTTCGAGTACTGCTTGGCGAGATCTTCGAAGCTTGCGCCGGCCTTGATCTTCGCGATCAGGTCCTTCGCCTGCTGCTCGTTGTCGACGAGGATATGGTGCAGGTGATATTCCTTGCCGCCTGCTTCCTTGACGAGCGCGTTGTAGCGCGCGGTGACTTCGGCGTCGCTCGGCTGGTTGTTCTTCACGAAATCTTCGATCAGCCCGCGCAACACGACGGTTTGCTGTGCGACCGCGATTTGCGCCTTGATGTCCGGACGGTTCGGCAGCCCGCGACGCAGGGCTTCCTGCATCAGGATTTCGCGATTCACGAGCTCTTCGCGCACCGCCTGCTGCAGCTGCGGCGTGTCCTGCTGGCCCTGGTGAACCAGTTGCTGGATCAACGCATCGGCGCGCGACTTCGGAATCGGCGTACCGTTCACGACGGCGATGTTCTGTGCGAATGCAGGTGCGGCCGCGAACGCAGCCAGCAATACCCAGAGTCGGGTTTTCTTCAAGGTCATCGAAAGGTTCCTAGCGGGGCAACAAAGCAAATTCTTCGGGCGTGTACGCCGTGATGGCAAGGGCATGAATGCCGCGCTGCATGGCATCGGCCAGCGCATCATACACCATGCGATGCCGCGCCACGCGGGGCTTGCCGGCAAACGCGACGGCCACGATCGTGACACTGAAATGCCCGCCGGCGGCGGCACCTGCGTGGCCCGCGTGCTGCGCGCTGTCGTCGGTGATGCGGATCGACTCGACGGGCGCGAGCGCGGCCGCGAGGCGTGCCTCGATCAGCGCGGCGCGCTCGGCGGTGGTGGCGTGCATGAACAGGTCGCTCATGTCATTCCTCCTTCATGTACTTCGACAGCCACAGGCTCTGTCCGACGATGAACACGAGCAGGCACCCGGTCGCGCCGAACAGTTTGAAATTGACCCACTGATCGGTCGTGTAGTGATACGCGACGAACAGGTTCAGAAGACCGAGCAGCACGAAAAACACCGCCCAGATCAGGTTCAGCTTGCCCCAGATCGCGTGCGGCAGCGTGATCTGCTTGCCCATCATCGCTTCGATCAGGTTCTTGTTGAAGCCGAGCTGCGACAGGATCAGCGCGACCGAAAACGCCCAGTACAGCACAGTCGGCTTCCATTTGATGAAGGTGTCGTTGTGCAGTACGAGCGTCGCACCGCCGAATACCACGACGACGCCGAGGCTCACCCACAGCATCGGGTCGACCTTGCGGTGGCGGAACGCCACCCACGCGATCTGCACCAGCGTGGCGACGATCGCCACTGCCGTCGCCGTGAAAATGCCCCAGATCTTGAAGGCGACGAAGAACAGGATGATCGGGAACAGATCGAACAGGAATTTCATTATCTGGTCGGGAAATCGGAGAGTGAGTCGAACGGTGAGTCGAACATTGATGCGCGCCAGCCTGGCGTGCAAGGTGCGCGGTGCCCGCCAACGAGCGGGGGTACCGCATTGAAAGGGCGCCGCGCGCGGTTTCGCGCCCCGGCGCCCGAAGCGGGCAAGGCTGCTGCCGCGCCGCGTTACTTGGGCTCGAATTGTAACGCAGCCGAATTGATGCAGTAGCGCAGACCGGTCGGCGCCGGACCGTCCTCGAACACGTGGCCCAGATGCGCACCGCAGTTCTTGCACTGCACCTCGATGCGCAGCATGCCGTGCGAGCGGTCGGTCTTCTCGGCGATCACCTCGCCGTTGATCGGCCGGAAATAGCTCGGCCAGCCACAGCCGGCGTCGAACTTGGTGTCCGATTCGAACAGCGGCGTGCCGCAGCACACGCAGTCGTAGACGCCGCGTTCCCAGTGATCGTTGTAGCGGCCCGTGAACGGGCGCTCGGTGGCCGCGTGTCGGGTCACCTGGTATTCGATGTCGGACAGCTCCTTGCGCCACTCGGCGTCGCTTTTCTGGACGGCTGGGGCGTCATGCTTGAGATCGTCGGGGTTGCTCATGGTCGGGTTCCTGTCTCGGGTTTGTACCGGTGTTTTCTGGCGGGACGGCCGTGGCGATTCAACTGCAAAGGCGCGTCATGACGAACAGCTCACTTCCAGTGAGCTTGCCCAGTCGGGCGGCAGGCCCGCATACGACGCGTATTCGGGCTGCTCGTCGAACGGACGACGCAGCACGGCCGCGAGCCGTTCCACCTCGGAGAAATCCTTCTCCCTCGCACGCTGGATCGCCGTTTCCGCCAGATGGTTGCGAAGTACGAATTTGGGGTTCACACGATTCATTGCAATGGCGCGCGCAGCGTCGTCGCGTGACTCAACGGCCAGCCGCGCGCGGTAGTCGTTCGCCCATGCGTCGAAGGCGGCGCGATCGAGGAACAGGTCGCGTACCGGCGCATCGCCGCTCGCATCGTGTTTCGACAGGCGCGCGAGGTTGCGGAACGTCAGCGTGAAATCGGCGCGGTTCGTGTGCATCGCTTCGAACAGCCGGTTCACCAGGGCGTCGTCGCCGTCTCGCGGCTGTTCGAGGCCGAGCTTCGCGCGCATGCGGTTTTCGAGCGCCGGCGCGAAGCGCTCCTTGAAGCCCGCGAGCACGTGCTGCGCTTCTTCGACCGCCTTGTCGGCGCGCACGCTTTCGTCGTGCTTCTCGCCGAACAACGGCAGCAGTCCCTGCGCGAGGCAGAAGAGGTTCCAGTACGCGATTTGCGGCTGCAGCCGGTAGGCATAACGCCCCTGCGTATCGGAGTGATTGCAGATGTGGCCGGCATCGAAGCCATCCATGAAACCGAACGGGCCGTAGTCGATCGTCAGGCCCAGAATCGACATGTTGTCGGTATTCATCACGCCGTGACAGAAACCGACCGCCTGCCAGTCGACCATCAGATCGGCGGTGGACCGTACCGCTTCGGCGAGCAGCGCCAGATACGGATCGTCGGCGTCCTTGCAATGCGGATAGAAGCGTTCGATGACGTGATCGGCCAGCGCGCGCAACGCGTCGACGCGATCGTTCGCATAGAAATGCTCGAAGTGGCCGAAGCGCACGAAGCTAGGCGCGACGCGGGTGACCACCGCGGCGGTTTCGATCGTCTCGCGCCGCACCGGCTGGTCGGAGCCGATCACGCACAACGCGCGCGTGGTCGGAATGCCGAGGTGATGCATCGCCTCGGAGCACAGATATTCGCGGATCGACGAGCGCAGCACCGCGCGGCCGTCGCCCATGCGCGAATAAGGCGTGCGGCCCGCGCCTTTGAGCTGCAGTTCATTGCGCTCGCCGTCGTGTTCGAGCTCGCCCAGCGTGAGCGCGCGGCCGTCGCCGAGCTGGCCGGCCCACACGCCGAACTGATGCCCCGAGTACACCGACGCGTAAGGCAGTGCGTCGGCCGGCCAGTCGCGCGTCGCATTGCCGCAGAACAGCTCGAGGAAGCCCGGCTCGCGTTCGATGCCCTCGGGCATCCCGAGCCGCGCGGCGGTCTCGGCCGAGAAGCCGACGAGGTAGGGTGCGTCGAGCGGCGCGGCGGGCAGCCGCGTGAAGAAGGTGCCGCCGAGCCGCGCGAACGCGTTGGCAGGGGGAGTGGCGAGTGTGTTGGAAAGATCCGTCAATGCTGCGGATAAGCCTGCAAAGCTTGGGGAAAACGACATGTTGAGCGCCTCTGGATTAGCCGATATTGTAAGTCCGCGCCCGCGGCGCTGCTGGGCGGCCGCCTTCATCGTCCGGACCATGCTGCGTACGACGCCGCCACGATCCTGCACCACGTATTCAACAAACCCGACCGCAACCCATCGACACACTGACAAGCCGAGGAGACCCCGCCTTATGACGACGCCGCTGCTGGGCCAGATGATGGACGTGCCGCTCACCGTATCATCGTTGCTCGCGCATGCCGCACGCCATTTCGGCAGCACCGAAATCGTGTCGCGGCGCATCGAAGGCGACCTGCATCGCTACACGTACCGCGATTGCGAGAAGCGCGCGAAGCAACTCGCGCAGGCGCTCATCGCGCTCGGCGTCGAGCCGGGCGACCGGGTCGCGACGCTCGCGTGGAACGGCTACCGGCATCTCGAAGCGTATTACGGCACCACCGGCTTCGGCGCCGTGTGTCACACGATCAACCCGCGCCTTTTCCCCGAGCAGATCGCCTACATCATCAATCACGCCGACGATGCGTACGTGCTGTTCGACACGACGTTCGCGGCGCTGGTCGAGACGCTCGCGCCGCAGTGCCCGCGCGTGCGCGGCTGGATCGCACTGTGCGATGAAGCGCATCGGCCGCCGATGCAAACGTCGGTGCTGTGCTACGAAACGCTGATGGACGGGCAGGACGGCGGCTTCGACTGGCCCGCGCTCGACGAGCAGCAGGCGTCGTACCTCTGCTATACGTCGGGCACGACCGGCAATCCGAAAGGCGCGCTGTATACGCATCGCTCGACGGTGCTGCACGCGTTCGGCGCGGCGTTGCCCGACTCGATGAGCCTGTCGGCGCGCGACTCGGTGCTGCCGATCGTGCCGATGTTCCACGTCAACGCGTGGGGCCTCGCGCATGCCGGACCGCTGACCGGCGCGAAGCTCGTGTTCCCCGGCAAGGATCTCGACGGCAAGTCGCTGTACGAGCTGATGGAGAGCGAACGCGTCACGTGTTCGGCCGGCGTGCCGACCGTGTGGCTCGGTCTGCTGAACTACCTGCGCGAAACCGGCGCGAAGTTTTCGTCGCTCGAGCGCACGGTGATCGGCGGCTCCGCCTGTCCGCCCGCGATGCTGCGGGTGCTCGAGGACGACTACGGCGTGCAGGTGATCCATGCATGGGGCATGACGGAGATGTCGCCGCTCGGTACGTTGGCGAAGCTGAACTGGGAGCAGAGCCAGCGGCCGCTCGCCGAGCAGCGCAAGCTGCTCGAAAAGCAGGGCCATGTGATCTATGGCGTCGACATGAAGATCGTCGGCGAGGATGGCCGCGAACTGCCCTGGGACGGCGTCGCGTTCGGCGATCTGCACGTGCGCGGGCCGTGGGTCATCGACCGGTATTTCCGCAAGGAAGACTCGCCCCTCATTGACGGCTGGTTTCCGACCGGTGACGTCGCGACGATCGACCCCGACGGCTTCCTGCACATCACCGACCGCTCGAAGGACGTGATCAAGTCGGGCGGCGAATGGATCAGTTCGATCGAACTCGAGAACGTCGCGGTCGCGCATCCGGCGGTCGCGGAAGCCGCGTGCATCGCGTGCGCGCATCCGAAGTGGACCGAGCGGCCGCTGCTCCTCGTCGTCAAACGCGCGGGGCACGACGTCACGCGCGACGAACTGCTGGCGTTCTACGACGGCAAAGTGGCGAAGTGGTGGATTCCCGACGATGTCGTGTTCGTCGACGAACTGCCGCACACGGCGACCGGAAAGCTGCAGAAGCTGAAGCTGCGCGATCTGTTCCGCGACCACGTGCTGCCGTCCGCGCTCGAAGACAGCCGCAACTGTCCGCTGACCCCCGAGGCCTAGGTGGAAACCCTACATTAGAATAAATTGAACGTTCGTGCTTTTTCAGTGTATTCTGCCTGCTGACCCTGGAACCGCCGCTTGAAAAAGTCTGACAATGAGCAGACGCGGTGACCCGGACAGGCGGCGCACCATGCGCCGCCTCAATGAATGCATGGATCGCACGGAGGCACGCAGATGGCAGTGGACTACACAACTCATGACGGCGTGGCCGTTCTCACGCTGAACAATCCTCCCGTCAATGGGCTCGGTCTGTCGACGCGGGCGGGGATCGTCGAAGGACTCGATCGCGCGCAGAACGACTCGGCCATCAAGGCCATCGTGCTGACGGGCGCGGGCAAGGCCTTCTCGGGCGGCGCCGACATCACCGAATTCAATACGCCGAAGGCGACCCAGGAACCGACGCTCGCGACCGTCATCAAGGCCGTCGAAGGCAGCGCGAAGCCGGTCGTCGCGGCGATTCACAGCGTCGCGATGGGTGGCGGCCTCGAGCTTGCGCTGGGCGCGCATTACCGCGTCGCCGCGGCCGGCGCGCAGATCGCGCTGCCCGAAGTGAAGCTCGGCATCCTGCCGGGCGCGGGCGGCACGCAGCGTCTGCCGCGCGCGATCGGTCTCGAAGCGTCGCTGAACATGATCGTGTCGGGCGCGCCGGTGCTGTCCGAAAAGCTCGCCGATTCGGGACTGTTCGACCAGGTCGTCGCGAATCCCGCCGAACTGTCCGAAGCCGCGCTCGCGTTCGCGCGCAAGGTCGGCGCGCAAGCGGGCCCGCATCCGAATGTGCGCGAGCGCAAGATCGAGCATCCGAACGCGGCCGGTTTCATCCAGTTCGCGCGCAATAGCGTCGCGGCCATCGCGAAGAACTTCCCGGCGCCGCATAAGTGCATCGACGCGGTCGAAGCCGGCGTGAAGGACGGCTTCGACAAGGGCCTCGCATTCGAGCGCGAATGCTTCATTGCGCTCGTGCAGACGCCGGAGAGCCATGCGCTGCGTCACGCGTTCTTCGGCGAGCGCGCCGCGAGCAAGATTCCCGACGTGCCGTCCGATACGCCCGTGCGCGAGATCAATCAGGTGGCCGTGATCGGCGCCGGCACGATGGGCGGCGGCATCGCGATGAACTTCCTGAACGCGGGGATTCCGGTCACGCTGCTCGAAACGAAACAGGAAGCGCTCGACCGCGGTCTCGCGACGATCCGCAAGAACTACGAGGCGACCGTCCAGAAGGGCAAGCTGAAGCCCGAGGTGATGGAGCAGCGTCTCGCGCTGCTGAGCCCGACGCTGTCCTACGACGACCTGAAGCACGCCGACATGATCGTCGAAGCCGTGTTCGAAGAGCTCGGCGTGAAGGAGCAGGTGTTCGGCCGGCTCGATGAAGTCGCGAAGCCGGGCGCGATCCTCGCGTCGAACACGTCGACGCTCGACGTCGACAAGATCGCCGCGTTCACGAAGCGTCCGCAGGATGTGGTCGGCATGCACTTTTTCAGCCCGGCCAACGTGATGAAGCTGCTCGAAGTCGTGCGCGGCAAAGAGACCGCGAAAGACGTGCTCGCCACCGTGATGAAGCTCGCGAAAAAGATCAGGAAGACCGCGGTGGTGTCGGGCGTGTGCGACGGCTTTATCGGCAACCGGATGATCGAGCAATACCTGCGTCAGGCGCTCTTCATGCTCGAAGAGGGCGCATTGCCCGCGCAGGTCGACAAGGCCATCGAGAAATTCGGCTTCGCGATGGGCCCGTTCCGCATGAGCGACCTCGCCGGCAACGACATCGGCTGGGCGATCCGCAAGCGCCGCTATATCGAGCATCCCGACATGCACTACTCGAAGATCGCCGATCGTCTGTGCGAGATGGGCCGCTTCGGCCAGAAGACCGGCGGCGGCTGGTACGACTACAAGGCGGGCGATCGCACCGCGTATCCGTCCGGCGTGGTCAACGAAATGATCGTCGAGTACTCGAAGGAAACCCACTCCGAGCGCCGCACGATCAGCGACGAGGAGATCGTCGAGCGTCTGGTGTTCGCGCTCGTCAACGAAGGCGCGAAGATTCTCGAAGAAGGCATCGCGTCGAAGGCGTCGGATATCGACATGGTCTATCTGACCGGCTACGGCTTCCCGCTCTATCGCGGCGGCCCGATGCTGTACGCGGATACGGTCGGGCTGTACAACGTCGAGCGCGCGATTCGCCGCTATGCGGCGCGGCCGAACGGCGACGCGTGGAAGCTCGCGCCGAGCATCGCGAAGCTGGCGGCCGAAGGTCGCGGCTTCAACGGCTGAGCACGGCTCACTTCAGCAGACGAATTGAGTGCTGCGGGTGACGTCCGCAGCGCTCGCATCAAACGACAGAGGCGGCGCGGTGATGCGCTTTTGAACGCACGGCAGGGAGCCGGCGCGCCACTTCGACATTGCAATTGGAGACACCCATGACTGACGCCGTAATCGTATCCACCGCCCGCACGGGCCTCGCCAAATCCTGGCGCGGCGGTTTCAACATGACGCACGGCGCGACGCTCGGCGGCCACGTGACGCAGGCCGCGGTCGAGCGCGCGAAGCTCGACCCGGCGCGCGTCGAGGACGTGATCATGGGTTGCGCGAATCCGGAAGGCGCGACGGGCGGCAACATCGCGCGTCAGATCGCATTGCGCGCGGGCCTGCCGGTCAGCGTGCCGGGCATGACCGTGAACCGTTTCTGCTCGTCGGGATTGCAGACGATCGCGCTCGCGTCGCAACGCGTGATCGCCGGTGAGGGCGACGTGTACGTCGCGGGTGGCGTCGAGTCGATCTCGTGCGTGCAGAACGAGATGAACCAACACATGATGACCGACGGCTGGCTCACCGAGCATAAGCCGGAAATCTACTGGTCGATGCTGCAGACCGCCGAGAACGTCGCGAAGCGCTACTCGATCTCGAAGGAGCGCCAGGACGAATACGGCGTGCGCTCGCAGCAGCGCGCGGCGGCCGCGCTCGAAGCCGGCAGGTTCCACGACGAGATCGTGCCGCTGACGGTGCTCGCCGGTGTCGCCGACAAGGCGAGCGGCCGTCTCTACACGAAGGAAGTGACCGTCAGCGGCGACGAAGGCATCCGCGCCGACACGACGCTCGAAGGCGTGTCGAAGATTCGCACCGCGCTGCCGGGCGGCGTGATCACCGCGGGCAATGCGAGCCAGTTTTCGGACGGCGCATCGGCTTGCGTCGTGATGAACGCGACGCTGGCCGAACGCGAAGGGCTGCAGCCGCTCGGCATTTTCCGCGGCTTCGCGGTGGCTGGCTGCGAGCCGGACGAAATGGGCATCGGCCCGGTGTTCGCGGTGCCGAAGCTGTTGCAGAAGGCCGGCCTCAAGGTCGAGGACATCGGCCTGTGGGAGCTGAACGAAGCGTTCGCGGTGCAGGTGCTCTATTGCGCGGACCAGCTCGGTATTCCGCACGACCGCCTGAACGTGAACGGCGGTGCGATCGCGGTGGGCCATCCGTATGGCGTATCGGGTGCGCGGCTCGTCGGCCATGCGCTGATCGAAGGCAAGCGGCGCGGCGTGAAGTTCGTCGTCGTGACGATGTGCATCGGCGGCGGGCAGGGCGCCGCGGGTCTGTTCGAGATCGCGTAAGTCGGGCGCGAACGCGCCTCAAGAAGACGGGCGCCGCGGTTCGACGAGGGACAATGTTGGACCCGCGGCGCCTTCTTTTTGTCCGCCGTCCTCGTGTCTACTGCGACGCCATGCCCGGCAGCGTCAACATGCCCTGATCGGTGAAGCGTGTCGTGCCGGTCAGGCCGCCCGCGAGCTTGCCTTGCAGCCGGTACGGAACCTGCCCGGACTGCGCGACGCCCGCAAGCCCGAGCGCCTGGCGAACCGCGGCGAACGCGGGCACGGTCAGCGGCACGCTGACGACGGTTTCGCCGAAGCGCGGCACGGTGCCGCTCTGGTCGCTGACACCGCTCGCGAACGGCTTGCCGTTCAGTTCGAGATCGACCGCGATGCCGTTGAAGCTCACCGCGGAATCGTTCGGGTTCTGCACGCGCAGCTTCAGGTTGAAGCGCATCTCGAGGCCTTCGCCGGCCAGAGGCTCGATGCCGGCGACATTGACGCGCAACGCATCGCCGCCGAGCAGGCCGGCGCATGCGCCAAGCGTCAGCGTGATCGCGCAGGCGAGGTGGAAATAGCGTAAGAAGGTGGCGAAACGGCTGAAACGCCGCGTGCGTGGGAAGGACATGACCGGCACCTCGAAGCAGGAAGCGGTTGGTCACGCATTCTAACTGGCGGCGAGGCGTCGATTTTGGCGATCGAGTCGGAGTTCAGGTAATACGCCGCCACGATCTCGCGACGACATTAGCGAGTCGCCGGACGGCTCGACGCAGGAGTTCGCGAAGTTCCGCTGCATTGCGTCATGCCTGGGACCGTGTTTTCGAACACCGGGCGCTTCGATCGTTTCATCCGCCTGAGTTGCCCGAGCGCGGAGCTCGATCTGGTCGATGAAGCGGTGCGCCGCTCGGGGCGGTTGGCGACGCGCATGACGGAGCGCAATGAGGCGGATGGAGCGAGGCGATAGCCGGTAGAATTTCCCATTTAGCGCCAATGCGTACACCTCGCGGAGTGCCGGGACGCGGCGAATCGATTTCCGAGGTTGCCGGCCACGAACTCCAGACACCGCCATGACCGACCCCACCACATCCGCCACAACAGGCAACCCATCGTTGCCGGAAAGCCCCTTCATCGACCGGCTCGGCGCGCAGTTGCTGCGCGCCGCCGATGGCGTCAGCGAAGTCGTGCTGCCGTTGCAACCCGATCATATGAACACATGGGACGTCGCGCACGGCGGGGTCACGATGACGCTCGCCGACGTCGCGCTCGCGATGGCCGCGCGCAGTCTCGCGGGCGACGGCGTCGGCGTCGTCACCGTCGAGATGAAGGTCAACTTCATGCAGCCGGGGCGCGGCGAGTTGCGCGCGACCGGCCGCGTGCTGCATCGCTCGACCACGATGGCCTATTGCGAAGGCGAGATCCGCGACAGCGAAGGTCACTTCGTCGCCAAGGCGCTCGGCACCTTCAAGTACATGCGCCGCCTCGCGGTGGGCCGCGACGTCAGGCGTCAGCGTCTGCGCAGCGACCCGGCGGCCAGGCCCGGTCCGAGCGACTGAGCCCTCATCGCAATCAACTTCCGACCTGGATTCGACGAATGCAGGTCAATCCCCGACAATCCAAGGAGACGACTTCATGGCCCAGATCAATCGCCAGGTGCTGCTGATTTCGCGCCCGCACGGCGAAGCCACGCCCGATAACTTCAAGCTCGTCGAAACGCCGCTGGCGCCGCTCGCCGACGGCGAAGTACGAGTGCGCAACCATTATCTGTCGCTCGATCCGTATATGCGCGGACGCATGAACGACAGCAAGTCGTACGCGCCGCCGCAGCCGCTGAACGAGGTGATGATCGGCGGCACGGTCGGCGAGGTCGTCGAGACGAGGAATCCGAAGTTCGCGGTCGGCGACAAGGTCGTCGCGATGTTCGGCTGGCAGGAGTACGGCACCTCGAACGGCGCGGGCATGCAGAAGGTCGACGACACGCACGTGCCGCTGTCCGCGTATCTCGGCCCGGTCGGCATGCCGGGCGTCACCGCGTGGTACGGGCTGAACCGCATCATCGCGCCGAAGGCGGGCGAGACGGTGGTCGTCAGTGCGGCGAGCGGCGCGGTGGGCAGCGTGGTCGGCCAGCTCGCGAAGGTGGCCGGCGCGCGCGCGGTCGGCATCGCGGGCGGCGCGGACAAGTGCCGCTACGTGGTCGACACGCTCGGCTTCGACGCCTGCGTCGACTACAAGGCCGGCAACCTGTACCAGGACCTGAAAGCCGCGACGCCCGATGGTGTGGACGGCTGCTTCGAGAACGTCGGCGGCGAGGGGCTCGACGCGACGCTCGCGCGCATGAACGCGTTCGGGCGCATCGCGCTGTGCGGCTTCATCGCGGGCTATGACGGCCAGCCGCTGCCGCTCAGGCATCCGTCGCTAATGCTGACGCAGCGGCTGCTCGTGCAGGGCTTCATCGTCAGCGAACATATGGACGTGTGGCCGGAGGCGCTCAAGCAGCTCGGCACGCTCGTCGCGCAGAAGAAGCTGCACTATCGCGAGACGATCGCGCAAGGGCTCGAAGCCGCGCCCGAGGCATTCATCGGCTTGCTGAAGGGCCGCAACTTCGGCAAGCAACTGGTCAAGCTGATCTGAGCACGACGTCGTCATGCATCGGCCAGTCGCCACTCAAACAGGGAGTCACTAGATGTTCGAATTCGCAGGCAAGGTGGCGGTGATCACCGGCGCGGGCAGCGGCTTCGGCCGCGCGTTCGCGCACAAGGGCGCGGCGCTCGGCATGAAGCTCGTGCTCGCCGACGTCAACGCCGAGCAGCTCGCGCAGACCGTCGACGCATTGCGCGAAGGCGGCGCCGAAGCGATCGCCGTGCCGACCGACGTATCGAGCGCCACGCAGGTCGAGGCGCTAGCGCGAGCCGCGCTCGCCACGTTCGGCAAGGTCCACCTGCTGTTCAACAACGCGGGCGTCGGCACCGGCGGCTTCCTGTGGGAAAGCTCGGCCAACGACTGGTCGTGGGTGTTCGGCGTCAACGTGATGGGCGTCGCGCACGGCGTGCGCGTGTTCGCGCCGCTCATGCTCGCGCAGAACGAGCCCGCGCATATCGTCAACACGGCGTCGGTCGCGGGGCTGCTGGCGCCACCGGCGATGGGCATCTACAACGCGTCCAAGCATGCGGTGGTGGCGCTGACCGAGACGCTGTATCACGACCTGAAGCTCGCGCAGGCCGGCACGGGCGGCGAGGTCGGCTGTTCGCTGCTGTGTCCCGCCTTCGTGCCGACCGGCATCGCGGACGCCGAGCGCGCGCGTCCGGACGAACTGCGCAACGCAAGCCGGCCGACGCGCTCGCAGATCGCTGCAGCCAAGCAGTTGCAGCGTGCGGTGCAGTCGGGCAAGCTCAGCGCCGACGATGTCGCCGACATTGCGTTCGAGGCGATCGCCGCGCGGCGTTTCTATATCATCACGCACCCGGGCATCATGGCGACCGTCAAGCTGCGTCACGAGGATATCGAACAGTTGCGCGAGCCGTCCGATCCGATGTCGCTGAAACCCGAGGTGAAGAACGCGGAGTAGCGGCCGGCTGCGTGGCCGCTGCGCCGGGTCCTCACAACAATTGGCGCACCGCGCGCCGCGCTGCGCTGTGCGCATCACGTTGCTGAAACCATGCCGCTGAATCCAACGATCGAGCAGGTGCTCGACATGATCGCGCGGGCCAAACGCCCGCAGTATCACCAGATGAGCGCGCAAGCGGCGCGCGCGTCGTACGAGAAAAGCGCGCCGATCCTCGAGATCCCGAGCGCGCCGATGTTTTCCGTCGAAGACCTGCGGGTGCCGACGCGCGACGGCGCGACGATCCGCGCGCGCCTCTATTTCCCGGTCGAGCCGAACTGGGCCGAGCCGCTGCCGGCGTTCGTGTACTACCACGGCGGCGGCTTCACGGTCGGCAGCGTCGACACGCACGATGCGCTGTGCCGGATGTTCGCGCGCGACGGCCAGTGCGCGGTGCTATCGGTCGATTACCGGCTCGCGCCCGAGCACAAGTTTCCGACCGCGGTCGACGATGCCTTCGATGCCCTTAGCTGGCTGCACGCGCACGCGGCCGAGTTCGGCATCGACGACACCCGGCTCGCGCTCGGCGGCGATAGCGCGGGCGGCACGCTCGCGACGGTCTGCGCAGTGCTTGCGCGTGATGCCGGGATCGCGCTCGCGCTGCAATTGCTGATCTACCCGGGGACAACCGGCCATCAGCAGACCGACTCGCACTCGCGCCTCGCCGACGGCTTCCTGCTGTCGGGCGACACGATCCAGTGGTTTTTCGAGCACTACCTGCGCGATAGCGGTGATCGTGACGACTGGCGTTTCGCGCCGCTCGACGGCGAGCGCGGCGCGCCGGATTTTCGCGGCGTCGCGCCCGCGTGGATCGCGACCGCCGAATACGATCCGCTCAGCGACGAGGGCGATGCGTATGCGGAAAAACTACGCGCGCTCGGCAATCCGGTAACGCTCAAGCGCTACGCCGGCATGATCCACGAGTTCTTCAAGATGGGCGGCTTCGTGCCCGAAGTCGGAGAGGCGCATGCGGATGCCGCGGCGGCGTTGCGCGCGGCATTCGGCATCGGGTGAGGGTAGTCGTCGCGAAGCGGTGAGCGGCCGGCGGCGAATGCGCCGGCGAGGCGCCGATCAAACGATCACGCCACGCTCATCCGGTCGCGCTCGACGTTGAACGCGAAGCTGCGCTCGAAATCGCCGGGCCTCACGATGCGGTGCGAGCCGTTGTCGTCGCTGCGCTCGGCGACCGCGACGCCGATCACGTCGCCATAGGCGGCGACGCGCAGCGCGGTGGTGCTGCGCGTGCCGTATTCCGGCGATTCGATGAATGCCGCCGACAGCACGCGCTCGCGTTCGAGCGGAATACCGGTCGACGGCAATTCGTCGTCGCGCGCGAGCCGCGGATCGCGCATCAGGTCGATCAGGCGTTCGAGCGGCGGCATTGCATTGCGCGCGAGTAGCGTGCCGAGCTCGCCGCGCTTTCTGACCAGCTTCGGCCACGCGGTGTCGAGCACCGCGTTCGAGATGCCGTGCGTGCCGGGCGCGAGCAGCGCGGGGCCACTATTTGCGTCGACGGCGCCGCGATTGCAGTACCACGCGAGCTCACGGCGCGTCCAGTCGCCGACCAACAGGTTGAAGCCGTTGTAGATGTCGCCGCTTTGCGCGACGTGCTCCAGATAGGCGAGCGGCGTTTCGTGCGGATGGCCGTCGGTGTCGCGCGCGGCGCTCGTGAGCCAATTGCTGACGAGCGTGCCGCGGGTCGGCGCATCGGCGCGCATTTCGCCCGGCGCGCGGTAATTGGTCAGCGCGGCGAAGCGGCCGTCGCGCGACAGCCCGAGCCACGTGCCGCCGCCCACGAGATCGCGGCCCGCCAGCACGCCCGGCGCGTCGCGCCACCAGCCGATCGGCTCGGCCGTGCGGCGGAAGAACTCATCGCGATTCGCGGCGAGCGTGAACAGCGGACCATCGACCGCATCGGGTCGCCAGTCGAAAACGATCAGGCACATCGGGGAGCATCTCCCGTTCAGAGCGTGGGGCGGCCGCCTGATGCCGCAAAGGCAGACGGCAAAGAAAGCGACAAAAATCAGACGAGAATAAAGCAGCCAATAAAAAACGGCGCCCGATTGCGCCGCTTCTTACCTGCCCAACGATCAGACCTCGGCCGGCAGCCCGTAGGGCAGCGCCAGGAAGCGCAGCGCGGGGCCGTCGGCCGCGCCGACATGCACGCTGCCGCTGTCGAGCGCCGTGAGCTTGATCTCGACCAGCAGATCGACGCCGCCGCCTTGTGCCGATGCCGCGTTGACGATCATCCCGCACGGCTGGCCAGGATCGTCCGAGTGGAACAGCTCGGCGCCGGGGCGCACCGTATCAAGCTCGCCGGCGACGTTGGCGAGCGACGTGCGCCGCTTGATCGTGCCGCGATACTGGCTGCGCGCGACCACTTCCTGACCCGGATAGCAGCCTTTGCGGAAATTGACTGCGCCGAGCACGTCGAAGTTGACCATTTGCGGCACGAACTGCTCGACGACCGGCTGCGTGATGCGCGGCTCGCCCGCGCGGATGTCGAGCCAGTCCCAAACGGCCGGCGACACGCGCTTCAACTTGCCGTCCAGCGACGGCAGCAGCGCTTCGACCTGCGCCTTCGGTCCGATCCACAGATAGCGCAGCCGCTCCAGGGCGTCCGGCACGCGGATCAGCGTGCCCGCGGTGCCGTCGACCTGCACGTGCACACCGTCGGGCAGCGCGTCGAAAACGCCCGACAGCGCGCCGCGCACGTCGCCCGCGAGGCCGACCACCGCGAGCTCGCCGCTCGCGTCCACGAGCCTGGCTTTTGCGCGCAGCACGAACATCGACAGGCGCTTTTGCACGGCGGCCTGCACGTCTTTCGATACCAGCAGGCGGATCGTGTCGCCGCTGCGCCAGCTGAGGAACGACGCGAGCAGCCGGCCCTTGGCCGAGCAGTAGCCGGCGAGGCGCGCGTTCGCGGCATCGAGATGCTGGACGTCGTTGGTCAACTGGGCGTGCAGGAAGCTGGCCGCGTCGTCGCCGGTCGTGTCGATCACGCCGAACTGCGACAGCGGCATGTACGCGCCGTGTTCCAGCACGGCGGCGAATTCTTCGGCCGACGGGCGCGGCAGGATGGGCAGGGCGGCGGGTGCCGCCGCGGTCGGAGCGAGACCGGAAGCGTTAGCTGGGGCGTTCACGAGCGGTGTGTTCATGGATTCCGTCAATTCTGACTTTGGCTAAGGCAAACACCCATTATATTCAGTCCAAGTCCGTCACGTTTCGCACGTCCTTGGCGAATGAAGGCTTTGCGAGCGCCTTACACAGCGCGACCCGAGGTGGCCTAGGCCAAGCCGCTGAACAAGGCGGATGAGCCATGGTTATTCCGAGGGTGGCTTGGCGGGCGTCCAGTCAACGGCGTGGTGGAGCGTAATCTGCAGCCGACTGTGCAGTTCCGGATGGACCGACGCCTGGTTGAGCACGGCCATGCCACCAATCTGACGCAAGGTTTCGTCCGTGATCGGCGCACCGCAATCTTCAGAACCCAGTGGCACAGTCATTGCCATTCTCCGCGCGATCTGCCGATTTAGGGCCCCCTCGACTTCGTCGCGCGACACGGTACATACCTGTGTCTGCTGGACATCCTCGCTATAAAAGATCACGGTGGCACGCTGGCGCTTTGTCATCTCAGAAACCTCTGCAGCTCTGGTAATTTTGGAATGCCGTCTGCTGGAGAGGCGGATGCTCTACTGTCATTCCGAGGGCGGTTTGGCGGGTGCCCAATCCATCGGTTGCTCAGTCGTGATTTTCAGACGTTCGCGCAATTCGGGATGCGAGATTGCCTGAATCAGAATGGCCATCGCTCCCAGCTTCCGTGCGTCTTCGTCGGTAACTGGCAATATTGAATTTTCCGCAGCATCCGGTGGGATAGTGATTGCCAGCGCTCGATCGATTGCCGCTTGCACGTGAACCCGTGAAACTGTGCACATCTTTAACTGCTGCGTATCGGCATCGTAAAAAATGACGCTAGCCCGATCTGATTTAGTCATCTCAATATCCCCTGCATGCCTGGAATTTGTCGAAAGCTCGCTGTGTGCAGAGCGCATAGCTGCGTGGATCTCGATACAAGGCTCGGGCTACCTGACATTGGGCCATGTCTGAATGGTAGTCCGCGAAACACTCAGCCTCATCCGTCTCACTGACGCCACGCGCCGCCAGTTCCTGCACATCGCCGAACTGCGGATCCTCCGGGTATTGAAACGGCCGCGCATCGCCGAGCGGGGTCGATACTGGCGTGGCGATGGTTCCGTCTGGCAAGACGTCGCCTGGGCGGGCGTGCCAGATCGCGAGGTCATCGTCGGCCGCCAGCCGCGGTAATTTGGGGCGCTCGAATGCGCGCTCGGCACGCACTGCCGGCAGCACCCGCCGGAATAGCTGCGACGGCGTGACGGTCGGATAATACGGACGGATCTCCTGTTGGATAGGCGTGCCGCCTACGCTCGGGACGTGCGGCTTCGGGGCCACCGCAATCACCTCGCCGCGCTCGACGGCGGCTCGTAGGGTCCGGGCGAGTTGATCCGGTGCCGTGCCGCTCGCAGATGCGCCGCCGCGCACATTGCGCATGAACTCGACGAGCCGGGGTAGCTGGCGCGTGTCGTGCGTAAGCTCCCACGCGCTTGCCGAGGTAATGAGCTTACGTCCGTTACGCGCCTCGTCGCTGAGTGCGTTGCCGCGATATTCTTGCCGCGTGTGGAGTGTGCAGCTCCGGTGGATGCCGACTTTGAAGTCGATCGCCATGCGTCTCCTCTGTCATGTCAAATCAGCCGGGATGCCCTATGGCCGGGACCCGATCATGCTTTGGGAAAAAACAAGTTCGAAGCGAGCGCTATTGTTGTCGTATGGCCTTGGCGGCTACAACGACGCAGGCGATATGCAGAATCGAGAGGGACGCATGGACCGGTGTACTTCGCGCCTGCCGCGGGGTGACGGCGCCGTCCAGGGTGCGGTTGAAGCGTGGTTCAAGACTGTCAACAACGGTCAAAGGCGGAAGAGGCCGAAAGTCGTTTGTCGCGAACTGTCCGACCCGGGCGACGTCTGACCCATGTTGTGGCCGCGTAGACCCGCGTAGCATCGGACCGACGCCTGTGGATTTCATGTTGACGTCTCTGGCTTGTGACCATCTTGTGCCCGCATCTATACAATACAGGGCGCAAAACGCCGAAAGGGCTGCCAGGCGGCACCGCCACCGTGTTGACCGACGCAAGACTTTCCCGTTAAAAATCAGTTCGTTGCCATCTAAACGCTAATGCTTTCCTGTCGTGTCCTTTCTTAAGAAATGTTTCGCAGCCGGCGCGCTCGTCGTTGTGCTGGCCGCGGCGGCCATCGCCGCTGGATACTTCTGGGCCACCCGCCCGCTCGAATTGACCCCGGCGCAACTCGACGTCACCGTCAAACCGCACAGCAGCCTGCGCAGCGTCGCGCTGCAGCTCAATCGCGGCGGTGTGCCGGTCGAACCCGAGCTGTTCATCGCGATGACGCGGCTGCTCGGCCTGCAAAGCGACCTGAAGTCCGGCAACTATGAGTTCAAGAGCGGCATCACCCCCTACGAGGTGCTGCAGAAAATCGCCCGCGGCGACGTCAACGAATATGTGGCGACGATCATCGAAGGCTGGACCTTCAAGCGCATGCGCGCCGAGCTCGACGCGAATCCCGCGCTGAAACACGACACGCTCGGCATGAGCGACGCCGATCTGATGAGCGCAATCGGCGCGCCCGAGGCGTCGATCGGCAACGGCGAAGGGCTGTTCTTCCCGGATACCTACCTGTTCGACAAGGACACGAGCGACCTCGACATCTACCGCCGCGCGTACCGGCTGATGCGCGTGCGTCTGGACGAAGCGTGGCTCGCGCGCGCGCCGAACCTGCCGTACAAGACGCCGTACGACGCTCTGACGATGGCGTCGATCATCGAAAAGGAAACCGGCAAGGCGTCCGACCGGGCGCTCGTCGCCGCCGTGTTCGCCAACCGTCTGCGCGCGGGCATGCCGCTACAGACCGACCCGACGGTGATCTACGGGATGGGCGAAAGCTACGCTGGCCGCATCAGGAAGAAAGACCTGCAGACCGACACTCCCTACAATACCTACACCCGGATGGGCCTACCGCCGACGCCGATCTCGCTGCCGAGCGTCGCGTCGCTGCAGGCGGCGATGAACCCGGCGCCGAGCAGCGCGCTGTACTTCGTGTCGCGCGGCGACGGCAGCAGCATCTTTTCTGACACCCTCGGCGAACACAACAAGGCCGTGGACAAATACATTCGAGGGCAATGATGGCGCGCGGCAAATTCATAACGTTTGAAGGCATCGACGGCGCGGGCAAGACTACCCATCTGGGCTGGTTCCGCGAACGCCTCGAGGCGAAGCTCGCGCCGAGCGGCCGCTCGGTGGTCATGACGCGCGAGCCCGGCGGCACGCCGCTCGGCGAGCAGATCCGCGAGATCGTGCTGCATCAGAAGATGGACCTCGAAACCGAGGCGTTGTTGATGTTCGCGCTGCGCCGCCAGCATCTGGCCGAGGTGATCGAGCCGGCGCTCACGCGCGGCGACTGGGTGCTGTCCGACCGTTTCACCGACGCCACCTTCGCGTACCAGGGCGGCGGCCGCGGCCTACCGCGCGACAAGCTGGAGACGCTCGAGCGCTGGGTGCAGGGTGGTTTCCAGCCGGATTTGACCGTGCTGTTCGACCTGCCGCCCGCCGTCGCCAACGAGCGGCGCAGCGCGGCGCGCAACCCGGATCGTTTCGAGAGCGAGTCGGCGGAGTTTTTCGAGCGCACGCGCGCCGAATACATGCGCCGCGCCGAAGAAGCGCCGCATCGATTCGCTATCATCGACTCTTCGCAGAGCATCGTGCGAATTCAGAAACAGCTTGAAGAGTTGATCGCAACTCTTTGATTTCAAGACGATATAATCGGTTCTTATAACCACGTGTCAAGTTGATTCACCACCTGAAGTAATGCGTGCAACCAATTGATTCAAAAAGACAAACGATGATCTATCCGTGGCAAGCCGATGACTGGAACCGCCTGCAGCAGCTGCGCGGCCATTGGCCGCACGCGTTGTTGCTGCACGGCCAGGCGGGGATCGGCAAGCTGCGCTTCGCGCAGCACCTCGCGCAAGGTCTGCTGTGCGAGGCGCCGCTGCCGAACGGCGAGCCGTGCGGCGCGTGCGCGGCCTGCAACTGGTTCGTGCAGGGCAATCATCCGGACTACCGCATCGTCGTGCCGGAGGCGCTCGCCGCCGAAGCCGGTCTCGCGAACGCCGCGAACGGCGCCGACGACAAGGCCGAAAAAGCCGATGGCGACGAAGGCAAGAAGACCCGCACGCCGAGCAAGGAAATCAAGATCGAACAGATCCGCGGTCTGCTCGACTTCGTCGGCGTCGGTTCGCACCGCGGCGGCGCGCGCGTGGTCGTGCTGTATCCGGCCGAGGCGCTCAACGTCGCGGCCGCCAACGCGTTGCTGAAGACGCTCGAAGAGCCGCCCGCGGGCGTCGTGTTCCTGATGGTGTCGGCGCGCATCGACCGTTTGCTGCCGACCATCATCAGCCGCTGCCGTCAGTGGCCGATGAGCGTGCCAGCGCCGGACACCGCGGCGCCGTGGGGCGCCCCGCCAAGCGTCGCAGAAGCCGCCGCGCTG
>NZ_JBFPKO010000089.1:0-4398 GCF_040948765.1 Paraburkholderia sp. BR10923 | reverse complement strand
GCTTTCCCCGGTCTGTCGGGTTGGCGCCGGTTTCCTGGCCCCCCGGGAGCTGGCAACACTGGCAGCATCGAGGCTCGCCCGTTCCCAATCAATCTGGTCGTGCTCACGCAACCGGCGAAGCATTGCCAGATGCAGTTGCTCCCACACGCCTGCGGCCTGCCAGTCTCGTAGCCGTCGCCAGCGTGTCATGCCGCTGCCGAAACCCAGTTCCTGCGGCACGTCTTCCCATGGGATGCCCGTTTGCAGGACATACAGGATGCCGTTCAGTGCTGCGCGGTCGTCAACTGTGCGCCGACGGCCGCCTTTGCGGTGACGGCGTAAATGCCGGAATCGACAGTTCCAGCGCCGCCCACAGTTCGTTGCTGATTTTTCTTCTGGACATGCGCCCAGGATACGAAACCTAGGGCTTGATGTCCAGGTTTGTGTTAGCCGCTCTTAGCCGATGGACGATGCGAAGCTTCTAGTCCTCTCCGCCGTGTAGCCCATAGGTCTACAGGAAGGACGCCACAATCTACGGGTATTTTTCCGCAGAAACCCTACGGATAACGAAGTTGTTATAGATGAGGTATCCGTCTTTCTGCAGGTCTTTTGTGGAAAGATCTTAAGAGACGGTTTCATAAAGACTGCCGAACGCGCTGAAGAGTGTTCCAGCAGATCAAGTGCGTATTCCGGCTGAGCGTGACCAGTGATTCCGGATTATCGTGACTGGTGATTCCGGCATCGTGACCGGCATTTCCAGCTGATCGTGACCGGTCTTTCCGGCGATCGTGACCGGCCCGTTGACGGGTCATGCGCCAGTGGTTTCGCGGTGTCTGCCTGGCGATGATCGACGTGGAGATGTTGCGTATTGTTCAACCCCCGGTTGTGGATAACCTTCCCCGTTTTTACACGGAGAGGCGATGCCCACACCCCCAATGACGATACGCATGATCAAAGACGTGTTACGACCCAAGCACGAGTCCCGGTTCTCTCACGCCCGCATCGCGGCGGCGCTGCAGATTTCCAAAGGGGTAGTCTCCAAGTACGTATCGCTCGCTGCGAATGCCGGGCTGGCATGGGATGAGCTACGTGAGCTCGACGAAGCGGCCATCGCAGCTCGCCTGCTGCCGGGCTCGCGCAGCAGCGCCTATGTGCCGCCGGACTATGCGCGGATACACCAGGAACTGCGCCGCAAGGGCGTTACACTGACCTTGCTATGGCAGGAATATGTCGACGCCCACCCCGGCGGCAAGACCTACCGCCACACGCGATTCTGCGAGCACTACCACACCTGGGCGAAGAGCCTGAAGCGCTCGATGCGCCAGGTCCACAAGGCCGGCGAGAAGCTGTTTGTCGACTACGCGGGCCCGACCATCGCGGTGGCCGATGGTACGCGTGCCCATGTGTTCGTCGCCGCACTGGGCGCTTCAAGCTACACCTTCGCTTGCGCCACGCCGCGCGAGACGATGGCTGACTGGATCGGCTCGATCGTGCGCGCTGAGTTTCATTGGCGGTGTCCCCGAACTGGTCATTCCAGATAATCCGCGGGCCCTGATTGCCAACGCCGACCGTTATGAGCCGCGCGCCAACGACACCGTGCTCGACTTCGCGCGTCATTACGGCACCTCGGTGCTCGCGGCGCGGGCGCGGCGGCCGCAGGACAAAGCCAAGGTCGAGGTTGCAGTCCAGGTCGTTGAACGCTGGATCATGGCGCGACTGCGCCATCAGCGGTTCGAGACGGTGTACGCGGTAGATCGCGCGATTGCCGAGCTGCTGCCCACGCTGAATGACCGACCCTTCCAGAGGCTGCCGGGCAGCCGCGCCAGTGCTTTCGCCGCGCTGGACGCTCCGGCGCTGCGCCCGTTGCCTGCGATTCCCTACGAAATCGCGCAGTTTCGCACCGTCAAGGTTCACATCGACCACCACGTCGAGATCAACAAGCGTAAGCGGCCGGCAAACCCGTCTTGACGAATTGAACGTAAGCGGTCGATTCTCCTCACGACCGGCCGTATTCATGCCAACCGGCCATTTACTCAGAATGGGAATTCGTCGAAGGGAACGGCTGTCTGCCGATATTTCAGCTGTTTCAACCAGCCCTTGAATTGCTTGAGGTCTTCAAACACGAGCAAATCAGTTTCCAGATCACGTATGTGTTGCTGGAGCCCGGCGATGTCGTTTGCCAGATTGTGAAGGACCGTCGCGGGGGCAATGTCGATGAATGGGGGAATTCCGTACGCATGCCTGAAACTGGCTTCCACTTGCAGGATTTCCTGATCCAGTTCCCCGAGCTGTTCCTTGAGAATCTTGTTGTAGTGCTTCAGCCGGTCTTCGCTGAGTTCATTGATTGCACTCTGGTCGATATGCTCAAGCTCCAGTTGTAGCTCGAGCAGCTTGAGCAGGTCGTTCCTGCCATACGCATGGTTGGCTCGCTGCATCAGCGCCGTCTTGCGCTCCCGCTCGTGAGGGTCCGGTTCGCGATCGGGATGCAGGGCACTGGCGAGTTTTCGATAGACCTCGCGGATAGACTGGCTCAATTCTGCCTGCTCGGCTTGCTGCCTTGCCTGAGCCGCCTGCTGTCTTGCCGTCTTTTTTCGTTTCGCACGTCGCGCTTGCCGAGCCTGGTCGGCGGCTTCGTACTGCGCCTGCTGCTCCTCCATCCTTGCCTGGGCGCGTCGCAGCATGTCGTGGGGCGAACTCATGTCGAGATCCTCACCCAGTTCAACGCCAAGCATCGCTTCGAGCACATCCTTCATGTCCTCAAGCTCAGCGGCTGCTTCGCTATCGTAATCCGACTTGCTGTGCCGGTTGTAAATGACCTTCAGTTGCGCATCATTGCACGCTTCGACCAGATCGCCTGCCAGATTCGAGATCAGCGTGGAGACTGTACGACGCTCCGTCTTTGTCAGCCCTTTCTGGTTCCATACGTCGTCAAGCCGATAGACCAACTTTACCTGCAGATCCGTCGACTCCCGTTCGAGCGGCAACAGAACGTCGACATACCGTTGCTGGAAGTCGGGCGTGACGCGCTCCCATGCCCGCAAGCGGGTGCGACGCTTTTCGATCTGCCTGATCAGCGAATTGAATGCCTTCTGTCCCCGTGACAGGCTGGCCTTGTTATGGCCCGGCGCGATGCTGACGGCGTGGTGGGTCGCCTTGGACATGAGATGAGATTCCGGTTTTCGCAGGACGGGAAACGGGTAACATTTTAGCCGACGCGACGCTTTCCCATTCGTCGGACGGACATGGGCCGCACTGCGGCGGTGGGACAGCCGTTGGTGTATATGTTGAGATGATGGAAGCGCACGCCGTCATGTTGTGCGACGCGCGCTCTCTGCGTCAGCCGCTGTTTGTCGCGACCTGTTGTCGCGCGTAGTTGAACGGCAGCAGATCGGTCACGTCCGCGCCTGGGGCGCGCTGTGGCAGGACCTTGAGTACGTGCAGCAGATAGTCGTATGGCTCGACACCGCAGGCCCGGCACGTCAGTACGAGACTATAGATCGTAGCGCTAGCTTTTGCGCCGTCGACCGTATCGCTGAACAGCCACGATTTTCTCGATGTCGCAAATGGCCTGATGTCGCGCTCGCATATGTTGTTATCAATTGGAGCACGTCCATCGGTGACGTAGCGACTCAGATATTCCCACTGGTTTCGGGTATAGGCGATGGCCTTGCCCAGCAGGCTTTGCGGCGCCACCTTCGGTGCCAGTTCATCGAGCCATGCCTTGAACGCCTCGAGCACCGGCACGCTGTGCAACTGCCTCAGGTGGTATGCGTAGTCAGCACGGGTCTGCCCGGCAGGCAGGTCGCCTTTGGCCAGCGCCTCGACACGGTACAGGGCCTGGAAGTATTCGAGCGCTCTTGCCACGCGAGCGTTCGGCGCCTTCGGTTTTCCGTCATCCCCGTTCTTCTGCGCTGCCTTGTCCGCCTTGACGAACAGCCGGCGCGCGTGCGCCATGCAGCCGAAGTTCGTCGCTTTTTTCAGTGTTCTCCAGGCGCTGTACCCGTCGCTCATCAACATACCGCTGTAGTCGCCCGGGAACTTTTGCGGATGCGTCTGGCCAGCGCCCGGGCTGGTACTCAAACAGCACGACCGGTTCGGCACAATCCTCCGCGCTGCGATAGACCCATGCATAGCTTTTGCTCTGCGCCGCCCGGCCGGGTTCATTGAGCACCTGAAGCGTCGTCTCGTCGCCGCGAACCAGCGACTGCGACAGCAGCGTCCTGTACAGCGCGTCGTACAGGCGACTGTAATGAAGTTCACTGCAGCTTGTAAACGAAGACAGCGGATGTTAAAGTCCGTCCTGAACAATCCGTAGAGCCTTGAGTAGCTGGGCTTCCGGGTAGAAATCGTGTTGTTGGAATTGCAGAGACCTGGCATATTGCTTCACATAGCCTGCAAATTCTGACGAGGTTCAGATGG
>NZ_JBFPKO010000088.1:0-4709 GCF_040948765.1 Paraburkholderia sp. BR10923 | reverse complement strand
TGATCCTCAGAAAGCTGCGGCGTTTTTACGTCCTTGTACTTGTCGCATTGCTCAACCGCTCCGCGGCTTCCGCTTCGACACCATGAACGGCGTCGTCGCCGAAAACGAATTATTCAGACCCGACTAGGGACTCAGAAAAAACATTACATTGTTTCCGCCGATGCTGACTGCACCGTAGACCCGTACTGGCTGCATGCGCTGATTGAAAAGATGGTAGAGGAAAACGGGGATATTGGCACCTGCAACTACTACTACAACGAAGAAGCATTCCGCAATCGTCCCACCTTTTCCGGGAAATCCAAAAAACCCTGCGCTGCCGGGAGGTGTCGTTTTCGCTCTTCGGCGGTTTTCCCGACGGCAAGGGTTTTGCCGTGGAGCGGACTCTGTACGACAAAGTGGGAGGTATCGAAATCTTCTATCAGCTGAGCAACGGCCGCTTCTATGGGGACTTGTTTGTCAAGCCGTGTTCGATCGTCAGGTAAGCGGATCAGATTTCATCCCAGCACCTTTGTATTGCGTGTGATGTGAAGCGGGCGTGCTGCACGGTGGCTTGATCCTGATCCCAGGCCGGGGTATGACGAGCGTTCCAGCCAGTGCCGGAACGAACTTCTATCCGTGCAGGATGTGAAGGTGCTGCACCTCATGCAGCATGCGCGCGAGGCGCACTGGCTGGCAAACCCCAGTTACCGGCGCACCCCATCTTAGGGGGCGGTCACCGTGTCGTGACCCCCGGCCGTTTCGGGTGCGTCGACCTTTGATCATGATGTGTTCCTTGCTTGGGCACGCAAACGATGTTGACCCCGGAACTTCAAGGAGCAGCAGCTTTGAGCGAAGCCCCGGCCGGAATCTCGCCGTGCTCGAGGTAACGCCATAGGGCGATGGCGAGACGTCGTGCCAACGCGACGATGCCCACACGTCGCATGCGCTTGCCGTTGCCCGCAAAGCGCCGGTTGAACCACTGAGTCATGAGGCTGTCGGGCTGCAGGCGTAACCAGCGCCAGGCCAGTTCGACGAGTATCGTGCGCGCTCGTCGGTTACCGGCTTTGCTAATGCCTTGTTCGATCTGGCTATTTCCGCTGGCGTACGGCGTGGGCGTCAGTCCCAGACATCCGGCGACCTCACGCCGGTTGGCGAAACGTCGCCAACCGAACACTTCCTTGACCAGCACCCAGGCGCCCTTGGGGCCAATCGCGCGCAGCTGGGCGAGTTGGGCCACCAGCGGGTGCTTGCCCTCGGCCAGCTCCTGGCGCCGGGTGGCTTCGAGCATCTTCGTCTGTTGCCTGACCAGCGCCAGCCGCGCACTCTCGCGCTCGATCTCGCCGCAAAGCGCGGCTGGTATCTGCCCGCGGTGGTTTGCCCACCACTGCGCCCAGTCGCGCCCGCCGATGATGACCTGCGGACGTACGTTGTGCAGCACCAGCAGTGAGCGGATGCGGTTCGTGTGGGCGACACGCTCCTGAGTCAGCCGGGCCAGTTCACGATGCGTGCGGCGAGCGTCCTCCTGCTCAGGTGTGGGCTCGCGTAGCACCGACCAGACGCGCTCGCCGGCGTGGTGGCGCCTGAGCATCGTCAGCAGCTTGTCGCCGTCGAGCCGGTCAGTTTTGGCCCGTCTCGCGCGTCGATTCACTTCAATGCTGGCGGCATCAACCACGAGGTTGTCGATGCCTTGCCCCGTCAACCAGCGGTGCAGCCACCAGCCATCCCGGCCAGCCTCGTAGCAGGAATGTACCTTGGCCCCAGGCGCAAGCCGGCAGCGCTCCCTCGCACGGCGTACACAATTGAGCACCGCTGCCGTGTCGCCGCCTTGCACGCTGTAACGCCTTGGGCCACGACGACTATCGCTCGCCGTCAATATCCAGGATTTGTCGCCGAGTTCAAAGCTTATATATAGCTCGACGTCGATTGCCGTATTCTCGTCTTGTGGGACTGCTTGGGTCGTGGACATTTCCGTCTCCTTCGCACAGAGTTGGAAATTCCGTTTTAGCTAAACGGACCTTTCTCCGGTAGTCCCACATAGCATCTTTGTAGAACACCTCTCCGACGACTGGGACTTTGGAATCCGGGTAATCGCCGAGGGCGGCAAGCCGGCTTACGCACGGGATTCCCGTGTGGAAATTAACAGTCGTCGCGTCGATACGATGCTAGACGAAGTAATCAGTGGTACTGCCTATGGGCAGGACGGCATCATCATCATGAAAGATGTACGTCCGGGGGAGGAAAAGCAATGGTCAACGCTGTACGACACTACTCCCGCACAGTCACAGCAGGTCTGGTGCTACTCCATTAAAGACTACGTTCCCAAAAACATTGTGTTGCCGGCGCTGCTCAATCCACAGATTTTGCTGGATGA
This sequence comes from Paraburkholderia sp. BR10923, assembly GCF_040948765.1. Taxonomy (NCBI): domain Bacteria; kingdom Pseudomonadati; phylum Pseudomonadota; class Betaproteobacteria; order Burkholderiales; family Burkholderiaceae; genus Paraburkholderia; species Paraburkholderia sp. BR10923. The sequence continues at coordinate 2,359 of NZ_JBFPKO010000088.1, read as the reverse complement.
CATCACCGTGCGTCATTTTTTTACCGGGCCAGTGGCTGACCGTCTGTATCAGCGTATCCATGAAATTATGCGCGATTCAGGAATCGTCGACTTCAAACCGATCCACGCCTACAAAACCCCAGTCTATCGGCTCTATCTCGAGTTCCGTGATGAAATTTTCAGTGCCATGCGCCGCGCCATTGGTGACGATATCGGTTTCCCGCCGCCGTTGCCGGAGTGTTTTGATGTGGTCAAACCCGAGGATTTCGAGCGCTTTGTCTACTATTTTTGTGAAGACCGTGAGTCCGGCGAAGCGCGCAACTACTTCGCTAACGGCGGGGTATTCTGATGAATAACGAAATTCTGAACTCACTAAATGCTATCGATACGAATTATCCTGTGCCGCGAGTACACGATTTTCTCTCCCGCCCAGAGAACACCGCATTTCTGGAGTATGTCTTTAAAGATCCGTTCGGCTGCCACGTTTTCCATGGCGATATCTGTAGTTATCCACTCGGCGCTTTCTTTGATGACATGGAATGTGATATCAAACAGGCAAAACAGATTCATCTTTGAGCATATATCCCAACTTGCCGCTACCGCTGCCATTTCTGTCAGTACCCGACGATCACTCTGAATCCACAGACCATTTCGTCACAGGCAGTGTTCCGGGATTTGGTGGCTTACAACGTCAAAGAGGCCACTATGTGGCTTCAGAACGTGCCGTGTCTCGCACATGCAGAAGTCGGCGAATTCAACATCTTCGGCGGCACGCCATCGCTGCTTCCTGAACCCGAGTTGCGGTGCCTGATGGATTTTTATCAAGGCCATTTTAACTTTTCTGTTGCTACCATGCGCTTTGAAGGCGAGCCGGGTACTCTGACCAAGCAATACCTCCAACTGTTAAAAGAGTTGGGCTTTACCAAAATCAGTTTTGGTGCGCAAGCCTTCGACGACCGTATTATCTCGGCGTGCGGGCGTATGCATTCCGCCAAACAGTGCTTGGATGCAATTTTTAACGCGCGCGAAATCGGCTTCGACTGGGTCAGTCGTCGACCTTATCTACGGTATGCTCGTCCAGAGCGTTGACGATGTGAAATACGACATCGAGAAAATTCTCGAACTGGATCTTTCCCACGTGGTATGCACCAAGCTACACATGGAAACGCTTCTGAAAAAGCGTACCGGTGTTTCCGGCGAGCGAGAAAGTCTGTGGCAAAAAAAGGGGGGCTTATTAACATTCATAAGATGAACTTCCCCGGGCTGGGTAAGCAATATCAGATGCGCGAGCTAATTGAGAAGTACCTCTCGCCCGGATATCTCGAACATCCGACTACATACTTTCACCGGAACCATCAGCATCCGAAGAAGTGGAAAGGGCTAGTGACCGACCTCGATAAGCAGTACCCCGAAGTGGCGATCGGTCTTGGGGGCAGCTCGAAATGTGCCCGGGCCGAGGCCATCAACATCACCAGCTACAGAAAATACAAGGAAGCTCTGGATGAAAACTATCAGCCCATTGAGGAAAGCCGGGGAGTCTCACCATATCAGCGCGAAGTGAACGCTTTTAAAATGGCCCTCTCCACACTGGTTCCGGTAAGTGACAATGTGTTCAGACAGCGTTTTGAAGGCAAAAGCTTCTTCGACAACCCTATTATTCGCCCCACGCTCAGAACGCTGGTTGATAAAGTGCTGGTAACAATCGAGAGAGATGTTGTAACCCTTACCTCCAATGGAGTTACGCTGGTCGAAGCCGTGATTAACACCCAATTCGTGACCTCGGAAGTCTAAGGAGAGCGCTGTAGCGTACGCCGTTGAGAACCAGCTCACGCAGAGAAGGATTATCAGAGCCATCGCTCAAGCATAGGGTGCCGGTCCGCAAAATCCCTGACTCATGAGTAAGCAGGCGTAAAGCGCTTTTGTTGCGATACGGATAGAAATCGTCGAAATTGTCTGCTTTGTGTGTTGGTTCCATCGTTGAAGTTCTTTAAGCGCCTTTCAAGGTTTGGTGTTGACTTGTTGGTATAGATTTCGCGTAAAGGTACCCGACCGAATTACTCTCATCGGAGTGGCGGTTGTGAAACTTGACATTCTGGAGAAACGACTATGAGTACAGTGATTAGCAATGCGGCTTATGGTGTCTGGAACAACACCATTGACGTCACCGATCAGGTTCGACAGCAATACGCAAACGGCACGCGCGTGTTTGTCGCCGGTAATCAGTATGGCGATCCTTCCCCCGGAGACCGTAAGTAGTCGGGTCTGAATAATTCGTTTTCGGCGACGACGCCGTTCATGGTGTCGAAGCGGAAGCCGCGGAGCGGTTGAGCAATGCGACAAGTACAAGGACGTAAAAACGCCGCAGCTTTCTGAGGATCAT
>NZ_JBFPKO010000087.1:0-4887 GCF_040948765.1 Paraburkholderia sp. BR10923 | reverse complement strand
CGGCAAACAGTGGTCGTCACGCTTCAAAAAGCCAGGCGACCAACCTGCCAGCAGACTCTCATGGCTGATACAACGCAAGTGGCAAACGGCCAACTCTCTGAAAACGAGTTGTGCAGACCTTCCCTAGACATCGTCAATCGTTAATAACTTTCTTACAGACATGGCGCGTTAGACTGCCTTCGGCAAAATACACACCCAAGCTACCATGAAGGCACTGTTACAAGAACCTCGTGGATCGATAAATCATGGAAACGTGCGTCGATTGCTAACACCTCCCTTGTTTGGTCCCGAGATTAACTCATTGATGAGGTTGCCCTGAAAGCTCGTTTGCGATGCGATCACAACGTTCGGCGCAGCTTTCTACTTGAGTAGACCGCCATGTTGATTATCATGCAGTCCTCATCAGTAATAGGGGACACTCTCAAACTCAATATTCTTTACAATCCGTTATGACCTTTCCGCCAGGCTTGGTACCCATGGCAAGAAGAAGAAACCCAGCCCCCAACGGATGTATCAGATGAACAGTGGTACGTCGCCGCTCCGTACGCTGACCTTGATGAGTAAGGGCCCACCACGGCGCTGCTACATGCTGCGCGAGGGGCTCAACGCATTGCGCTGGATTATGAGAGCGGGTGAGCGTCGCGTTTGTTACCCAATAGCTGAGGGAGGTGGTCTACCAGCAGACGCAGCGCGGCGCTGAATCCAGGCAAGCTGCTTCGGGGCTATGTCAATGACCTGCGTTCGATCATCCGGGTTGCGCAGGAACACCGCCTTCAACACAGCGCGGTCATTCTCGACGCGCACCGCACGGCGGTTGATACCGTGGGCAGTCGCTTGCCGTGCACGTGAGGCTGGCGAACTAGCGGAGCGCGCGCCGGTCGGGAAGCTGGCGCATCGGGTTCTGCAGGCCACCGGTCGGACTGGCTTTCGACGACCGGAGGTGCACAGACGAAGAACCTGCGCACTCTCCACTCGACGAAGGCATTGACCACTAAGTCGTCAAGCCGCCGGAGGCGAAAAGGCGCTCCGTGTATTTTTGGCGCCGCTGGTCAAACGCAGCTTTGGCTGGCTCAACCGCTTCCGCAGGAAGCGGCAGACGCTACGAGCGATGGCGCGAGGCCCTCGCTGGTTGCGTTTCGTCGGATTCTCCGTGCTTGTGCTCATCCACATTGCAGGCTTTGACAAAGGGGCATAACACAACCTAGCTGCGCCCCTCCCTATTTACCAGCCGTGCTGGGCAGATGAACCCCCGAGAGAACCCGACGAATAGCGTGCGAGGAAGGTCGGAACACTACACTGCCAAGTGCGGCAACGGTATCTCTTCGATGATTGATCCATGTTAAGCCCGCTGTTGACCGAAACGCCTATATTGAACACGCAATCGTGGCGTGCGCGTTTGCAGCTGCTTCCAACCGGATAATTGCGGATCGCCTTATCGCGTCAGGAAATCCGTCATGAGAGGAAAATCCGTGACACCATTCAATCCGTACGGCGCGAAATTTACGTTTGCGCTGCGAACGCATGCGTTCTTCTGCGAAGTCCTGCAACGAGCCTTGTTGACTGCAGAGTGTCCGGCGCGACATCGCTTCGATTTAGGAGATTTGTAGTGCGGCCTCGGCCGCTCACGATAGCAACAAAATCGAGGCTTCATGCCAGTCCATGGTGCGCAGCTACCTCGCGACTGCCGCAATCGGCCCCCGAGCCTACACAATGGCCGGCGCAGGTTCGTTTCAATCAGAGCATGCCAATGTCGCGGCCTTGCCGTACCGTAGCATAAAACCGGCGGTCGGCATGGTTCATCGAGGGGAGTGTCGGGAGCCGAAAATCTCCGGACAATTCAGTAAATCGACTCAATCACCGGCCGCCGACGGCCTCGCTCACAAGGGGAACATCATGTCAGCCAAACGCGTTGCTTTCGTTACTGGCGGCATGGGCGGTCTCGGAGCCGCCATTAGCCGACGTCTCCACGATGCAGGCACGGTGGTCGCCCTCTCGCATTCGGAGCGCAACGATCACGTTGCCACGTGGCTCGTCCATGAACTGGATGTAGGTCGCCGTTTCGTTGCGTTCGAGGTCGACGTCTCCAGCTTCGATTCGTGTGCGCATTGCGCAGAGCGCGTGCTCACCGAATTCGGTATGGTGGACATTCTTGTGAATAACGCGGGCATTACGCGCGATTCAAGCTTTGCAAGAATGACCAAGGAAGATTGGGATAAGGTCTTACGCACCAATCTCGATTCCATGTTCAACATGACGAAGCCATTTCTCGGTGGAATGGTCAAGCAGGGATTCGGGCGGATCGTGAATATCGGCTCCGTGAACGGCGCGCGCGGTGCATTCGGGCAAACCAACTACGCCGCAGCAAAAGCGGGCATTCACGGTTTCACTATGTCGCTCGCACTGGAGACGGCGCGATACGGCGTTACCGTCAACACGGTGTCGCCCGGTTATCTCGCCACGACCATGACTGCGGCGATCCCCAAGGACGTAATGGAAACACGAATTCTTCCTCAGATTCCGGTCGGCAGACTCGGTCAACCGGACGAAGTCGCGGCTTTGGTGGCATTTCTCTGTTCCGATGAAGCTGGCTTTGTCACGGGCACCGATTTCTCCGTCAACGGTGGTATGCACATGCGATGAAAAGCGACAGTCTGGCGTATCAGACAACTTTCGGTTTTGTCTGGCGCAGTCTGCGCGGGGCATTATCGTCAGCAGGCCGGTTTTCTCGCCAACGGGCACACCAACAAAAAACGAGTCGTACACGTTATTGTTCTTGCATTTTTGGAGCGTTTTTTGACGCCATCCAAAAAAGGACGACTATACAGTCCCCATCCGGCATGCGGGGCCGCATTCAACGTAGGAATTTAAACCCGTCGTTTTGATAGAAAATTGGGAAACATACAAAGACGGTTGCAAACTTTTATGGCGCATCGATTCGGCTCGTCTGTCAAAATCCGTATCTGGCAAGGCATTTGTATCGATGTGGGCAACGACGGGCTGAAAGGACCACACCGGAGTGAATTCATGAGCGCGACGACTGCGGTGCAGACTGATAAGCAACGTTCCTTCGTGCGGTTTATCACGAGGAGCTACGCGCAGTTGGTTCTCGTCGCCTTCGCTCTTGTTCCCGCCTATCTGATTGGCTACCTGCATTTCTTTCAAAACCCGGGTCTGAAGTTCCAAAACTACCCGTTTCATGAAATTGCGATCACAGGGGCGACGTTTGAGGGTCTTTTTGTCACCTACTTGTCGTGGCAATGCTATCGGTCCTCCGGCGAGCCGTTGCTGCGATGGATGACGCTGGGCTTCCTCGGATCTCTATTGATCTATGCGCTCCATGGCGCATTCACCAGATCCGCTCATCAAAACATTTGCCTATTCCTGTTGTATGGTCCGGCGTCGCGTCTAACGATGTCGATTCTGTTGTTGATTGGGCTTCTGTCGTATCACAGGCCGTCTGATCCCGCTGACCGCCGCGCAGGAGCCAAGTACTTGCTAAGCTGGGCCGCAATATTCCTCGTAGTGGACGTTCTGGTTGCGCTTCTTGCCCATTCTACAGTTGCTGGCATTATCCTACTGCGGGTCATGGAGACTGCGGCGCTCGGGTTTTCGACGCTCAGCGTCGTTATCCTGATGCTGCGTCGGCCTAGGTCCCCGCTAATGCTGGTCTGTGGCATCTCCAGCATGTCGTTCGCGCTGTCGTCGGTGGCTTTTCTTCTGGGCAGCCCATGGAGTCACATGTGGTGGCTTGCTCACGTCATTTTCGCCAGCGGCTTCTTCCTTCTCAGCTATGGCGTGGCGCAGGCCTTTTTGACGACACGTTCATTTGCGACGATCCATAGTCGCGAGGAGTTGAACGCGCGACTCGCCCAAGAGATGGATCGCGCCAAAAACGCTCTGAAAGAAGTTCACCGCGAGAACGAAAAGCTGGCGCACCTCGCGGCGACCGATCCGTTGACCGGAGCTGCGAATCGGCGCCATTTCATTGCGTGTGTAGAAACGGAGGTCGTTCGCGCACAGAGAGACGGCACTCCATTCTCACTTCTCGCGCTCGATCTCGACAATTTTAAATGGGTCAACGACGCTTACGGGCATCAGGTCGGCGATACAGTGCTCCAGGGATTCGTGCGAGTATGCCGCGACGCGATTCGGCCCTACGACGGCGTAGCACGCGTGGGCGGCGAAGAGTTCATGGTGCTGCTGACTCGCACGTCGCTGGATGCAGCACTCGCAATCGGCGAGCGCATTCGCGCGGCAACTGCCAGCACAACCTTCGCCGGTGAAGTTGGGCGCAAAGTATCGATAACTGTCAGTATCGGCATCTCGCAGTTCGACAGGGATGGTCGCACGATTGACGCACTACTTCGGTCAGCAGACGAGCGGCTTTACCACGCGAAAAGTCAAGGTCGCAACCGAGTGGCGATTGTTTAGCGGACCGAACCCCGCCGATGCACGCAAGCGCAACGCGACTGACGCCGCACTTGAAGGATACTTCGTTGTGCCCATATTCCGCTCAATGGCATTGAATTGGTGCACATGATCGTCAGAGATAAAGAACCGGGCCTAAAACAGTCACCAGCCCACGCACAGCCGCCAACGTCGGATGCAAGGTTTTCGCAACCCCGGGGGCGCACAGTCGCTTCTGTCGGAAGTCGAACGGAGCTAGCGTGGCCGCTCGACGATCTCAAAACAGCTTGTCGTCGAGCGCCGCGTTGAACACCGTCGGGGCACTAGAGGGTGTTAGGAACTTTGAGCTAGACCTAGGGAAGGTCTGCAAAAGTCCTGGCGTTGACGTCTCGGTGGACTATCCTGGGAGAAGGCAGGTTTAAGGGGTACCTCGATGACACAGCTTGGTCTTGGTCTGGATCTTTCAACGAAACGCACGCG
>NZ_JBFPKO010000086.1:0-4920 GCF_040948765.1 Paraburkholderia sp. BR10923 | reverse complement strand
CGCTGGTCCTGATAGACCACCGCCACCGCATCCGGCGCCTGGCGCACCTGGGCCTCAAACAGCTCATGGATGCACTGCTGCTCAGGATACGTCACCGCCGTCCGGTTCAGCTCCTCCAGCAGATACGTGCGCTCGGCACTCGACAGCAGCTCAATCCGGTGGACCGCTTGCCGCGCATCGGCAGCCATCGCCCGCAGCAGCGCCAGCAGATAGCCTCGTTGCCGCTCGATGGTCGCCTGATCAAACAGCGCCGTGGCATAACCCAACGTTCCGGCGATCTCCTCACCATGCTCGCCAAGGCTCAGCTCCAGATCGAACTTGACCTGATCGAAGCCGTCTGCCGCCGCCTCCACACGCAGCCCAGGAAGGTCGAACGTCCCAGCGGCGTTGTTCTGCCAGGCCAGCATCACCTGGAATAATGGCGTATGATCAAGAGCCCGGGGCGGCTGCACGATCTCCACCACCTGCTCGAACGGCAGGTCCTGATGCTCCTGCGCAGCCAGCACCGTGCGCCGTGTCCGCTCCAGAAGCTCCGACACGCGCGGCTTACCCGACAGGTCCAGCCGAAGCGCCAGCGTGTTGACGAAGAACCCGATCAGCCCTTCGATCTCGCGGTGCCCCCGATTGGCGCTCGGCACGCCAATCACAAGATCGTCCTGCCCCGACAGACGAGACAGCACCGCCGCCCAGGCCGCCAGTATCGTCATGAACAACGTCGTGCCATGCTGCAGGCTCAGCCGCTTCAGCTCCCGCGTCAAATCCGCATTGACGATGATCGGAACCGTGGCCGCGGCAAACGACTGCTGGGCAGGCCGCGCACGGTCCGTCGGCAAGACAAGACGGGCTGTGCCTGCCAGGGCGCTGCGCCAATATTGCGCCTGCTTCTGCAGCCGTTCCCCCGACAGCCACTGCCGTTGCCAGGCGGCATAGTCCGGATACTGGATGGCAAGCGGCGGCAGAGGATCGTCGTGCCCAGCCTCGAATGCCCGGTAGAGCTGGCTAAGTTCACGCAGCAGCACGCCCATCGACCAGCCGTCCGAGACGATGTGATGCTGGGTCAGCAGGAAGACGTGTTCCTCGTCCGACATCCGCACCAATCGTCCGCGGATCAGCGGACCGCGCGCAAGATCGAATGGCGTGCGCCCCTCTTCGTCACACAGGTCCAAAAGTGCCGCTTCCGCATCCGATCTCTCCCGCAGATCGTGCTCAACTATCGGCAGTCCCGCATCCGGCGGCAGAACCTCAACCCGGGGCTTGCCCTGCCTCGCGACAAACACACTGCGCAGCGCTTCATGGCGCGCAAACAGACGGTCAAGGCTGCGCTGCCAGGCGCTGTGGTCGAGCATCCCGCGCAGTCGCAAGGCCAGCGGAATGTGATAGTTCGTGCTGCCTTCGTTCAGCTGCGCCAAAAACCATAGCCGCTGCTGCGCAAACGACAGCACAAGCGGCTCATGACGCGACACGGCTGCAATCGACGGCAGCTCTTGCGGACCGGAGCAGCGCAACAGCTCGACGGTGCTCGCCGCCAGGTAAGTCAGCACTGGCCTTGCGAACAGCGTCGACAGCGGCAGGTCGACCCCAACCGCCTGTGACAGCCGGCTCGACATCTGCACGGCCAAGAGCGAGTGGCCGCCCAGTTCGAAGAAGTGGTCGCTGCGCCCGATGCGCTCGACACCAAGGAGCTCGGCCCAGATCTGCGCCAGCGCGGTCTCGATCGCGCCTTGCGGCGCCTCATAGGCCGACAGCGCATAGGCCTGATCGGCCGGCGCCGGCAGCGCCTTGCGATCGAGCTTGCCGTTCACCGTGAGCGGAAGCGCCGCCAGCCGCACAAACGCGCTCGGCACCATGTAGTCCGGCAGCCGCGCACTTAAGTGCGCCCGCAAGGCGCCCGCAAGCCCGCCTCCATCACCCTCGTCCGAGCCGGCCTCGGGCGCGCAGACCACATAGGCGATAAGATGCTTGTGGCCGGCGCCGTTCTGGCCCGCCACCACCACCGCCTCGCGCACCCAGGCGTGCTCGCAAAGCCGCGCGACGATCTCGCCCGGCTCGATGCGGAAGCCGCGGATCTTCACCTGATCGTCGTTGCGGCCCAAAAACTCAAGATTGCCGTCCGGCAGATAGCGCGCCAGATCGCCAGTGCGGTACAGCCGGTCGCCCTCGACAAAGGGACTGGCGATGAACCGCTCCGCGGTCAGCTCGGGCCGGTTCAGATACCCCCGTGCTACCCCCGCCCCGCCAATGTAAAGCTCGCCCACCGCGCCGAACGGCACGGGCGCGCCACAGCCATCCAGCAGATACACCCGCGTGTTCGCAATCGGACGGCCGATCGTCTCAACGACAGCCTCTCCCCTTAGCAGGCAGATCCAGGTTGAGTACGTGGTGGTTTCAGAAGGCGCATACAGGTTATAAATCTTCTCTACGCGACTACTCTCGAAGGCCTTCTCTATGAGGCCCGCCTTCAGCCGCTCGCCGCACGAATTGATCACGCTTGCGGAAACCGGCACGGCTTTCCTGTCAACCAGGGGGGCGATCGCCGAGGGCACTGTGTTGATCAAAGAGATTTCCAAAGACCTCCCGGCCAGCGCCAGCGCATTCTCCACAAGGTAGAGCGTGCTTCCTTGCGAAAGCGGAACGAAGCACTCATAGACGGACAGATCGAAACTGATCGAGGTGGAAAACAGCGTGCGGCTGATCTCTGATGCCGTAAACACGTCGCTGCTCCAATGCAGCAGGTTCACCGTGCTCGCATGCTCAATCATGACCCCCTTGGGGGTGCCGGTGGATCCGGAGGTGTAGATCACATAGGCGAGATGGCGCGAGGTCAGGCCGAGCGCACGCGGGTCCGGATCGGAGACCGGCAGGTTCGCCCACTCCGGCGTCGCCGTCTCTAGATCGACCACCGTCAGATCGAGCAGCGCATCGGCCCCCAGCGCCGATCGGCCCGCCGCATCGGCCAGCAGCAGCGGCGGCGCCGCATCCTCGAGCATCTGGCGCAACCGCGCCGACGGATAGGCCGGATCCAGCGGCAGATAGGCGCCACCCGCCTTGAGGATCGCCAACAGCCCGACCACCATCGCCACGCTGCGCGCAACGCAGATCGCCACCGGCTGGTCCGGCGTCACCCCGAGCCCGATCAGATGATGCGCCAGCTGGTTGGCCCGCGCATTGAGTTCGCCATAGCTTACGCGCTGGTCCTGATAGACCACCGCCACCGCATCCGGCGCCTGGCGCACCTGGGCCTCAAACAGCTCATGGATGCACTGCTGCTCAGGATACGTCACCGCCGTCCGGTTCAGCTCCTCCAGCAGATACGTGCGCTCGGCACTCGACAGCAGCTCAATCCGGTGGACCGCTTGCCGCGCATCGGCAGCCATCGCCCGCAGCAGCGCCAGCAGATAGCCTCGTTGCCGCTCGATGGTCGCCTGATCAAACAGCGCCGTGGCATAACCCAACGTTCCGGCGATCTCCTCACCATGCTCGCCAAGGCTCAGCTCCAGATCGAACTTGACCTGATCGAAGCCGTCTGCCGCCGCCTCCACACGCAGCCCAGGAAGGTCGAACGTCCCAGCGGCGTTGTTCTGCCAGGCCAGCATCACCTGGAACAGCGGCGTGTGATCAAGACGCCGGGGCGGCTGCACGATCTCCACCACCTGCTCAAACGGCAGGTCCTGATGCTCCTGCGCTCCCAAGGCCGAGCGCCGCGTCCGCGTCAACAGCTCCGCCACGCTCGGCTCGCCCGACAGGTCAAGCCGCAGCGCTAGGGTGTTGACGAAGCAGCCGATCAGCTCTTCAACCTCGCGGCGACTGCGATTGGCGCTCGGCACGCCAATCACAAGATCGTCCTGCCCCGACAGACGAGACAGCACCGCCGCCCAGGCCGCCAGTATCGTCATGAACAACGTCGTGCCATGCTGCCGGCTCAGCCGCTTCAGATCCCGCGTCAGATCCGCATCGATCACGACCGTCACACTGGCCCCGGCAAACGACTGCTCTGCCGGCCGAGGCCGATCTGTCGGCAAGGCCAGACGGGCCGGTGCGCCAGATAGATTGTTGCGCCAATAGTGCGCCTGGCTCTGCAGCCGCTCGCCCGACAGCCACTGCCGTTGCCAGGCGGCATAGTCCGGATACTGGATTGCAAGCGGCGGCAGCGGATCGCCTTCACCGGCCACGAAGGCCCGGTACAGCTGACTGAGTTCACGCACCAACACGCCCAGCGACCAGCCATCCGAGACAATGTGGTGCTGCGTTAGCAGCAAGACGTGCTCCTCATCCGAGATCCGGATCAGCCGGCCGCGGATCAGCGGGCCACGCGCCAGATCGAACGGCGTGCGCGCCTCTTCCCTGCACAGACCCAATAGCGCCTCGTCCGCATCCGGCCTGTCCCGCACATCGTGCTCCACAACCGGCAGCCCCGCATCCTCCGGCAGCAGCTCCACCCAGGGCTTGCCCTCCGGCGCGACAAACACGCTGCGCAGCGCCTCATGACGCGCCAACACACGGTCAAGGCTGCGCTGCCAGGCGCTGCGGTCGAGCCCACCCTTGAGCCGCCACCCGAGCGGAATGTGATAGTTCGTACTGCTCTGATCCAGCTGCGCCAAAAACCACAGCCGCTGCTGCGCAAACGACAGCACAAGCGGCGCTTCACGCGATACCGCCACAATGGCTGGCAGGTCTTGCGCGCCGGAGCGGCTCAACTCATCCATGATACTCGCGGCCAGATCGGCCAGCACCGGTTTGGCAAACAGCGTGGTCAGCGGCAGTGTGAAGCCAATGGCCAGCGAGACCCGGCTCAACAGCTGCACCGCCAAGAGCGAGTGCCCGCCGAGCGCAAAGAAGTGGTCGTGGCGTCCGACCCGCTCCACACCGAGAAGCTCGGCCCAGATCTGTGCCAGCGTGATCTCGACCTCGCCTTGCGGCGCC
>NZ_JBFPKO010000085.1:0-4924 GCF_040948765.1 Paraburkholderia sp. BR10923 | reverse complement strand
ACCGCCATCAAGCTGTCCGCGTCGGCGATCTTCTTCGCGTAACGGGGTTGCAGGGGCGTCATCGTCAACAGGAAGCCGCAACGCTCATTCACAAACCGGATGATGTCGGCAATGTCGCGTAGCGCGCAGCTTCGCGTAGAAGCTTTCCTGCTGTGTGGCGTTTTTGTCGGTTCTGTCGCGATAAGGAATTAAGGGCGATGAGGGTGGCGAGAGCGCCGCGGTCATATGGCCAAGGAATAGAACTGCTCGGCGGCCGACGGACTGCTCCCCTTGGGGATAACCATCTGCCCTTTGCGGATCATCCGCATGGTCTCGATGCCACCGAGGACGATGCGAGCGCAGCGAAAATTCTGGAACCCCTACATCGGCCTGACCCGGCGTTTGATGCCACGGTGGTCCTGCTCAACGAGGTTATTCAGATACTTGTTCTGCCTGATCTTGATCGGCGTTTCCCGCTCAGCATTGATCGCCTGCATGGCCGCGAGGTTCGCGCCACTCTTGTCCACCGTGACGGTCTTTGGCGCACCGTTCTGGGCGATGGCCTTTTCGAAGAAGCGCCGGGCAGCGGCAGTGTCTCGGCGCGCGCGCAACAGGAAGTCAATGGTCTTGCCGGGCTTGTCCACGGCCCGGTAGAGATACTTCCACTGGCCCTTGACGAGGAGCGGAGTAAGAGACAGGGCGTAGTCGAACTATTTCCCTGCCTCTCCTCCCCGAACCGGACGTGCGCCTCTCAGCGCATCCGGCTCTCCGCTGAAGTGTCGTTTCGAAAAGGCGACACCGTTCCACCGTGCCGCCAGTTTGCTTTGTATTTCACTGATTATCGAAGGTCTTCACCTCGCTACAGTCAGTTAATTCAACCAGGCAAACCACTTCAACTTCCCCCCTTCGCCATGTAGCCGGCTTTCCCGGCCTCGGACTACTACGGAGACTCCGCCAGCTTGCACATCATTGGGAGGCACACTCCCTTAACATCTGTGCAAGCCTTCCCCAGTTCACATGCTGGACTCAAGCGCACGGGCGAGACTGCCTGTCGCAGTCTTTATCCTTGCTTGCCGCAAGTCGTCGCGAATACCACGGCCTAGCTGCGCGCTCTCCATGGCTCCGTGCTGATGGGCCTACATGGCCAGTCAGCATTCGCGTTGCCGGGCCGTACATATGATCGGCAACAATTCGCGTCCTGCCTATTAAGCGGTGTAGGCAGGGGTGACGATTCAACCCTCAGATGCGTTCAAACAGGTTCGTGTTCCTCAACCGTCCCATGCTCAGCCTAGAGGCTCATCTTGGCGTAACCGCTTCGCCGCAAGCCCCGTTTCCCACGGACTTCGTCACCGTGCCAGTGTCGGCAAGTCACCGCCGCTTCGGCTCACTTCCTCTCGCAGCAGAAGAAGGGCATACCCGGTACTACAACAGCAACTTCTCCGGGTTTTGCATTCCAACTATGCTCAAGCAACTTCACCCCCATACAGGCGGGCTACGTTGGCTGGGCGTACTGTAGGTCTCGTCCATGCGCCAGCTGTTGCCTACCGGGCGCTGGAGCCGAGGAAAGGCCTTCTCGAGCACCGGCAGCAGCTTGATCACCCAGCGATGCACCGTGGAATGATCCACCTCGATGCCGCGCTCGGCCATCATCTCTTCCAGATCCCGCAAGCTCAGCGAGTACGCTGCGTACCAGCGCACGCACAGCAGAATCACGTCCACCGGATGGTACAGGCGCTTGAGGACATTGGCAGCAATGCCGTCTGGCAGGCTCCTGCGCGGCGTCTTCGCTGGCTTATTCGTCTGCTGACTTGCAGTTTCCAAAACCGGCCATTCTACTTCCCGTTATCGCGACAGAACCTCACCGGTCGCCTCGCTTGCGCTCAGCGGACACTGATCATACCCACTCGCATTCACTGATGGCATAAAAATTGCTGCAAGGTAAGCCGACGACGTAACCTATACATAGTCAAGGCCAAACATCCATGCAAAAAATTGTCACCATCTTTCTGCTTCTAATTTCCTACTGCACGTTGCTATCGGCTGCTGACAACCAAGGGAACGGAACCATACACCCCCCCTTTGCTCTTACCCCCTCAGACTTTCAGCGGGCTCTCACAGTTCGCTATCAATACTCGGATAAAATTGTCAATTTTGTCGATACCCCCCCTTTCTGGCTTTCGCCCGAGACCCTTGCCTACCGACGGACGACACATGGTGAGCGCCAGTTCATTAAATTCAATATCAAAACCGGGAAGAAGCAACAGGCTTTCGATCATAGCCGCCTTGCCGAAGCATTAAATAAGGCGGCCTCCTCGAATTTCCGAGGCACTTCGCTGCCCTTTGACCGCTTCGAAATCGGACAAGACGGCCACCAGTTGCTGTTCTCCATTGATTCCGTTCAGTGGAGTTGCGATCTTTCAAGCTACATCTGCACTAGAATCTCTGAGGGCGAAATCTCGTCATTTCATAACGACTTCACGCCAACGGCTGAAAGCGATAATCGAATAACAAGCGATTCACCGGACGGCAAGTGGAAAGCATATATCAAAAACTACAACGTCTTTCTAATGAGTAAGGACGGGTCAGTAAATGTACCGTTAAGTTCGGACGGGACAGAAGCGAACAATTACGTCTGCTCATCCCTAAAGTGGTCCCCTGACTCGAATCACCTCGCAGGTTACCGTGTCGCCGTCGGCCAACCGCGTCAAATTATGCTTGTCAATTCCTCAGCAACAAACCATCAAGCCAGGTATGAGCAATTAGCGTATCCCAAAGCGGGAGATATTCTTCCGCGACCGCAACCGGTACTATTCGACATAGTCAACAAGCGCATGGTCAATATCGACAATACTTTGTTCCCGAATCCTTTTGACCTTTCCGAAATTAATTGGTGGAAGAATGGGGAAGCCTTTACATTTGAGTACAACCAACGCGGCCATCAGCTCTACCGAGTAATCGAGGTGGAGGCAGCCACCGGCCGTACGCGCTCTTTGATCGATGAGGTCAGCTCCACGTTCGTCGATTATACAGATTTAAGAAATAACCAAAGAAGTGCCGGAAAACACTTTCGTTACAATGTTAATGATGGAGAGGAAATTATCTGGGCATCCGAGCGCGATGGATTTGAACATCTGTACCTCTTTAATGGCCGTACTGGTGTTTTAGAAAACCAAATCACCAAAGGTGACTGGGTTGTCCGCGCGGTGGACCACATCGATCCGGTCAGAAGGGAAATTTGGTTTGAAGCAAGCGGAATGAATTTCGGTGAGGACCCTTATTTCGTTCATGCCTACCGAATTGGCTTCGACGGAAAGGGGCTGACATCACTTACGCCAGAACCGGCCAATCATCACATCGAGTTTTCTCCGGACGGTAGATTCTACGTCGACCTCTGGTCGCGTATCGACCTTCCCCCACGCATGGCGCTTTTCCGGTCTAGAGACAACGCTAAACTGATGCAGATCGAGAGCACCGACATCTCCCAACTCGAATCTAATGGATGGAGAGCACCAATCAATTTTGTTGCCAAAGGGCGCGATGGTAAGACCGATATTTGGGGAATCATTCATCTACCAGATAGATTCGATCCACATCTGAAGTATCCTGTGGTGGAGGATATATATGCCGGCCCGCAAGGCTCTCACGTCCCAAAGTCATTCACAACCACAACAGAGCCCCTTACCCAGTTGGGTTTTATCGTTGTGCAAATCGACGGAATGGGCACTAACAACCGTTCACGCCTTTTCCATGACGTCGCGTGGAAGAATCTGAAAGATGCAGGCCTTCCCGATCGCATTCTGTGGCATAAGGCGGCTGCCTCTCTATATCCCTGGTACGACATCTCGAATTTGGGAATCTTCGGTACATCAGCTGGCGGCCAGAACGCCGTTGATGCACTGCTATTCCATTCGGACTTCTATAAGGTTGCGGTAGCCAACAGTGGTTGCTATGACAACCGTATGGACAAGATATGGTGGAACGAACAGTGGATGGGCTGGCCCGTCGGCATTGAATACTCACAGTCCTCCGCCATCGACAATGCCGACAATCTGCACGGCAAACTTATGCTTGTTGTGGGCGAAATGGACCACAATGTCGATCCGGCCTCCACCTTTGCGCTCGCCGACAGTCTCATTAAGGCGGGAAAGGAATTCGAAATGGTCTATGTGCCTGGTGCTGATCATGGAGCCCCCGGTATCTTCACCGAGCGTAAGCTCATGGATTTCTTCGTTCGCAATGTTTTCGGGCAAGATCCGCCTAGTTGGAATGCCACATCGACGCATTTTCCGTCGAGTTGATGACCCTTTATACTGATCGCTGTGACATTGAGTTCGTAGGATTTTTCTATAGTCACATTCAATCGTTTACGTTGGGCTCAGGACTGCTATTGTTTGCCTTCGTTGAATGCAAGCCCGCAAGATTCGTGTGGGAGACCGGCGCAGTGTCATCGCCGGTCGCTGAGCGTCGCCGTCGTTCAGGCGCTACGCCGAAAGCAGTGGGGTCAATGCCTTTGCGCGTTGGCGATCGTACTCGCTCTGGCGCTTGAAAAATTTCTCGCCTCAGCGGTCTTGGACCTGAGGATTGAAAGTGGCACGGCCATTGGGATGCCAACGAGATCATTCGCTTGTAGGGGTTATAAGCTGGAACCGCCGATTTTTCCGAAATCCTTCGAATTCAATAGGTTAGCGGCTATTTTCGGGCGGCAAAGGCCTGATCCATATCCCTCGCACGCTGGATTTCGTCGCCGTGCAGGTACATCGATGTCGTCGCGATCGATGCATGGCGCAGGTTGTCGCGCACGCTGGTCAGTTTGGCCCCGCTAGCGAGTCGGGTCTGAATAATTCGTTTTCGGCGACGACGCCGTTCATGGTGTCGAAGCGGAAGCCGCGGAGCGGTTGAGCAATGCGACAAGTACAAGGACGTAAAAACGCCGCAGCTTTCTGAG
>NZ_JBFPKO010000084.1:0-5412 GCF_040948765.1 Paraburkholderia sp. BR10923 | reverse complement strand
CAGGAAGGCGAAGGCGTAATCATCGCCAACCTGCTGAACCGGTGGAACGCCTTCGGCAAACCGGTTTGCGTCAAAAATGCATAGTCGCGTCCATGGCACGGGAACTCGTACCCATCCGGACAAAGCCCATCAGCTCACGCGGTAACGCAAGAGCAGAACCAAACGCCGAGATCAGGCGTTTGCCGAACGACAGCACGATTTTCTATTTCGGTCGTTCCTCGAAGCACATGGAATGGCTGCGCAAATGCTCGCACCCGTCAATGAGATTCTGGTGGAGACACGGTTGATGCTCGAGAGTGGTCGGTGGTCGATGCCACGCTGATTCCAGCGCCGAGCTCGACGAAAAACAACGAGGGGATGCGGGATTCGGAAATGCGCAGACGCAGAAAGGCGGTGAATGGCACTCGGGATGAAAGCACACATCGGCGTGGACGCGACGTCCGGTCACGTACACACCGTTATAGCCGCGGCAGCCAACGTTCACGATATCACCGAGGCCACGGCGTTGTTGCATGGCCATGAAATGGTCATGTATGCTTGCCTAGCCTCATCGCGACATTGCCAGCGTATCGCGTCAGTCTAGCAACGCTTTTCCATGCACTGACATCTGGCGTCGGCTCCCTGCCAAGGTCGAACACCCATTCTACGTCCTCAAGCGGCAGTTTGCCTAAACGAAGACCAGATACCGCTGTTTAATGAAGAACACTGCCCAGATCACGACGTTCTTTGCGCTGGGCAACCTGTGGATGGTGTGCGGAGCTTTGCGGCAAGCTTGAAACATATGGAGCCAAGGCTGCGGGCCTCGACAAGCGGTGCCCCGAGCATAGTACAAGTGCAGATGTAGTGCGGAAAACTGTCGGGTCTGCAATTGGAAGAAGCGCCATACCGTCGGTCTTGAGTCAGAAGTTCGGAGAAGCACATGAGGATTACTTTCGAAGATGCATTTGCGAAGGCGCAGCAAACAAAACTGAATCGTCGCCTGCTCGTAGCGCTGATCGATCATACCGAGACCCGTTGGTGGGGTGCCCATGTCGATAAATGGAGGCCGAACGAAGCGTTGTTTTCCTCTGGCGCGTCCCTGAGGCGTTACAGAGGACTCGTGAGCCGGTTTAAGAGAGGTAAAACGGCCAAGGCACATATGTTAATGTTTCACAATGATGGCACGTTCGGTACCGCCATCTTTGGCGTCGAGTCAGCAGAGGAAGCGCAAGAACTTCTACATGACACATTGATTGAAATCCGCCTCAGAACTTGCAATTGACACGCAGCGGCACCGATGCTGGACATGCTGCGAATACGGCAGCCGACGGGCGGTAGCTAGAGCGTGTTAGGAACTTCGATTGAGACCTGGTATCCTGGCGGGATGAAAACAACCGACCGCAAAGGGTATCCGACTGATGTGTCGGATGAGGAATGGAGTTTCGCGGCGCCGTATCTGACGCTGATGGACGTTGACGCGCCCCAGCGCAAATACGAACTGCGCGAGATGTTTGATGCATTGCGCTGGATGGCTCGTGCCGGCGCGCCGTGGAGGATGCTGCCCAATGATTTCCCGCCGTGGGAGTTGGTGTATCAGCAGACTCAACGCTGGTTGCAGGCTGGCTGCTTTGAGAGCATGGTGAGTGACCTGCGCTCGGTGATAGGCGTGGCACAGGGCCGTCGGGGACAGCCCAGCGCGGTCATCCTCGATGGCCGCACGATACAGTCGACCTGCGAGAGCGGCCCGCGTGCGGGTTATGACGGTTATAAGCGCAAGCGCGGTAGTAAGGTACAGATTGCAGTAGACACGTTGGGACAGTTGCTGGCGGTGCACGTGACCCCAGCCAATGAACAGGAGCGCGCACAGGTAGCGGAGCTTGCGCGGCAGGTCCAGCAGGTAACGGGACGAACGGTCAAGGTGGCATTTGCCGATCAGGGATACACGGGCAAAGAGCCAGCGCAGGCTGCGTTCGACGAGGGCATTGACCTTCAGGTGATCAAACTCGAAGAAACGAAAAAGGGTTTCGTTCTGCTCCCCCGCCGGTGGGTGGTCGCGCGCAGCTTTGGCTGGCTCAACCGTTTCCGGCGTCTCGCACGTGACTATGAACGGCTCCCCGAAACTCTCGCTGGGCTTCATTTCGTCTTCGCAATGCTCATGCTTGTCCACGCCGTGTCAGTACTTCAAAGTTCCTAACACGCTCTAGATGCCAATTTCTGATTGACGGCCGCGGCGAAGTTGTCTGCGTTCGGGGCGGACTTGTCCGAGCAGCCAGTGGTGGTTGCGACAACGGCCAGAGCAAGAAGGCGAAACAGCGGGCGCGTTTGCATGATCGATCTCAAACTTCATATTTTTGCACGTGCGGATATTACCCTAAGCCAGCACTTCAACCACGGGAACCGCCCCCGCCACGGGCAAAAGATTCGCATTATGCGAGTCTTTTGCCCGCGTGACTCGCGGCTCGAGCGGACAGAAATGCACCGGTGCAACGACTCGACTTGCACCGGTGCAACATTTCAATTTCTGGTCATTTCGTTGGCGCGTACCCGCGCACCGAAACGCGGCATGCAGCGAACTGCTCTGAACCTGTCGCCCAGTAGAAGCCGCAATCACGCATAGAAACAACCGTCTTTCGGCTACAAACGCTCGCATTAACGATATAGAGTTGATTCTCGTGCGGCGTCAAAAACCGAAAATGCGAGGTACGGCGTTGCGAGACCGCCCCTGCCCTCTAGTGTCTTGAGTTACAAATTCATTGAATGATGCCGATCACGTACTAAAGTGTTCTGTGTGGCACTTGATGCGAGGGGGCAAGGATGAGCGGACGACCCAAAGGGGAACTGGTGCTGAGCGAATCGGAGCGCGAAGAACTTCAAGCGCTGACAATGCGACGCAAGACCGCACAAGCCCTCGCATTGCGGGCGCGCATCGTGTTGGCCTGTGCCGATGGCTTGGACAACAAGAGCGTTGCGGCGAAACAGAGGGTCACTCAGCAAACGGTCTCGAAGTGGCGGGCGCGGTTCGTAATGCATCGTCTGGACGGACTGCTTGATGCGCCTCGGCCCGGCGCGCCGAGGACGATTGATGACGCTCGCGTCGATGCGGTCATCGCAAAGACGCTTGAGTCCGTACCTGTCGGCGCGACTCACTGGAGCACGCGCACGATGGCTCGTGAGATGAAATTGTCGCAAACGGCGGTCACACGGATCTGGCGTGCTTTTGGTCTGCAGCCGCATCGGCAGGAAACGTTCAAACTCTCCAGTGATCCGATGTTCGTCGACAAGGTGCGAGATATCGTCGGGCTTTACCTGGATCCGCCGCTTAAGGCCATGGTGTTGTGCGTGGACGAGAAGAGCCAGATTCAGGCGCTCGATCGCACGCAACCCATGCTGCCGTTGGCACCCGGCATCCCGCAGCGACGCACGCACGATTACATGCGCCACGGCACGACTACGCTGTTCGCGGCGCTGGACATCGCTACTGGCGAGGTGATCGGCGAGGTACATCGGCGCAATCGCAGCAGCGAATTCGTGCGCTTTCTGCGCACCGTCGAAGCCAGCTTGCCATCGCACCTGGATGTGCATCTGGTGATGGACAACTATGGCACGCACAAAACGCCCTCGATCAAAGCCTGGTTCGCTCGACATCCTCGCTTCCATGTTCACTTCACACCCACCTCGGCGTCGTGGCTTAATCAGGTCGAACGTTGGTTCGCCTCGCTCACTGAAAAATACCTTCGACGCGGTACGCATCGCTCGACACGTCAACTCGAAGACGCGATCCGTCAATACCTGGATATCTACAACGCCAATCCACAACCGTTTTCCTGGAGCAAGTCGGCTGATGAAATTCTGGCCAGTCTCGAACGGTTTTGTATGCGGGTCCGGACGGCCGCGGGCGAAGCATCATGAACATCAACACCGACGCAATTGATGAAGTCGCCCTGGCACTTCTCTACCTGACCCTGCATGACCGATACCGCGCATGGAAGGGTTTCGACTGGGATGTGCTGAACCGACTCTACAAACGGGGTTTGATCCAAGACCCGGTCAACAAGACGAAGTCCGTGATCTTTACCGAAGAAGGACTGCGCGAGTCCGAGCGGCTCTTTAATCAACATTTCGTCATTCCTGAAAGACCGGAAAATTGATTCAACGAACTTCTAACTCACGACACTAGAGACTTTTTGACGAATCGAAGATTCGTCCGGTCGGTGTCGGACGCAAATTCAGTATATAAGGTCAAAATGGACACGAACTTTCTCTGGTTGTCGGAACCTTCGGAGACCTATCGACTCTGTCAGGAGACCGACGCAGTCGGGGCCGACCGCAAACCGTTCTCTGCCCGCTCGCGGGTGCAACACGCCGCGATGTTTGACCGCTTTCTTCGGCACATCAAGGAGCAAAGTGCGTCGATTGCCACCTTCGACGCCGCGCACATTGAGTCATTTTTCAACGAGATGGATAGGCGTATCGCGCCCGGCACATCGACGCGGCTGCGGTACGCCAAGATGCTCAATCACTTGTGCCGTCACCTCGTTGGGATCGGGTTGCGGTCCAGTAATCCCGTTGCCGAATTGATCGCTTACGACCGTTGGCCCGAGAACGAGCCGCGACCAGTCTTCCTTGATCCGGCCGCTGACCTACGACTCCAGGCGTGGACCACACCGTCAGCGTCGGATGATCCGAGAATGCAGCGAAACCGCGCGATCGTTGCACTGTTGGTGGGGACTGGTATATCGGCGGGCGAGCTGCGTCAAACTCAGCTGCGCCATCTAGTCATCGATGACGTGAGGCCAAACGTCTACGTTCCAAAGCGTGGCCCCCGACAGGAACGGCGCGTGACGATACCCGCCTTTGCGTTGGCAGCTCTTCAGCGATGGACGGACTCTCATAGGTCTGACGGCGACGCTCTGCTATTCCCCGCACCCGGCGGTGATAACGCGATCAACGATGTACTTCTCGGTGTGATCGTGAACGACGCGCTTGAAAAGATCGGATTTGCGGCGCTCGACATGAGCCCTCGCATTCTGCGAAACGCTTTCGCACGTAGACGGCTGCTGGCTAGTCGGAGCAACGAGGACACAAGCGGGATGCTTGGGCTCATGAGCCACCGAACTGTCACGCGCCTGCGTGCCACGATTAGTGAGCCGGGTGCGGCTTGACTTTGCATACAGCTCCGTAGGGTGGATTACGCCGGTTTATCAGACCGGCGTAACCCTTCGAACGGAGTCCGCATGCCATATCAAACGCAATTTGCTGACATCGCGTATCCAGATGAATCCGGACAGCCATGCGCGCTGATGTTTCGTAAGCGGTCAATTAACGACGCCCATCAGAGTTGTTGAACAGGGCAATAGACTTACCGCAGTTCGGCGGGCATGCACCAGGGAAGAAGCGCGGCGTAGTCGTCGACGGTCTGCGCGAGCGGTAGGC
>NZ_JBFPKO010000083.1:0-5444 GCF_040948765.1 Paraburkholderia sp. BR10923 | reverse complement strand
GCTGGGTTTCTACAATGCCCATCGGCTACACTCGACGCTCGATTACGTCAGCCCTATGACGTTCGAGAAGAACTGGCTCGCTGCCCACCGAGCCGCCTGAATTCCCTCGGCTATGGGATACGTCAAATCCACGCCGACAATGATAAGCCGCAGCGAGCTTACTTATGAGGAAATCGATGAAAAAACTGGTCAGCCGGCAAAATGCACTGGATTTTTTCCAGTTTTTTCGAAATTGCATTTTTACAAGAAAATTTCAGTTGACCACTCGTCATCCATGACCAGGGAATTTTTCTCTGGCACCAGCGAGGAAGCAACAGCCTCGGATTTCATAGATTTCCTGGTGGAAAGTAGAGATTTTGACGAGCGATTTCCTCTAAACGAACGCTGGATGTGTTGCTAGGCATTGTTCCGGTAATCAATGCATCGTCGAGATACTGGTCAGTGAAGTATTGAAGTAGCCTCAACCTTAAAGGACTCCAAGATGTATGTACTTGGTATTAACGCCGCTTACCACGAATCTGCCGCTTGTCTTATCAAGGATGGGCAAGTCGTAATGGCGATCGAAGAGGAGCGTCTAAATCGCATCAAGCATGGGAAACTCGCCAGTCCCGAGACGACGGGCGAGTTGCCATGGCTCGCGATCAATAAGTGTCTCGAGGCTGCGGGCATCACGCTTGCCGACTGTGATCACCTCGGTTACTCCTTCAGCCCTGAAATTCTTCAAGAGGGCGTGGCACAATGGCGAGATACGAACGACACGCCTCACGTGTGGCCGCTGGAGAAGGATAGCTACCAGACAATCGAAGGGGGGCTGGACTTCATTGATGGGGTGCTGTCCGCGCGCAGGCAACTGATTGAGAACGCCGGATTCAGGGGGACCTTCCACTTTCTGCCGCACCACGATTGCCACGCCGCAAGCGCCTTCCACGTGTCGCAGTTCGATAAGGCCGCGGTGCTCGTGATTGACGGAATCGGGGAATGGGCGAGTACTTCGCTGTACTACGGAGAGGGCACGCAACTGCGCAAAGTGCACGATTTTATTTTTCCGAATTCACTCGGGTTTGTGTGGGAGAAGCTGTCCAAATATCTTGGCTTTAGCCAGTACGATGCGTCCAAGGTCATGGGTCTCGCCGCCTATGGCGACGCTACCAAAACCATTGACCTATTTGCGAAGATTGTGACTAGCAAGCAAAACATGAGCGTCGATCTGGCCGTGCTGCGTCATGAATCGCCAGACTTCTCTCCGTTGGAGACGCTTTTCGGCCTGCCAAGGCGCTATGAGCCTGTGGACTTCAACGTCGAGAACTGGCAGGCCTACGTGAATGTCGCAGCTGGCCTGCAGTTGCTGACCGAACAGGTGCTCCTAGAAATCCTGCGTCGTTTCGATTATCAAACCCATCGCAACTTGTGCATGGCCGGGGGCGTCGCGCTAAATTGTGCAGCTAATGGCGCGATTGTGCGTGAGAAGCTGTTCGACAATATCTTTATTCAGCCGGCCTCCAACGATGCTGGCACCGCGATGGGGGCTGCATTCCTGATTTGGAATCAAATGCTTGGTCGGCCGCGGGACTATGTGTTTACGAACGCCTACCTCGGCCCGAGCTACACTGACGATGAAATCGAGGCGGTGCTTTCTCGCACGATCCTGAACTACAACAAGGTGGAAGTTGCGGGGAAAGCCGCGCAGCTTATCGCTGATGGCAACATTGTCGGTTGGTTCAGTGGTGGGATGGAGTGGGGGCCGCGTGCGCTTGGTGCGCGTAGCTTGCTAGCAGATCCACGCAACAAAGACATCCGCGAATTGATGAACGTCAAGGTGAAGCATCGCGAACTTTACCGTCCGTTCTGTCCAAGCATTCTCGGAGAACGTGCAGAGGAATGGTTCATCGGAAGTACCGACGTGAATGCAGGAAAGTACATGCTTACGACGTCAGTGGTCCACCCCGAAAAGGCGGGTGCGATCCCGGCAGTCGTTCATTTTGACCAAACTGTACGTGCGCAGACGGTTTATCGGGAGGATAACCCTGAGTACTACCGCTTGATTTCTGAGTTCGAGGCACTCACAGGCGTTCCGCTGCTGCTAAACACTTCCTTCAACGACTCCGAGCCGATTGTGTGCAGCCCTCAGGACGCCATTAATACATTCTTGAAGACTGACATCGACTACCTCGTGCTTGGCAACTACCTCGTTGAGAAAAACCCAGGTTACACCTGACATCTGCCCTGAGACCTGGCCGTACATGGGGTTGTAAGCCGGAACCGCAGAAATTTTGGAATGGAAGTCCCTTGATTTCAGGTGGTTAGAGAAGGTCGAGACCCGCAAGCATGGCCGCGATGTCGATCGGGTTCTCGTTGCGAAACGTGTAATGCCCGAGGAAGTGGATGTGCCGCCACGCCACCGGAGAAATCTTCTTCAGCATCGCGAGCGCCTTCTCATTTCCCTCCCGTTGGTAGCGTTCAGTTGTGAGAGCAGTACCGAGTTGAAGGCGGTCACGACATTGGCCAGCAGCCGGCCGCACTCGTTATTGATCGCAATGTCGTGATCGGTCTTGCCGATCAGGTGCTTTCTGCCACTGACCTCGGCGATGAAGCCGCGCAGCGCGTGATACGCTTCGATCCGGTTCTGCGGACGATGGACGTTGCGCTGCAGTTGCGGGTCGCGCATGTAGCGCAGCGTGTAGATGCTGCGCACGAGTTTACCGAACTCGAAGACGGCACGGCGCGTGCGGTGATGTGGAGACAATGCGCAAAGCTTGCGAACCAGTGCCTGCTGGCTCATTTCCTTCATGCTGAGTGACGCGATGATCTGTTCGAAGACACACGGATCGTCGCAGATGGCGGGCAAGTCGATCTATCCAGCGGGTTTGATCAGGAAATTGTCGTCCTGCTCAATGTCGTCGCCGCAAAACAGATGTTTTAGCTGTGCTTGCAGGTTGGTGAAGCGCGGCGCAAAGTCCATCTCGAACCAGTACATGGCCGCGAAATTCATCTTGTTGATGCTGTGCATGTCTCCGGTGATAATCGTCGGCGCGATATCGGTCGTGTTGTGGTAACTGATTGGTGAGGGAGGTAAAGGCGACGACTCCCCGTTCGCGACCGAAATATTTGCGCGAGTGCCTCGCCTTTGCGGTCGGAGTGGCGGCAGCGAACTTCTGTCCGTCGATGGCACCGAAAAGTGCGCCAAGATCGGACGAGTAGTACTCGAAGATCGGTAATTGTGCGATGAAGTTGGCAACCCGGTCGTTGGCAGCCCGCAGTGTGGCCAGACGGCAGTACTGGCGATATGTTTCGTCGAGTGTGTGATACGGGATATCGCAGGTCTGGACATGGCGAGATTGCCGAGATTGGTGGCCTGCGCAATAATCACCGCCATCAAGCTGTCCGCGTCGGCGATCTTCTTCGCGTAACGGGGTTGCAGGGGCGTCATCGTCAACAGGAAGCCGCAACGCTCATTCACAAACCGGATGATGTCGGCAATGTCGCGTAGCGCGCGCAGCTTCGCGTAGAAGCTTTCCTGCTGTGTGGCGTTTTTGTCGGCCTTGGGTTTGCGCCACGTCAGGGTGCTGTGTTGCGCGTCGTAGTCAAGGTGTTTGAGCTTGCCCTGTCGCAGTTCATGGTCAAAGCGCTGCCAGAGTTTGCGAAGCTCGTCGCACAAGGCGGCAACGGTGACTTGTACCGGTTGGTGCAACTAGGCGAGATCCAGTTTGTCGAGCACGGCTGCCGTACGATCGGCAGGAACAAGATAGTCGCTGAACTGTCGATGCTGGGTACTGTCATTCAGAGGCAGATCGCCGCTATCGATGCGTTTGCGCAGTTGCCGGTAGACCCAGAATTCATAGCGATCGCCGCGAAGGGCTGTGGGCTGGCCCCGGTCGTCAAAGGTGAGCAGATACGGGCGCAGTCGCTCCGGGATTGTATTGGGAGGAATGTCGTCGATCGGTTGTCGGTCAAGGCGCTGCCGGCGAGCGAACACCCCTCGCATCCAGTGCAGGGCCGCAAGCCATGGATCGTCGTTGCGTGCGCTCGAAAACTGGAGTGTCGTCGCCTGCGGCCGGAGCCGCGTGCGAATCTGCCCGGCGACCTCGTCGACGGCCTGCCAGCGCAGCTCCATCTGGCTGAGGGGCTTAGTGCTCAACAGGCTGGCGACCTGCTGCAGGTCAGCCTTGGGCAGGATGCTGAATGCCTGGTGCCGCACGATTCCGAACGGCGTGACATTGTCGAGCGAGTCATCGACGTAGAGCTGCAGGAGCCTGCCGACCTGAGGTGTATCTTTCTGCCGCTGAAGCTTGGCGTGAATGAAAGCGTGATCGGCACTGGCCTTGCTGTCGTCTTCGAACTTCTTCGTGTGATGGCGCAGGGCATCGACGAGATTGTCGTTCAGCTGCCGGTAGCGCTGCCAGGCGTAGCACAGCAGGTACAGGAATGACTGCCCGGGTTGCGGCTGACGTAGGTCATAGATGGTATAGAAATGTGCCAAGCTCGCGTAATACGCGATATTCTGCTGTGAGATACCGAGTTGGGGCAGGATGGGTCGGGCGGCGTTGTAGACGGGTTCGAGCGTGGCGCGCTTGCGGCGCTCGCGTCCCATCATGTGAGGTCCGAAATATTTCGCATCCTGCTTGATAGCAGCGAGTTCGGACAGCGACTCGTCGCGTACGAGCAGGCCTTGTAGCGAGGCCTTGACGTCATCGGTGATTTGCGCCTCGATCAGCGCGGCCAGTCGTTGCCGTTCTTCACGCTGCGCGGTACTGATGATCGTCTGGAAGGTGGTATGACCCGGCCGTACGATATGTTGCTGGTTCAGCCAGATGATGAGTTCGGTGACCACGTATGCGGGTGTCACATCGCGCCGTACCAGTTGTGCGGTGCGTTGCGTGAGTGACGGGCTGTCGTGCTTCGACCAGAGGCGAAAGCGGAACAGTGAAAGGATTTCGCGTCGCTGCGCGTAGATTTCCGCAGACCGGATGAGTCTTGGCGAAAGCGCCTGTTGAGGGAAATAGCGTTCGCGCAGGTATCCCGCATCCTCCAGCGGAAGTTCCGTAAACGTAAAAAACGCCCGCGTGGCCTTGAAATAGCCGGTTTGCAGCAGACAGAGTATTTGTTCGTTCAGGCCGCGGCGCCGTTCCGCTAGCGCCAGTTCGTCGGCGGTCAAGGCAAAGTACCCCGCGCGCTGGAAATCATCGAATTCGGGGCGGTCATAGAGCGCTTGCCGTTCTGCTTCGGGCAGCAGGGCGAGATGGTCGTTGTGGGCGCGCATCCAGAGGCGGAAGAAACTGAAAGGGCGCCAGTTTAAAGCGTGACAGACCAATAATTGATATTGAACTAACCCGCTGACGCGGGAGGAGGCGGTTGGCTGGCGACTTCGACTCCGGGATCATCCGCAGGGCACATCCGTTCGAGTGGGACGATGGCAGTGCAGTTTGCTGTCCTGACCATTCAGAGCG
>NZ_JBFPKO010000082.1:0-5579 GCF_040948765.1 Paraburkholderia sp. BR10923 | reverse complement strand
CGGTTTCTTTAGCAGCGTGCGCGTCTAACGCGGGCATCACCCATTCGCGTACCCGCTGCAGGACCGCCCGGTCAGACCATTCTGCCTTGGCCACAAAATGGTGGAGTGACTGGTGCTTCGCACTCGCGTGAAGTGGGTCAATATGCGCGGCCATCGGCTCGACGCTCTTGCGTGACAACGGCAATACCAGGCCCGAACAGTAACCCTTGAGGCCGGCATGGCGATCGGCGTGCCCTAACGCCTGCGCCAGATGGTTCAGATACGCGTCAAATTCGTCGATATCTTCTCTCATCGCGATCGCCCCCTGCTATGGCCACATTATCCCGGTTCACTTCGGGCACACTTGCACTCATGCGACGCCTCTTTCGTCAGCGTTCGCGATCGAATCGACCGGCGGCAACGCGTCCTCGAGGTCTAACGGAAGTCTCCGTTCGCAACTGGGCCGTCCTTGGCATCTGGCATCGGCATGTCGGGCGCCACGCCAAGTTCATGCATCGCTGCATACGCGATCCGGGCGAACACCGGCCCGGACACGTCACCGCCGAAATGTTTGGCTCCTTGGGGCTTGTCTACAGATACAGCTATCACGAGCCTTGGACTCCGGATCGGAATGATCCCCACGAACGATGCACGGTAGGCGTTGCGCTCATAGCCGTGCCGCGTCGCAGTGTAGGCCGTGCCCGTTTTACCGCCGACGCTATAGCCAGGCACCTGCGCGTCCGGCGCAGTACCGTCCTTGGAAACGACACTCTCCAGCATCGCCCGCATTTGGTCGGTAGTCCGTTGCGTGAATACCTGTGTGTCCGCCACAGTCGAGCCATCTCGTTTGTATAGCGTAAGCGGAACGAGCCGACCATTGTTGGCGAACACCGTGTATGCCTCCGCAAGCTGGACGAGTGACATCGAGACGCCGTAGCCGTAAGACATCGTCGCCTGTTCGATTCGCCGCCATTTACTCCATGGTTTCACGATGCCGGCAGCCGCGCCTGGAAAGCCAAGCTTGGGCTGCCGGCCAAAACCCAATGCCGAGTAAAGCCCCCACATTTCCTCGGGCTTCATCGTCAGGGCAATCTTCGATGCGCCAATGTTGCTGGACTTCTGGATGACCTGGGCGACAGTCAGCGTACCGAAGTTCGCATCGTCAGTGATAACCGCGCCGTCAAGCGAAAATCGCCCGTCGGTTTCCACAATCGAACTGGGCGTAAGCCGACCCAGGTCGAGCGCGAGCGATACGGTTAGAGGCTTCATGATTGAGCCCGGTTCGAACACGTCGGTCACGGCGCGGTTGCGCAACGCGGGGCCGCGCAGGGCCGACCTGTCGTTGGGATCGTAGCTCGGGTAATTTGCAAGCGCGAGAATTTCTCCGGTGTGTCCGTCAACCACGATCGCGGATCCGCTTTCTGCATGGCTCGAAGTGACTGCGTCCCGAAGGGCCTCGTAAGCGATGTACTGGATGCTGCGGTCGAGCGCGAGCTCGATATCCGCCCCATGTTTAGGACTCTTTACGCTCCCGAGGTCACTCACGATATGGCCGACCCGATCGCGCACGACGAGTTCTCTCCCGTCCACCGAGTTGAGCTCACTTTGTGCTCCGAGTTCAACACCCTCCTCGCCCCGGCCCTCCGTATCCGTGAAACCGACCACCTGAGCGGTAACTGCACCTTCCGGGTACACGCGCTTATATTCGGGCAGCTCATAAATACCTGGGATGGCGAGTGCTTCGACCTGACGGGCGACGTCTCGCGAGATCTGATGCTTCAGATAGACGAACGTCTTGTCGCTTTCAATTTGAGTGTTCAGTTGCTGATCTGACATTCCTAGCAATTGCGCGAGCATGGCGAGTTTGCCTGGCTGCACATTGTCCGGAATCCCGCTTGCGTCCGCCCACACTGCCATCGTTGGGACACTCGTAGCCAGCACGCGACCGTTGCGGTCGACGATTCGGCCTCGATCGGTTTGCAGGTCGATGACATGGTCGACACGCTCGTCTCCTTTCGATTGGTAGAAGCGACTATCGAGCACCTGAATCCAAAGGGCACGTGCGATGCACGCAGCGAAACCGATCGTTATCAAGGCCATTACGACCGTGGATCTGCCTCGGTGGCTGGAGGTCTTCAGGACCGGGCTTTCATTGAAAGTTACGCGACGGGTCATTTACGAAGCACACACGGACTCTCACTTACGGCAGGAGCTGCCAACACCAGTGACATGTTCTGCTGGCAAGAAAGCAGTGAGAGTTTTCGTTGTAAGCGCACATGGAGCGACCCCGGCTCCCCGGAACAGAAACATTTGATAACCGCCTCTTCACGCAATTTTGTCGCGTCATGCGAAAGATGACGACGCGCGCCTTGGGGCTGCTTTGCGACAAACAAGCGCGAATCCGCCGCGTCGGCACGCTGCGGATTAAATGCACCGCGCTCTCGCATGGACGAAGGCTGAGCGCGGCGTCGCTACCGTAGAATATCTCTGTTCTGTCGGTCCGTCGAGCACTGCGACGTTCTGCCGCCACCGGCGGACCGTCCGCCTCGCGTTTATCGCGCGAACGGGATGTCGAGAGACCGCAGATAAGTCTGCAGCCAGCATCTTGCAGCGGGATAACGTGCGCGGCTTCGTCGGACTCATTGAAGTGGGCGTGCCAGTAGCCAGGGGCGTGACGAAGGCCATGCCCGGCGTCCAATCCACGCGCACTGGGTGCGACGATGTCGCCATTGGCATCCAGTTCCGTGCCGACGAGCGTATAGACACCCGGCTTGCAGTTGGGGATGAAGTCGAGCGCGATCGACTGATGGCGATGCGGCTTTTGCATCGTCTTCGGTGCAACGACACCGAACATGGCCCACATCGAATGCGTCACCGTGCGAGTCTGCGGAAAGTGCGCGTTACCGAGAAGGATGCTTACGCGGTTGCGTTGAGCTGCACCCGGAGCATTCGAAACCTTTTCGAGCTCTTCCTTCGCACGCGCCACCGGATACAGCGTCGGGGTGAAACGCGCACGCGAGAAGTCGGCGCCCAGATACGAAAGCAGAGGGCCGTCGTTGACGTAATAGAGACGAGCGGTGCCCTCGGCCGAAATCACAACCTCGCCGCCACCCGGAGGCGAAAAGAAATCGCCGGCGCCGAAGCTGAACGCCGTGCCGTTCTGTGCGACCGTGCCGTGTCCTTCCAGCACGTAAAACACCTGGGAGGTCGCGTTTGGGTTCACGGACACCTTTTCGCCTGCAACAATGCGCACGAAGCTGGCCATCAAGCCCGGACCCGTAGCCGGATAATCGACGCCGAGTTCGGACGAAAGGTCCAGCGGCACGATACGGGTAGGGCCGTTATCGTAGAGCGAGTTCAGGAACGTGCGATACGGCACGCGCGAAATCAGCTTCGCTCCGATCGGATTCGCCGAGGACGTGTATTCGAAATACTCCGCGTCGCGCGTGACTTCGTCGTCCTGGAGACTGAGCGTCGCAATAGAGGTCTTGTCAAGCATAGGATTCTCCAAAAAATTAGGTGCGTTGCTTGAAGGGCGCTACCGCTGACGTCGGCCGCAACCAACCTTTGCCGGCAGCGTTGACGCAAACTATAGGCATTGCACCTTGCTATGCGGAACTACGCTCGCTCGAAATCACCTTTGCGTAAAGGGCATAACCGTCCTCCCTGCCGACGCTCGCATTCGACCTGCGCAGTGCCAACGCTGGATTGAAAATGTAGAGTCGAATGCGCGCAGGACAGGCGTCTCGCGCATCGCGCGGAAGTACCGAACCTGCAACTCTCTATTGCCGCGATGGGCATGCTGCGGCCGGCGGGTTGATAGCCCGCGGCTCCGCTTTGGCGCGTCGCGCATATGTATGAAGCGGACGGCAATACTCCGGCCGTTGCAGTGCAATGCTCGTCAATGGCTGTACCGCTCTGTGTATCGCTAGTCTGTACGCCCGAACGCGCACGTCGGTGGATAGAATTGCTTCGGATTGACTCTCCGAGCAGGTGGAACGACGAACTGTTCTAGGCAGTATGACTCCCGCGAGGTAAAGGCTGGCCTGCCGTGAGAAATCAAACGCGGGATAGCATGACTGCCAGAGCCGCACGGTGTGGACAGGACCGCACCCGGCGATTTCCAGCGCGGACGCCGGCGGGTAGCAGCAGCGTATTACTACGCCGCCGCCCCCTAAGAACGCAGCGTGCGACTTTCACCGCACTGCGCTCAAGCACAGCTAAAGTGTCGTCTCGACACCGGTCGTGTCCGAGTGCACACGACCTTCGCGCGCATCACATCGTTGATTCGCCCCATTGCTGGGGCGAGAGGTGCTGAACCGTAGCGCTACCGGTCTCTTCCAAACTTCCTCTCGTCGAATCTGAGACGTTGGCCCGCGACAGCCGCACCATGCGGAAGTCTGCGCCCTTTCAGGCTGGGGCAAATCTTGAACCCCTATGCTGCCCATTACAGGCGGCCGTTCGCTTTTTCCGCACTCCTATACCCGCTCCCCCAACAGCTCGCCTTACGGCTTGCCTGCCTTCGATTCGATACACCGAGACGAAGGCGAGAAATCGGGCTTACCACGTTCCCTTCCATGCCGACCCGCATCCTCGCGTGGGTCTATCCGGTTAGCACCTGCCTGTTTTCCGATGGCGCCTCGACGACGTGCCCCCACATGCCAAGAGAGCAACCTGCCATTTACCTTTTGGTTCAAGCCTGACAGCAGCTTTGGCTTGTTCGTTTTTACGGAAATTCACACGGCAATTCACTTATGTTGCGCATACGGAACTTGCCTGGCCTTCACACCGCACCGCTGCTTGCAGTGTCGATCCCCTCGTCGCCGAGTGAACCGTCTTTCGAGAAGTACGTTGTCTCCGGAGCTTCATACCCGACCGTTTCCAGTCACGCATGTCCAGGTAGGCAACTGCTGGTCGTACAGCAGGTCACGGAACTTGAGTCCCGGAAGTGGGGGACTCAGGGTGTGACAAGACAAGGAAGAGCTTTGCCATCCAATACTTCAACCGGTTTACGTCCGGCAGACGGCGACACGTGTCGCAAAGCATGGAAAACGATAGCACGTTGTACGTCGGATTAGATGTTCACAAGGAGTCGATCACGGCTGCCTATGCGCTCGGCACTGGCGAGGTCGAATTGCTCGGAAAGATCGGGACGACGAAGGCCGATATCGATCGGCTATGCAAGCCCCTGCAGTCTAAAGCGCGGCACATTCACCTTGTCTACGAGGCCGGTCCGTGCGGCTACGGGCTTTACCGTCAGCTCGTGCAGAAGGAATTAGAGTGCATGGTGTGCGCGCCATCGTTGATTCCCAGGAAGCCCGGCGAACGCGTCAAGACAGATCGACGCGATGCAATCAAGCTCGTGCGATCTCTGCGCGCTGGCGACCTGTCAGCGGTGTATGTGCCCAGCGTGGAAGACGAAGCATTCCGCGATCTGGCTCGCGCATGGGTGAGCGCGAAGGATGATCTAAAGGTAAGCACCCGGCGAAGTCATCTTGATCGGCAAGTCGTGCCGCCCGACGATCATGTCCATTCAAATTTTAAATGGACAGGTGTACATGACGGACGAAGTCGAGGTTGTCCAGGATGTGGTGCAGCCG
>NZ_JBFPKO010000081.1:0-5995 GCF_040948765.1 Paraburkholderia sp. BR10923 | reverse complement strand
CCGAAGAGGCGACCCTCGAGCAGCTCGTGTTCGTGACCAAAATGCGCTGGCGCATCGAGCGCGACTATCAGGACCCGAAACAGGAGTTCGGGCTCGGCCATTACGAAGGGCGAGGCTGGCGTGGCTTGCACCACCACGCCACGCTGAGTATCGCTGCATATGGGTTTCTGATGGCTCAGCGACTCAGGATGCGCTCGGATGAGCGCGATAAAAAAACTTCCCGGAACGCGCGATGCCTGCCCTTCCCTCCGATTACATCCCCCGGGGCAGTCCAGCGCGCTCAACGCCACGTTCCCGATTCCATTACCACGTTGCGTATCCTGCTTGGACTACGGCTCATGCAACGATGGCATTCTTCCTGTACGGTAATAGGCTGCATAACTGATTATGTGACACAGTAAGACTAGGGGCTCGTCGATTGTCTGGCCGTCTGCGACCACCACGTTGCGTTTTTCGACCAAACCCTTCGTATTCACGACCTCGGAACGACAGTCGGCTGGCCCCATCATCAGGAGTCCGATGCGGCGCGTGACAACTGCTGAACGTTGCTTGCAGCGTTCTCTATCGTCAGATCGCTCCTGCGCTTGACCTGCCCTTCAAGTGACGCACGCGGGCCGAGACGGATCGTCCCGTAGTAGTAGACGTTGCCTATCACGCGGCCATTGATCTCCAGAGCGCCGCGGGCATGGACGTCGCCTTCGACGGTTCCGTCCACCCTGACATGCTCGCCTTCGACCTGACCCTTCACCATGCCTCCCGGGCCGATGTGGACGAGGCCGGAACTTGAAACGACATTCCCGTCCACGATGCCGAAGTTACTGATACCGTGATCGAGGATGACGTCACCGTGGATCGATAGCCCCGCGGACAGGAGCGTGACATTAAGCGGCTGTTGCTTCATCGGTCGCCTCATCAGAATAGCTGCACATCGCGCGACTTTGAGGGCTGTGCTTTGGGTTGCGCTGGAGCGGCCGGCTCGGCGATATCGCTGTTTGCAGTGGCCGCCGCGTGGTGGGTAAGGCGATGCAGAGGACGCAAGGCAGGGCGCGACTCGACCCTCGGAGCATCCTGCGCCGACCCGCCGGGAACCGCTTTCGCCTGGGTTGTGGCGGGCACAACTGGGGGCGTGCCGCGGGCTGGTTGTTATTCGGGGCATCGGTCACCTTCGGCGCAAGTTTGGAGGGCTCTGTTGCAGGCGACGGCGACGAAATCCCACTGACAGAAGTAGCGGACGGCGAAGATCGCTGCATCCGAATGGGGGATGCTGCTGCGTTTACGGCAGAAGCATGCGGAGCCTGGGCGACTGGAGCAGCCGGTAGAAGCGACTGAGAAGCGAGAGTGCGGGCATCGACGTCCGCGAGTGCGGACTGAGCCGCCGGTCTGTGCGTGTCGAGGTCACTCGACACAAGCGGACGTGCGGGCGCGGCGTTGATCGGCATCGTACCGTCGGAGCTGCCAGCAGGAACCGGAGACGACTTCGCCGGGTTGGGTGCGACCGGCACTTTCGGCGCCACGACCGTATCATGCATCGCGCGCCAGATACGCGCGGCGCTTACTCCACCGCCTGCAGCTAAAGCGGCAATCGCAAGCGCGAGGACTGCAGGCTTGCCGGCCTTGCGTAGCACAGTCCCAATACTCCGCTTGTGCAGTCACCTTTTCCTGAAGACGCTTTTCAAGAATTTCGATCTGTGCAGAAAGGGTGGCAATGACCGCCGCGTTCGCCCTGATCGCCAGCGCCACGTCCTCTTGCAGCCGCATCTGGTCGATGGTTTCGGCGCTCAGGCCCATGGCCTGATTGCTGGTGATGCGAGTGCCATGCTGACGGGCCGTGATGTTTTCGACCGCGAGGATATGCTGGCAGCGACTTCGCACCAGTTGCATCCGCTTCCTCGCCAGATCCCGGACGGCACGTTGTTCCGGCGGCAGGATGGCTCCCGTAGGCAGGATCCCGAGCCGCATCAGGTGTGCAAGGTAGCGAACATCAGTTTCGTCGCCGCTGTGCTTGAGCCCCTCGTATTTTTTAATCGCAGCGGTATGCGCCAGATCCACGGTGAAACCGGCAGCCTGAAGGCCATCAACAAGCCAGTACCAGTTGAACGTTGATTCGACGACGACTCCCGCCAGCTCGTCGCGCCATGGCGTGAGTATTCCGAGAATCTTCGCCAGATCGTTGGGGAGGCGCTTTTCGGCCACCACCCGATCATTTTCATCGGTCACCGTTACGACGCTGTTGTTCGAATGCAGGTCGATTCCGCTATATTTCATCTCAGCCTCCCTCTGGTTAAAGCTGTTCGCAAACTCACTTTAACCCCGCCGCCTCCACGACCACGGTGGGAGGCCCGCTGATATGACTCCCGGTGTCAATCGGGATCGGTTTTTCAGTTTGTCGAATTCATATTGTCGGAATTTCCTGAGGGCGACGTAGCAGTACATCTCGACGGTGGATCATGCTGATATCCGCGGGTTGGCTACCGCATTACAGAAGTCCGTCCGATGAGCCTGCCGCTATCTATTGAGAGTTACGTAAATCATGACATTACCAAAGCTCGGCTTGCTTCCAGCAGGCAACGATAATCGATTTGCGCTTCTGGCCGCTCTTGAGCTTGCTTCGAGCGGTGTGCTTCAGCTCGGCCAGGTTATCAGGGCAGAAGTTCGCCAATGCGTGCCGCTTGAGCCAGGCCCAAAGGTATTCGACTGGATTCAGGTCCGGGGCGTAGCCGGGCAGCAGCGCCATCTGGATTGCGCCATCCGTGCTGTCAAGGTATTCGCGCACGACACGGCTCTTGTGCTGCGCTGCGCCGTCCCACACGATCATCAGCTTGCGTCTGAGTTGCGCGCGCAGCGCTTTGAGGAATTCGATGATTTGCGCGCTTTTGATCGCGCCGTCGTGCAGGCGGAACACGAAGTTGGTACGGTTAAGACCGGCGATGGCCGAAACGTGCTTCCAGTTGAAGTGGTACTGAATGATCGGCGTGCAGCCCTTGGGCGCCCAGGTGCGCACTCGTGTGGGGCGCTCCGAGAGGCCGGATTCGTCAATGAAGACGATCAGTCGTCCTTCGGCGGGACACTTTTTTTGAGCGTGGGCCAGGTCTTGCGCTTCCAGGTCAGTACCGCGTCCTCGTTGCGCTCGATCGCCCGGCGCTCCGGCTTTTGCGAGCTGAACCCCAAGGCGCCCAGCAACCGCCAGACATGTACCTCGCTGAAGGTAACGCCGTACAGTCGCTCGATGAGCACCCGTACGCGCTTGAGCGTCCACAGTTCGGTACGGAATCCGTGTATCAACGGGCTCTGCAGCAGCGCTGCGCGCAAACCTTCGAGTTGGGCCGCATCCAGTTGGGCCGGTCGCCCCGTGGCCATCACGCGAAGCGCATCGATGCCACCTTCTTCGAGTCGGGCCTTCCACGTGTATGCGGTCTGCCGCGCCACTCCGACCATCTTTGCCGCTTCGGCGGGCGTCTTTCCCGCCAACATCAAGCGACCGGCACGCACCCGCTTGCGCGTAGCATCGTCCATTTTGGCCATCAACCGAGTCTCCCTTCAACGCGATGACCGTATAACGCACCAGCAGAGAATCGGTTGTCATGAATTTAGTAAAACTCAATAGTCTCGCGGTTCGGTGGTATTTCCGGTTCCAACTTGGCCTGCGTGATATTGAAGAACTGCTGTTCGAGCGCGGTGTCGTTGTCAGTTACGAGACGACCCGCCGCTGGTGCGACAAATTCGGCGCGGGCTTCGCACATCGCGTCAAAGCTGCTCGCCGCAAGCCTGGGCGCACATGGCATCTGGACGAAGTCTTCGTTACGTTGCGCGATGAGCCTTATCTGCTCTGGCGGGCAGTCGACCAGCACGGCGCCGAACTCGACATCCTGCTGCAGAAACATCGCGATAAGGCCGCAGCAAAGCGCTTCTTCAACCGCGTGCTGGCCGCCTGTGCCGACGCGCCACGAAGGATTGTCACCGATCAGCTTCGCAGCTACCCGGCAGCCAAGGCCGACATCCCCGAACTGGAAAACATCAAACACGTCTTCGTCAAGGCTGTGGCCCGGGTGAACAACCGGGCAGAGAACAGTCATCAGCCTACGCGTGAACGTGAGCGGCGCATGCGCGGATTTCGTGACCCGAAGCGCACGCAGGCTTTTCTCTCCAGCTTCGGCCTGATCCGGCAGCACTTCGCGCTCAAGCGACACCTGCTACGGGCTTCACGCTATCGCAAACAACTCGCATCCCGATTCGCTGCGTGGCGCGAATTCACCGGCATCGCTCAAAATCCGTCGACTGTCTCCTGAGCGATTGACTCTTCGCAGTAGTCCGTGCCACTGCCGACAAGTTGACAATGCCGCCCGAAAACATACAGCAACCCGCCAATCAGCATCATTTTCGCTTCCCCTTTTGGTAGTCCTGCCGTGCGCCGACGATCTGCACGATTTCGATGATGCCGGCCTGCTTCAATACCCGGTAGACCAGAATGTAGTTCGGCCCCAGCACCATTTCGCGCGTGCCGCGCACACGGCCGGCACGGTACAGTTCGGGATGCTCGGGCAAGACGTCGGTTTTCCGCTCGATTTCATCGTCCAGCTCAAGCGCGGCAACCGGGTTGTCGGCCGCAATGTAATCAAAGATTCTGTGCCGTTTCTCGCGCGCCTTCGCGCGCCACTCCACGATCAAGATTTAGCCCCGCGTGCGAGCCGCCTGCGCAATGCCGCCTTCTTCTCTGCCATCTCCTGCTGCACCTGCGCGTGCGGCACGTTCGGGCGCGGGTCGTCCATCGACTCCTGCACCTGCTCGCGGAACCACTTGTCATAGGCGCGTGCGGCGTGCGCCTCCTTCAGCGCGGCCGATCGGTCGGGCCGCGTGGTGCGCTCGATCGAGTCAGGATCGAAGCCGGCCGCGTCCACGTCGAAGCGGCTGATACCCATGTCGCGCAGGAAACTCACGAGCGTTTCGAGCTTGCGGAACACGCGCACGTCGCCGCGCTTGGCCGACAGGAAACGCTCGGTCAGGCCGTACTTGGCCGCAAGCGTCCAGCCGTTGCCGTGGCCGACGACATGCGCCGCGCGCACGGCGCCGGCTTCCACGAGCCGCGTAAGGGTCTTCTGGTCGATGGTTTCGGTTGCCATGTGGATCTCACTCAACGAGTTTGGGACGCCATGCGCGCACGATGGCCTCGAACTGCGGGCCGCAGCCCAGCGTCTCGGGATAGCTGTTCGCCCGCGAGGCGAGGCGGAACACCACGCACATATCGTCCATAATGGTGTCGTCCACGCCCCATGCGGTCGTGAGGTCGTAGCTGCCGCACTGGCCGGCGTTCCACCAGGCCAGCAGGAAGTCGGCCACGCGCCGGCTCTGGCCGGTGTCGCCGCGTGCGTGCTCGACCAGGCGCTCGAGCGCCGCGCGTTCGGCTGGGGCCATCTGTACGGGTTGCATCGTCACTCCATAGGGCCGGCTCGCGCCGGCAACGGTATTGGGGTACCTACAATTATTGTACGCCAACCCATTTTACTGTAAAGTGGGGGTCGGGGTATTTTTGAGCGTCGCGGCGGTTGGACATAACGCCTGTTCTACGTGAGAGCGGCAATCAACCGCATCAGCAAAAAAGGGCACCTCGGTGCCCTTTTTCATGAGATTGCGCGCCTCCCGAAGGGCCGGGAAGACGTAAAAGAAGGTCGTCGATGTCGATATCGTCAAACGGGTTCGGAATGACGGTGCGCGCGATGAAGCAGCCAATCACCGGCACGTCGCCGAATACTTCGCGAAGTTTTCGGGCTGCTGCAGCGAAGTGGGCGCCACGCGTGAGCACGTCGTCGAAGAGAAAAATAGCCGCAGGACGCTCGTCCGGCTTGCCTTTCTCAGGGTCGAAGGCCAGATCGGGGCATTGTCAACTTGTCGGCAGTGGCACGGACTACTGCGAAGAGTCAATCGCTCAGGAGACAGTCGACGGATTTTGAGCGATGCCGGTGAATTCGCGCCACGCAGCGAATCGGGATGCGAGTTGTTT
>NZ_JBFPKO010000080.1:0-6384 GCF_040948765.1 Paraburkholderia sp. BR10923 | reverse complement strand
GCGCATGATCCTCAGAAAACTGCGGCGTTTTTGCGTCCTTGTGCTTGTGTCGTGGCTAAACCTCTGCGCCGCTTTCGCGTCGACACCGTGAGCGGTGCCGCCGAAAGCGAATTATTCAGACCGGACTCCTTAACTTTGATCCGTTCATGATCTGTGATGCCGGGCGTTGTCGCACACCCCTGACCTCGATGACTGGGCAAGTGAAGAGTTTGGTGCGCCGAACGTGGCGACGCTCGCCTGACCAGACGGCTCGTGATGCTGGCGCGTAGGCTTTCGACGAGTCCGCATTGCTCTTTTCCGCAATCGTTCAATTCTTCTGAGCTGAAGGCGGCTTATCGGTTCTTCGATAACCCACAGGTGGATGTCGATGGCGTGCTGGGCGCGCACATCGGCCAAACGCTTTGTCGCATGCAGCAGGTGCAGATCGTACTTGCGGTTCAGGACACCACTGAGTTCAATTTGTCTCATTTGCGGGCAACCGAAGGTCTGGGATATGGCTCCGATCCACACGTTCGTGGTTTCCTGATACACAGTCTGCTTGCGCTCACGTCTGAGGGGCTGCCACTCAGCGTGATCGGCCCGAAGACGTGGATACGTAGGCTGGAGGAGTTGGGCAAGAAACATCTGCGCGGACAACGAAGCGTACAAGAGAAAGAGCGCGCGAAATGGCTCGAAGGTATCGAGCAGCTGGGCATACTCAAGACACACTGTCCGCATACGCAAGTCATCGGCGTGAGCGATCGCGAAGGCGATGTCTACGATGTGTTCCTGGCACGGCGGCCTGCCGGTGTCGACTGGCTGGTGCGCGCTTCGTGGAATCGACGCGTTGCACACCCTGATCGATATTTGTTGGAAACCGTGCTAGCCTTGCCAGTGATTGGAGAAACGCAACTGCAGGTGCCTGCGCGCGAAAACCGACAGGCGCGCACCGCACGGCTGGTTGTACGATGCATGCCCGTACGCCTTCGTCCGCGGCAAAATCGTCGTCGCGAGAAGCTTCCCGAAATTGAGGTATTTGCAATTCATGCGTTGGAAACGAACGTAGACGAAGGAGCCGAGCCATTGGAATGGCTATTGCTGACCTCGGTGCCTACGTATACGCAAGCACAGGCCCTCGAGCGTCTGGCATGGTATGCACGTCGATGCACAATTGAATCGTGGCATCGCGTGCTTAAAAGCGGCTGTCGCATTGAAACCCGCCAATTTGGCAATGTCGAACGATTCGTACGCGCCACCGCGTTGTTCGCCGTAGTAAGCTGGAGAATCCTGTACGCGATGCTGCTTGCACGGCTTGATGGAAACCTGTCGTGCGAAGTATTGCTGCAGCCAATCGAGTGGCAGGCCCTCTACTGCCGTACGCACGGTAGTACAGAAATGCCCGATGAACCGCCCTCACTCGCGCAGGTGATTTTGTGGATCGCCAGACTCGGCGGCTATCTTCCTCGAAAGCGTGATCATCCTCCAGGGCCTACCGTCATCTGGCGTGGCTTTCTTGTTCTGCATGAAATTACGATGATGTACCGAATATTCAGGCAGGACGAATAGCACGACTGCATAACTTGTGGGTAATCCTGAGGGAAAACCCCGGGGCGGTTCACAAGGTTAATCCGCGTGCCTTGAGGTGCGGCAGGTCCATACATGATGTCTAGAGTTCCGCAACGAAACTGGTGACGTGAAATACTCGTATTTACCCGTCAAAATGCCCTGTGTGAATTGGAGTCCGTATTTCCCGAAAATCCAGTCTTCAACCACATAGTTGCCCGTCAGCTCCATAGGAGACGTCATGTTCCACCCTAGCATTTCAATCCGATTGACATGTCTCGGACGAACACCCATCGACTTGACTGCGGTAGCATCGGCTCCAAGGGGTATGCTGTCGAACAAGATTAAAGGAAGATTGTCGCTGTTCGAAAGATCGACCTTCGTCAACGTGAACCGCTCGACCGAGTTTGCTTTTCTCGAGAGAAACTTCTCAACGGCATGCACATGCGTCGGAATACCCGGATGGCAATCCCACTTGGCGTAGAAATCGGAACGAAGAATCTGCCAGTCCGCATATTGCGAGTCGAGATCGCCTCGGTCAAACGAATTGGCATGTCGGCACTCGTGCGGAACTGGGTAGCGAGGAATTCCAATAATCGATGTGAAGTTGTGAAATCCGCCCGGCTTAGTCAGTTGCCTCATTTCCCGAAGCAAGGGAATCCACACGTCTTTCGTCACGAAATGTAACGACGAGTGCGCCATAACTAGATCATAATTTTCATCCGGTACGAAATCCTCGATCCGTTGCTCGATCACATCGATGTTCAATGAATAACGGTCAGCAATCGAACGAAGTTTCTTCACGGCGTTCGAGGAAAGTTCCAAGGCGGTCACCTTGTGTCCCCTGAGGGCAAGAAAGAGCGCATTTCTGCCTTCGCCACAGCCGATGTCTATAACAGTCGAGTTTCGTGGTAGAAACTGTTCAATTTCAAATACCTCAACACTCGGTCCGCCCATCGTCCAAACTTTCGCGTCCGAATAACCTTTCTCCCAAAATTGCTCACTGTTGTTCATCGTGGAACATACCTTTCTTCCAGGGTTTTCACATGGCTCGAGAAAAGATGGTGCGCGACCAAATTACTGTATTTGTAACCCTTCCTGGTCAATCGAATCTTGTCATTGGACGGTGGCTCGATGCACCCCTCAGCCTCAAGTGCATCAATTACGTCCAAAAAATCAGAATACAGACTCCGGCCAAACTGTGATGAATAGTACGCCCGAGAAAGCTGGTTCAGCGTAAGGCTGAGGATGAAATATCTCAAGCGCTCTTCGTAAGCATCCAGAACAATCCCGTACCTCACCATGCTGTGTTCGGTGATTTCGAGGCTCAAATAATCTTGAATGGCCTTGCCGACCTCATTGAGGTCGACCGCGTAGTCGAAGCTGTAGTGGTATTTTCCGTTGTAGCTTCTTGCGCCTGCTCCAATTCCGATCATCGGAACGCCGAGAAAGTCGGAAGTCTCTTGGGCGTACGCGCTGCTGCTTTCTGGCAGACGGGTGAACCTAGTGAAGGACTCTTGTCGGTATCCATTCATTTGCATGAACTCGACATTGCTATCGTAGATCGCATACGTGGTCTGGTCGTCGATGTATCGCGCCGGATGCAATCGCTGCTGCTTATAAATCGCTGTGAGAGGTCGGCTAATTGCAGGATACAGTGAGATAGTAAGTGGACCTGATGAAACGATGTGGCGGAGCGAATTTTGCCAGCTTTCGTAGGTCTGACCTGAAAGGCCGTAGATCAGATCCAGATTGAAATTTTCGAAACGCTTTCGGATATTTTCTACCGCGGAGATTGTTGTCGAAACCGGGTATGGGCGACCGCTGGCCTTCAGTTCAGCGGAATCCATGGTTTGGATACCCATACTGATTCGGTTCACGCCTTGGTTTTTCAAGAAGTCGAGGAGTTCTTCGGAGATCGAGTCGGGAGAACCTTCGACACATAGCTCAGCAGAGGACGCAATATTCGGGAATCCGTGTTGAATCGATGAAAAAACCTGTCCGAATTGTTTTTCGTTTAGAATAGTCGCAGTTCCGCCACCAAAATACACAGATGCAACTGTCTTCCTTCCCGTATATTTCGCATAAAATTTGATTTGTTCACATATTTTATCAACATAATTTTGTATTATATCCTCTGTACCCTGGGTAGTTAGAAATAACGTACAATAAGTACACCTGTATCTGCAAAATGGTATATGGATATATATTGAAGCTGGCCCGCGATCACCGGTGTGCCATATTTCCGCAATGCCGATATTATGTAGACTTTTATACGACCTTTTCGAAGGATAACTATATACATACGACTTTAAGTGATTGTTCCTTATAGAATGTCGAATTGAATCCGCGATTTGCTGCATGCTTTTCTCCTAGTCCATTGAACCAATGAAATTGCACTTATCTAATAGTGCATGGGCAAAATGAATCTGAGTGAAACCGAGCGCGAAGAGCTGATGTCGATGCAGCGCAGCCGCACGATGGCGGTTGGCCAGGTAAGGCGTGCGCGGTTGATCTTGCTGCTCTTCGAAGGGGCCTCGCGGGCGGCGATCATGGCCGAATTGCTGCGATTCGCGATTCATCACAACGTGGCAAACGCGTTTCACCAGTGAGCGCCTGGGTGGCCTTTACGGCAGACATCCAGGCCGGGCGCCGCGACCTGACCTCGCGGGCCTTGAAGCGAGAGATCGACAGATGCATCTTGCGCCACGGCGTGCGCGCGGCCCTCTGAGCGAACTTTTCCTCGTACCACTGGCTCGCCCGCCCAAAGCTCAATCCCGTGCTGTCGACGATGAGACTGATCGTCTCGCCGCGCGCGAGACGTCGGGCCAGCTGTTCGCAACGCTGCGTGACGCTCACCTCCAGTGAAGCGAACCGTTCGCCCAGCTGACTGGCGCTGGGCACCAGGATGTCCAGCCCGCGAGTCTCCCAGTAGTCGTCCATATAGCCCGTGATCTGCCGCATCCCCCAGCCGAACAGCCGGTAGAAGGTAAAGATCAGCTCGATGTACGCCGTGGTGTAGGTCGGCTCACGCCCCGACACGCCCGGCGTACGGATCTTTGCGTTGATAAGCTGCGCCTTCAGATCGCCGCCCGGCACATACAGGCTGATCATGCCGCGCTTTCTCAGGCTCTGGTTATACGCCCGCGCGTTCATCACCCGGTACCCCGGTTTCTTGCGCTTGCGCGGTTCACCCGTCTTTAGTCTGGCTTTATATGGCATTATTCAAGCTGGCTTCATGATGTTGCGCTTCTACACAACCCGCACCATCTTTGCAATACCCCCATCCGGACTAAGCCCATGTACACCGTATGCCATCGGCCGAACTCTTTCGGCAAATCGCGCTAGGGGCATCCGGTCCGGCCGATCCAGAGGACAGCTTCGACAAACCAACGGTTGTCGGTCGCCGTGCGCTCT
The DNA here is from genome assembly GCF_040948765.1 of Paraburkholderia sp. BR10923. Classification (NCBI taxonomy): domain Bacteria; kingdom Pseudomonadati; phylum Pseudomonadota; class Betaproteobacteria; order Burkholderiales; family Burkholderiaceae; genus Paraburkholderia; species Paraburkholderia sp. BR10923. The sequence continues at coordinate 1,425 of NZ_JBFPKO010000080.1, read as the reverse complement.
GGATCGCCTTCCTTGCCCGGCAAGACGGATTCGATTCGTGCCCATACTTCATCGCTCAATAACGTTCGAATCATCTTGGCCTGCTCGCGCAAAAGACAAAATGTAAACACATCTTCCCGTTCATGAAAATCAACACGCTCCACTTCGGCAACGGCGCGGGGGCAGCCACGGCTGCAGCGGCTGAGGTCACCGTCATCGACAGTAGCAACACAAACGAGGCGATTGATACTAAAAATTTTTTCATTAGAAGGCGCGGGCAACCCCGGCCTTCATGTCGGGGAGGGATAGCTCTCCGTGCACAGCACGGCCTTCGCCCGTCTCTTCTTTCGATAAAGCTATCATTGTGTATCCCTAACCATTGCTACGTTGAACGAGCTGGCCGTAGCGATGTGCAATGCCTTGCACTACGCTGCCTGCTGCCGCACCCACTAATTTCTCTCTGGCTCTTTTGATATTTGAGTGGGTGGTACGCCTTGCGCGGTAGCGGAAGACTCGACTCTTCGGCGTGGATTACCCCACCCCTAACCCCGCCCCAAGGCGTGGAAGTCCTTGCCGCCGGACGAGCTCGGGAGCTGGGCGCCGCAAGGCTTTGCCTGGCCCGAGCCGTCAAGCGTGCGACTGGATTTGACCGCATCAAGGGTGCGGTCCGCCGGGGTTACGCCCGCCCTTGACCCGGCCAAATCCACCCACTCGAAATTCAAAAGAGGCTTCTCTCTTGACTATCACTTTTTGTGCCAAGTGTGCGTGAGGTGGCAAATCCCACGTCAGTTCGGTATTCCAGCGAGTCTTCCGATGCGGTCGCTTCAATGTTCTCAATGTCGCAATTGCGACAAATGCGACAGATCATCGCATGGCTGGACGCCTACACTGTCGCGAAGTTGCGCGACTATGGGCAGGCTGTCTCGGATTTACAGTGGTAGGGGGACGATGTCCTTGTCGCAAGGTACAGGGCACCAGCTCGGGTTCTGTCGCAGTAAGAGCGAAAGGTCGGCCAAGACCGATATGGCATGCATTCCTTATACAGTCAGCGAATAGAACTGCTGTGCGGCAGTCTGCACCAACGCCGCAATCGTTCAATTGCCCCTTGACGATCATGTGCATGATTTTGATTTCGATGTCACCCCGGAGAATGCGGGCGCAACGAAATTTCTTGGACCCGAGCATCGGGCGGGTCCGGCGCTTGATCGCGCGGTGGTCCTGCTCGACGATGTTATTCAGATACTTCGGCTGACGAATCCTGATCGCCGTCTCGCGCCCGGCGTTGATAGCCTCAAGCGCAGCGAAATTCGCCCCACTCCTGGGCTTTGTCCGGATGGGTACGAGTTCCCGTGCCATGGACGCGACTATGCATTTTTGACGCAAACCGGTTTGCCGAAGGCGTTCCACCGGTTCAGCAGGTTGGCGATGATTACGCCTTCGCCTTCC